>JBAPTI010000093.1:0-31307 GCA_049282095.1 Chthoniobacterales bacterium
CGTCGCCAACAACTTCTTCATTAATTCCAACTCCACCGCGACATTCAGCACGACCAACATCTGGATCAACTCAGGAGTCATCAGTGGTGATGGCGGTCTGAACAAGACAGGCTCCGGCACCCTCACCCTCACTGGGGCAAATACCTATCGCGACGGTACCACGCTCAATCAAGGTGGACTCTCCATCAGCAACAATACCGCCTTCGGCACAGGAACCGTCACCGTGGCCTCCAACTCCACGATCACGGCCCTCGCCAACCTGACCGTCACCAACAACTACTTCATCAATTCCAACTCCACGGCGACTAACAGCACGGCCAACCTCTGGACCAACTCCGGATCCATTAGTGGCCCCGGTGCTCTCACCAAGATGGGTGCCGGCACCCTGACTCTCACGGGATCCAACAGCTACACCGGCACTACGACAGTCAGCGCGGGCACCCTCATCGCCACGAATGCCAACTCACTTGGAAATTCAAACGGTCCCATCACGGTCTCTGGAACCGGCACCCTCAATCTTGGAGGTAACAGCTTCACTCGCACGGGACTGATCACCTTTGTTGCGGGAACGCTGACCAACGGAACCCTGATCAATAACGGCGCGAACTACAACGCCCAGAGCGGTACCATCGCGGCTATCCTCGGAGGCACCAACGGCCTGAACAAGACCGTCGCATCAGGCGTCCTCACCCTCACCGGTACCAATACCTACACCGGTCTAACGAGGATAAGCGGGGGCGTCCTCTCGATTGCCAACAGCAACACGCTTGCAGGGTGGGGGAGCAACAACTACGCGGTAGAGAGCGGTGGTGCGCTTGCATTTGGCGGAGGATTTACCGATTACGAGATCACCAACGCGGTCTACAACTCCGGGAAGTTTAATGATGGTGCATCCTTCGGCTTCGACACAGCCAGTGGCACTAACAGGGCTTTCACCAACATCATCACCGATACCCTCAACGGAGCACTGGGCCTGGCCAAGGTTGGCGCCGGTACCCTGACTCTCACCAACGCCAACACCTACAGTGGCCCCACCACCATCTACGCCGGCACACTTCAGATCGGTGACAGCAATGCGCTGGGCACCGGCACACTGGTATTCAACGGAGGTGCCATCTCCTCCTCCTCTTCCGACCCATGGACCGTCCCCAATAATTTCAGTTTCCGAGGCAACGCTGCTCTCGGTAGCACAAACCCCACTAACAACGGGGAACTCATCTTCACCGGAGGGGGTGATTTCGGCAATATTACCAACAATAGAACCATCACCGTGAACAGTTCCGTCACGATGAGTGGAAGCCTCACTAATTCGACCACTACCCCCGTCCTCATCAAGTCGGGTATCGGCACCCTGACTCTCTCGGGAAGCAACAGCTACTCCGGCGGAACCATCCTTAATCAGGGAGGTCTCTCCATCAACAACAATGACGCCTTCGGAACAGGGACTGTCACCGTGGCCTCCAACTCCACGATTACGGCCCTCACCGACCTGACCGTCGCCAACGACTACTTCATCAATTCCAACTCCACGGCGATATTCAGCACGACCAACCTCTGGACTAACTCCGGATCCATCACTGGTGGTGGCGGTCTGAACAAGACCGGCTCGGGCACCCTCACCCTCTCGTCGGATGCAAATGATTACACTGGAGGAACCACCGTCAGTGCCGGCACCCTCATCGCCACGAATCCCAACTCACTCGGAGCTTCAAACAGCCCCATCACGGTCACCAATACCAGCACCCTGGATCTGGGAGGTAAAATATTCAATCGCACGGGACTGATCACCTTCTCCGGCGGAACGGTGACCAACGGAACCCTCGGAAACAGCACCGGGACTAATTTCGATGGCCAGAGTGGCACTGTGGCAGCCAGACTTGTAGGTAGCGCCGGCCTTACCAAAACCGGTACTGGCACCCTGACCCTCTCGGGAGCCAATACCTACACAGGAGGCACAGTCATCACCAACGGAACCTTGGTGGCCACAAATTCCACGCAGGCTTTCGGTAGAAGCGGGGTCACAAACAACGGCGGCGTCATTGATCTCGGCAGTCAAACCTTCACCAACACCTTCGACCTCGAAAGCGGAGCCATAACCAACGGCACGATCTTCAATAATGCCAACTTCACCTTGCTCGACAACGGCATCTTGGCAGCCAGACTCGCGGGCTCCGGTACGTTGATCAAGGATGGATCGGGCACGCTGAACCTTGCTGGAAGCAACAGCTACTCAGGCGGCACGCTCGTCACGAAGGGATCAATCGTGGCCGCCAATGCGAACGCCCTCTCCACCAATACGGTGAGCGTTCAAGGAGATGGACTTCTCGATCTCAGCGGCAACACCTTTACCAACACTTTTGCGCTCGGAAGCGGCGTCATCACCAACGGCACCATCTCCAACAACGCCAACTTCACCCAGTTCAGCAACGGCATCTTAGCAGTCAGACTCGCAGGCTCCGGTACGTTGATCCAGCAGGGTGCTGGCACGCTCACCCTCGCCGCCTCCAACTCCTACACAGGAGGCACGGTCATCACCAACGGAACCCTGACGGTTGGCAATGACTCCGCGCTTGGCGCCACGAGTAACAACCTCGACATCCCCTCCGGATCACTGAGTAACATTGGCTTTAGAATAACCGTCCAGGCACTCACGATCGGTAATGGCACGATCACCGGAAGCGGGACGATCACAGCCATATCCTACAGCGCCACCAATAGTGGATCCGCCCTGATAGAGAACTCCCTTGCCGGCAACGGTGGACTTATCAAGGAGGATCGCAACGGCGCTCTCACGCTATCCGGTTCCAACACCTACTCCGGTGGCACCACGATCAGGACTGGCACCATCAATGCGAATAATAACAGTGCACTGGGCACCGGTGGACTCACCATGACAAACGGGGGAACGCAACTGGCTCTCACCAACAGCAACACTATCCTGAGACTCGGAAATGGCATCAACATCAGCAATGGCACCACCATCACGCTTGGCCCAGTAAGCCGTATTACAAACACCGGAACCATCACCATTTCCGGCGGTGATAACTTCATCAATCTCACGACGAATTGGAGTTGGAGCATCCCTGCCGGGACATCCGTGACTTATCCTCTTCTGCAGGGAACGAATGTTGCCATCAGAACCAATAACGACTCCATCTTCTTGAATATTCCAAGCATCGGGGTGTTACTCAGCTACGGGGCCACGACCAATGTTGGCAGAGTAGGCGTGGTTGGCGGGACAAATTTCACCTTCACCAACTCGGTCTACCGAACGAACCGGACATCGATCCCATCAGGACTCGTCTTGATGGTCGACGTGCCGGGTATGCCCATCGAGGCATTCCCGGCTACTGCCAATGCAAGCATTCCTGCTGCGGCATTCGACTCTGGAGTCAAGGCCATCAGTGTCAGTCCGTTCGGGATCTCTTCGTCCCTGAATGGAAATGGAAAGGTTGTGGTTTGGGCTTTATCAACTTCCGTCACTAATGTTCCCAGTGACCTCTCGAGTGGCGTCACTGCGATCTCCGCAGGATACACGCACATGATGGCCCTTAAGAACGGGCGTGTCACGACATGGGGAAACATTGCTACTCCGACTCCCGCTCGTGCCCAGGGTGGAGTGGTGGCGATCTCTGCAGGAACGGACTGTCTGGCTATTCGTCAAGATGGGACGGTAGTTGGCTGGGGTGGGAAATACTTGCCAACTGATCGGTTTGGAGCCTATCGGGTTATCTCAGTGCTCACCAATGCCATCGGAATATCCGATGGGCAGATTCAGGGATTGGCACTGCTTGCCGATGGGACTGTAGTTGGTTTTGGTAAGGCTTTTGGAACTGCTAGTGATGCCTACACCGAAGTGCGATTGCTTGGACTCACAAACGTCGCTGCAGTCTCCGAAGGCAATAACTTTGCGATGGCTCTCAAGAAAGATGGATCCGTTTTGGCGTGGGGTAATAGTTCAATGACCAATGTTCCGACCAATGCCATGAGCGGAGTTGCCTCGATCTCCGCTGGTTGGAACTATGCAGCGGCCCTGAAGACGGATGGCTCTGTGGTGGCCTGGGGAAATGTTCCCTCCAATCTTCCCACCAATTCCATACAAGCTACCGCCGTGGAGGCCGGAGATAACTCTCTTCTTATCGGTCGGCAGAATGTTGCGGGAAGGGCTCTCGATGATTGCCAGTCAAGCGGTGGCCTCCAGAATAACCCCTTCATCAACAACGGAGGCAATAATGGCGCCAGGATCCTGCCTGTCCCCCGCGCCACTCCGCCAAGTCGTCTCATGCCCGGCCAAACCACTTCCGCTCCTCAACCTGGTACCGTCGTCCCTCCTCCCGTCAGGGTGCCTCCTCCTCAAAGGTAAGCGACCAATGCAATTCAGGTTGACATCCCCTTCCTCCGCCCCAAAATTTAAAACCATGAAGATGTTCTCCCCGTCAACGCTGTTGATGATGCTCTGTGCAACGGCTTGCTTCTCCTCCACAACCCTTCAGGCGGGTGGTTCCAACAAGAGTGGAAATCCTTATGGAAACGGGACATTTTTCCCAACCACCGGAACCTTCACCGGAGTCCTGCGAGGTGTGAATATCGTCGGAGTAACTCAGTTCTCAACCTCCACCAACACCACATTGACCGGCGGCACAGTCGTCATCTACGACGCTTCCACCGGTCTCTATAACGACGGACTGGGTGTCTACGCCACCTTGGATCCCTCCGCGAATTCGCTGAACGCCCTGATCTTGCCATCGACGAATAATGCCTTAGATCTATCATCCGCTAATATCTTCCAAGGAGGAGGAAGCTTCAACGCATCGCTCAGCACTCAACCCCCTAATCAGACCTACAGTGGCAACGGAGTGATCACCCAGGTTCTCAATACAAATATTCCGACAACCAACCCCCCCCTCAATCAGACCTTCGTGATCAGCGGTTGCAGGATTGGAAATTAGTGGCGCTTTCGCTTAACAGGATGGCGGTTGCCGGACGCCGATTGGGACAGCGGAGTGGCTTCACGCTCCTTGAGTTGGTGGTGGTCGTGGGCATTCTCCTGATCTTGGCGACTTTGATTTTCCCTAACGCCGAGGCGATCGTGAAACAGGCCGACAGGGTTGTCTGCACCGCTAAGCTCAGGCATCTCTGGACAACCTTCTCGACTCATCTGGAGGATGGTCGGGGCTGGCCCCAGCTCCCAAGCAGTGTCCCGATCGGCACGACGGCGGAGCAGGAGTGGTGGCTCTCTTCAACCTCAATCTCCATGGGCCTCACCTCGAAAGACTGGCGCTGTCCTTCCCTCAACCGCTCCCTGCGCCGAGCCACCAATTCCCAGACACAGCCTTATCTGATCAGCTATCTGCCGAGTCTCTTCGATGACAAGCCGGCGACCCCTAGAAAGTGGCTCCGCATGCCCTGGTTCACGGAGGTGGCAGGTTCCCACGGCGGTGTCGGCCTCAGTGTCCGTGCCGATGGGTCCGTCTCACCCTCCACGGATCGCTGAGGAAGTCCCGGTGATGCGATCCATGAACCCGGACAATCGTTTGAAACCACGCCGTAACGGAAACGAAGTAACGGCCGGGCAGGCCAAATCACGAATGACTCGAACTGCCATGTGGTAATGCCGACACTGGGCGAAGGATCGATCTCCTGATAGCCTTAAGCAATCAATTGATTTTGTGCTTCTTGTGCATTTTGTGGCTCCCTTTCAACTGAGGATTCTAGAATGAAGGGAACCCGCGCCTCGTTGCTTCTCGTGGTGTTTGTGTTATCCGCCACCGTCACCTTCGGGAAATCGGCCCCGGATCAGAGGAAGGGTGGAATCAGTCCCACTTTTGTCAGGGAGTCGAAGGCTCAGGTGCCAAGGGGAGGGGCGGTGGTGATCCCGCTCGTCGCCATTCCCAGTTACGGGAATGTGGAGACATTCGAGATTCAGGGGCAACCGGCCCATGGCTCCCTCTCCGATCTGAAAAATACTTCCGACCACACGGCATCGGTGGTCTATCATCACGATGCCTCCAAGGCTCCTATGGAGGATGAATTTACCTTCCGTGCAAAGGCTCCCGGCCAGTCCCTCTCCGCACCCGCCAAAGCCTTAATCCGGATCATTCCTCCTCCGCCGCTGCTGGTCTTCGAGCCCCGGGAACTCGATTTCGGAAAGGTTCTGCTCTCCGAAAAGCGTGCGACGAATGTGGTTGTTATCAACCAAGGCGGTGGACGTGCAGCCGGCCGACTCCTTTTCCCGAAGGGTTTCTCCTCGCCTGCTGGAGGTGGCTATCAACTGGCCGAGGGTGATCGTGTCTCGATCGATGTGGAGTTTTCCCCCATGGAAGCGAAGTCCTACGAGGATGACGTGAAGTGCATTCCCGTCACCGAAAAGGGTCCCTTGGTGGTCCGGGGGACCGGGCTTCCCAGGTTTGATGTCACCCCTGTTGCGGAGGCAACCTGGAGTGTCAGGAATCTCTCTGGAAATCCGATCCGTATTTCTTTCCTGCCGACGGGGGAGAACGGCGGATGGGTATTGCCTCCAGAGTCTCTCCTCCCTCCCTATTCGCAAAAGGCCTTTACCCTCCTGCAGGAAGAGGAGGAGGGTACCCAGCACGGATCATCCCCCTCCGCGAAAGTCCGGATCACCGACGGGCTCACCGAGAATCTGCTGGAGTTGCCGCCAAGGAGACGCTTCGTTCCCCTGACGCTTCAGGCCGTGACTCCTCCGATCCTCGGAAATCTTTCACCAGGCGTAGGGATGACCCTCTCCTTCTGCCTGGTGAATCGCTCAGATGTTCCCAAGCGAGCCTTCTGGAAAATCACCTCCCCGCTGGGTGGGGGGATGAGTGATTCCATGCCGGTGGAACTCAATAGCGGTGAGTCCAGGGAGATTCAGTACCAGTGGACGCCATCACTGCCCGGTGAAGGCCAGGTTCGTCTTGCCTTGGAGGAAGGTTCCAAGACACGCCACGAATTGCTCTGGAAGGCCGTCGTCTCGGGTAGGGTGACGGCTTCACCCGTAGTGCAGGACGCAAGGAATCCAAAGATGATGCCGCCGACAGGTGACGAGCAGGGGAGTGGCATGGCAATTACACCCGAAGCACCCGTGAGGGAATCGCCTCTTCCACCTGTCGATGATGTCACCGGCGAAATCTCAACCCCTTGGTTTGGTAAGCCGGAGGTTGTCGTGCGCTGGAGAGCCAGGCCGATGAGTGACAGAAGGATCCTCTTCCAAGAGTGCTTGCTGGTTCCGGAGGAAGGTCAAAAGCGCGCCCCGGATACCTCCGGCCTGAATCTCTCCTCCATGAGGATGATGTGTAGGGATCTGAATGCGCGAATGATGAAACCACATGACGCCGGTGAAGCTGCTGTCATTTCGGGTCTCCAGCCTGGATGGCACCTGATCATGCTAAGCATCCTGTCTGATAAGGGTGAACCCCTGGCATGTTCCCAACTAAATGTGCGCGTTCCCTCTGCTCCAAGCCTATGGGCGCGTGTGAGGATGCCGCTCGGCATCGGAGCAATCGTCCTCCTGCTTCTGTTTCTACGAAGGATCAGGAACAGGGGATTTTGATTTGAATGAGGGGTTGAGAGGGGTTGAAATCATGCTTCAGGGGTAGTTGCAACTGCTTCACGTGAGCAAAGTTGTTTTAATCTGGCCTTCAATAAGATGCATCGGGCGATAGGGGGGGTATGTTGACAATAAACTAGTCAACTAGTAGGATTATTTGAGAAATGACTTCTATCGGACTATTTGAGGCAAAAACCCGTTTCTCCGAGATCTGCCGCAGAGTTGCGGGATCCGGAGAGGAGATTCTCGTGACGCTACGGGGGCGTCCTCTGGTGCGTCTTCTTCCACCACTCAAGGATTCGGGGAAAAAATCCGGTGGAATTCTAAGCGATCTCCAATCGCATGAAAAATTGCATGGCTCACTGAAGGAATCGTCGGATGACTTTCCTGAGGTATGGAATCAAAGGACGACCTCCTCCGCATCTCCTCTCGAAAGTTAGGGAACCGCTGGGAAGAGTCCGGACAAGCGCATGAGTGCTTCTGAAAGATATCTACTCGACACATCTGTCTATTCACAGCCACTACGACGATCTCCCGTGATGGCGTCACTGCGACGCTGGGACGATGCGGGCGATGAACGGTGTGTGATTTCCATCGTTTGCCGCGCTGAAACGGAATGGGGACTTCTAAAGTCTCCCGATCCACGGCGTGATCACCGATACGAGGCGTTACTCAAGGATCGCCTGGAAGTGCTTCAGAGTGACGCGGAATGCTGGAGGATCTTCTCGGTGATGAAGGCGCGGCAGATCATTACCGGGAGAATCGTGAGCGATCTCGATCTGCTCATCGCGGCAACAGCCCGCCGTCATGACTGCATCGTGGCTACGTTGAATCCAAACGACTTCAGCAAAATCGAGGGGATTCACTGGGAGGACTGGTCGGCCTGAAAAAGTGCACCAAGTGGTGGGCAGATTTTTCAGTAAAATCCAATTAGATGATGGAGTGCAGCAAAGTGTTTTGAGGCGATCGTGTTAAAAAGTTGAAGTGTTAAAATGGTAAAAGGGACGTTTCAAGCCTGCGAAATCATATCCCCAAGGAGTCTTCGCGGGGACAACGTTTCATGATTCACATAATCCCCTCAGTCGACATTGTAACAGTTCAACATTCTAACCTTTTTAACTTCTTTACCCTTTGGTGATCCCGTCACTAATGCAATGTATTGGATTCTTTATCAGGCCCTGTGGAGGGAGGTGCTGATTCGGATTTGAATCGGAATCAATGGACGGCGTTCATCCCATATTACAATGCCGATTACAAATCCTTGAGGGCTTGGGTGGCACGCTTGAGATCCTCCGGTGTGTGTGCCGTGGAGATGAATCCTGCTTCGAACTGGGAGGGGGCGAAGTAGATTCCTTCGCGGAGTGAGGCGTGGAAGTGGCGGGCGAAGGCGGTCGTATCGCTCTTCTTGGCGTCGGCAAGGTTGCGGACGGGGCCTTCGGTGAAGTAGAGGCAGAACATGGAACCGATCCGGTGAAAGGTCAGCGGCTTCCCCTTGATTGCGGAGCGGACCGATTCCTCCATTTGTGCGCCAAGAGACTCAAGGAGAGCCCATCCATTGATGCGCTCCATCTCCTTGAGTTGGGCAAGACCCGCCGCGAGGGCGAGGGGATTCCCCGAGAGGGTTCCTGCCTGATAGACGGGGCCGAGCGGAGCGAGATGATCCATGATCTCGGCGCGGCCTCCGAATGCCCCGACGGGTAGGCCACCCCCGATGACCTTGCCCAGGGTGGTGAGGTCGGGAGTGATTCCGTAAATTTCCTGAGCGCCCCCGGGAGCAAGGCGGAATCCGGTCATGACCTCGTCGAAGATGAGCAGGGCGCCATGCTTGCGGCAGAGCGTCTGGATCGCCTCCAGATAGCCTGGCTCCGGCAGGTAAAGGCCTGCATTGGCCGGGACGGTCTCGAGGATGACGCAGGCGATCTCGGAGCCCTTTTCCTGAAAGACTGCTTGAAGTGCCTCCGGATCATTGAAGGGAAGCGTGGAGGTGAGGGTGGCAAGGGATGAGGGAATGCCCGCGCTGTCGGGTTGCCCGAGGGTGAGGGCACCGCTTCCGGCCTTAACCAGCAGGGAATCGACGTGGCCGTGGTAGCATCCCTCGAACTTCACGATCCGGTCGCGTCCCGTGAATCCACGGGCGAGGCGGATCGCCGACATGACCGCCTCGGTGCCGCTGTTGGTCATGCGGACCTTCTCCACGGAGGGCACCAGGCGGCAGATGGTCTCCGCCATCTCGACCTCAAGGGGATTGGGGATGCCGAAGCTGGTGCCGTGTTTGGCGGTCGCGTTGACCGCATCGATCACGACCTGAGGGGCGTGTCCGAGGATCGCAGGGCCCCAGGTGCCGACGAAGTCGATGTATTCGCGCCCATCGACATCGGTGATGGTGCAGCCTTTGGCCTTGTTGACGAAAAACGGCTCACCACCCACACCACGGAAGGCGCGGACGGGGGAATTCACGCCGCCGGGAATTCGGCGGAGCGCCCGATTCCAGAGATCATGGGAGATGGTGCCGGGATTGTGCATGAGGACTGTTGGGCTGTTGGGCTGTTGGGCTGTTGGGAAGGCAGGAAATGGAGTTAAAAGAAGCATTTCTCCCGCAGAGGCGCGGAGGCGCAGAGGATATGGGATGAGGGTAGATATTTTGAGATTCAGATTTTAGAATTCTTCTTTTTTAAAGCTGGCTTGTATGGGCGCTTCTTCTGAATTCCATCTTAAAAACTCTGCGCCTCTGCGTTTGCTTGCCCGGCCGTTGCTTCGCATCCGTTACGGCTGCGCGAGACATTTCAGTCTTCAGCCTCAATTCAGCGGCTGAGTTCCAGCATCTTCCTGACTGACTTCTCGGCCTTGGCCCTGAGTCCCTCCTCCAGCAGGATCTCGGGCTTGAGGTCGCGGAGGCAGAGGTAGAGTTTCTCCATGGTGTTGCGCTTCATGTAGCGGCACTCGGCGCAGGCACAGGTGTCGGTTGGCCCGGGAATGAAGATCTTGTCGGGGATCTCGCGGCGGAGGCGGTGGAGCATTCCCTCCTCGGTGACGATCACGAAGGCCTTGGCCGGGGAGTTCTTGCAGAAGGTGACCATCTTCTCGGTGGAGCAGACCTCATCGGCGAGCAGGCGCACGGCCTGCGGGCACTCGGGGTGGGCGACGACGAGGGCATCGGGGTGCTCCTGCTTGGCCCTGCTGATGCTGTCGCGCGTGTACTCCATGTGGACGTAACAGGATCCCTGCCAGAGATCCATGGGTCGTCTGGTCTGCTCGGTGACCCAGGCGCCCAGGTTCTGGTCGGGAACAAAAAGGATGGGGCGGTCCTTGGGGGCCGCCTCGACGATCTTTACGGCGTTGCCGCTGGTGCAGATGACATCGGCGAGTGCTTTCACTCCGGCGCTGCAGTTGATGTAGGCGATGACGTGGTAGTTCTTCTCCGCATGCTCCTTGAGGAATGCCTCGAGTTTTTCGGCTGGGCAGGAGTCGGAGAGCGAGCAACCCGCATCCATGTCGGGGATGACGACGGTCTTGCCGGGATTCAGGATCTTGGCGGTCTCTCCCATGAAGTGGACACCGCAGAAGACGATGACGTCGGCGTCGGTCTCGGCGGCTTTCTGACTCAGGCCGAGGGAATCACCGACATGATCGGCGACACGCTGGATCTCCTCGATCTGGTAGTTGTGAGCGAGGATGACGGCGTTCCGCTCCTTCTTCAGCCGCAGGATCTCGGCGGCAAGGTCGGTGGGGTGCGAGGATGGTGAGACCGAAGGCATGAAAATTAATATGGAACTCAGGAACTCAGGAAGGAGAGAGAAGAAGTAAGAGGAATTTCCATGCCAACCCGTTTGATGGTTAGGGGCATAGTTGAAAAGTTGAGAATGATCCCCGAAGTAGCGTTTGAAGCCTTCACGTACGATCTAACAATGGTGAAGTGGATTGGCTCGATCTCCTTTACGGCTTTCAGCTCTACAACCAGTTTACTAGCAATCAAGAGATCCAGACGATGTTCTCCGATCTTATGATTGCGATATCTGATTTCTAAAGTTTTCTGGCGTTCGTAGGGAATCCCAAGATTGTCCAGTTCGATACAGAGAGCCTCCTCATAGAGGGATTCAAGAAATCCTGGCCCTAGCGATCGGTGAACTTCAATCGCCGCACCAATGATTTCCTGACTCAGATCCTCATCCTGCAGTTTTCCTGATTTCCTGAGTTCCACATTAAAGAATCTCCTATTTCGCCTCGTTGATGAGTTGGCGGAGGATGAAGGGGAGGATGCCGCCGTGGCGGTAGTAGTCGACCTCGATCGGGGTGTCGATGCGGACCTTGACGGTGACATCCTGCGAGGATCCGTCCTTGCGGGTGATGCGGAGCGTGAGGTCCTGACGGGGTTTGAGATCCTCGCCGAGGCCGACGATGTCGTAGCTCTCGGTGCCGTCGAGGCCGAGGGTCTGGGCGGTCGTTCCCTCCTGGAACTGGAGCGGGAGGATGCCCATGCCGACGAGGTTGGAGCGGTGGATGCGCTCGTAGCTGGCGGCGATGACGGCCTTCACGCCCAGCAGGCGGGTTCCCTTGGCGGCCCAGTCACGGCTGCTGCCGGTGCCGTATTCCTGTCCGGCCAGAATGACGAGCGGAGTCTTCGCGGCGGCATACTTATGGGCCGCGTCGAAGATGCTCATGCGCTCGCCATCGGGCTGGTGCAGGGTCTCGCCACCCTCGACTCCGGGGAGCATGAGGTTCTTGATCCGGACGTTCGCGAAGGTGCCGCGGGTCATGATGCGGTCGTTGCCGCGACGGCTGCCGTAGCTGTTGAAGTCATCCTTGGTGACGCTGTTCTCGCTGAGGAAGCGTCCCGCCGGGGACTTCTCCTTGATGGCTCCGGCAGGGGAGATGTGATCGGTCGTGACGGAGTCGCCGAAGATGCCGAGCGCACGGGCTCCGGAGATCGGGGTGATGGTGCCGGCCTCCATGCCGAAGTTCTCGAAGAACGGCGGCTCCTGGATGTAGGTGCTCTTGGTGTCCCACTGGTAGATGGCTCCGGTGGGAGCGCTGATCTCGTTCCACTTGGGGTTCTGGCCGGCGAAGTCACCGTAGAGGGTGGCGAACATCTCCGGTGTGAGGGCGCTGCGAAGGGTGTCGCGGATCTCGGCGAGGCTGGGCCAGATATCCTTGAGGAAGATCTCCCTGCCATCCTTGCCCTTGCCGACGGGCTCCTTGGCGAAGTCGATGTCGACGCGTCCGGCGAGCGCGAAGGCGACGACGAGCGGAGGGGACATCAGGAAGTTGGCCTTGATGTTCTGGTGGATGCGGGCCTCGAAGTTGCGGTTGCCCGAGAGGACGGCGGCGGCGACAAGATCGTTGTCGGTGACGGCCTTCTCGACTTCGGGGTTGAGTGGGCCGGAGTTGCCGATGCAGGTGGTGCATCCGTAGCCGACGGTCTGGAAGCCGAGCTTGTCGAAGTAGGGCTGGAGGCCGGTCTTCTCAAGGTAGGCGGTGACAACGCGGGAACCGGGTGCCAGCGAGGTCTTCACGGTCGGGTCCATGGAGAGACCCGCCTCGACCGCCTTCTTGGCGAGGAGTCCCGCGGCAAGCATGACGCTCGGGTTGCTGGTGTTGGTGCAGCTGGTGATGGCGGCGATGAGGACGCTGCCGTTGCGGATTGTGCTCTTGCCGACGTGCTCCCCGTGGTAGGGGGACTCCGGCATCTGGGAGACGGCGTCCGGGGTGGGGCGGTCGCTGATCATCTCCTCCTCGTCCTCCGGGATGGTGGGATTGCGGCGGGCAACCAGTGCCTGGGCTGAGAGGGCACCATCAGCCTTGCCGTAGCCGCCCTCGGCGACCGGCTTGGTGAGGAGTTCCTGGAAGAGAGGCTTGAGCTGCGGGAGGTCGATGCGGTCCTGGGGACGCTTCGGACCGGCCACGCTCGGAACGACGGTGGAGAGATCAAGCTCGAGGTCTACGCTGTAGTCGATCTGGCCCTTGCGGGGCATGCCGAACATCCCCTGCGCCTTGAAGTAGTTCCCGAAGGCCTCGCACTCGGCCTCGGTGCGGCCAGTGGCGCGGAGGAAGGCGACGGACTCGGAATCCACGGGGAAGATGCCCATGGTGGCGCCGTATTCCGGTGCCATGTTGGCGATGGTTGCGCGGTCGGGGAGGGGAAGCGACTCGGCACCCTCGCCGTAGAACTCGACGAACTTGCCGACGACCTTCGCCGCACGAAGCATCTGGGTGACGCGGAGCGCGAGATCGGTCGCGGTGACTCCCTCGCCGAGCTTGCCGGTGAGGTGGACGCCGACGACCTCGGGGGTGAGGAAGTAGACCGGTTGACCGAGCATTCCAGCCTCGGCCTCGATGCCGCCCACGCCCCAGCCGACGACGCCGAGGCCGTTGATCATGGTGGTGTGTGAATCGGTGCCGACGAGGCTGTCGGGGTAGTAGATGTCACCGGAGCCGTTCTTGCCATGAAGGACGCCGCGAGCCAGATACTCGAGGTTGACCTGGTGGACGATGCCGATGCCCGGAGGGACGACGCCGAAGGTCTCGAAGGCCTGTTGGCCCCACTTGAGGAACTCGTAGCGCTCGCGGTTGCGCTTGAATTCCATGTCGAGGTTGAGCTTCATCGCGTCGGCCCAGCCGTAGTAGTCGACCTGCACGGAGTGATCGACGACGAGATCGACGGGGACAAGCGGCTCGATGATGCCGGGCTTGCCGCCGAGGCGGGCCACGGCGCTGCGCATCGCTGCGAGATCGACCAGGAGGGGAACCCCGGTGAAGTCCTGAAGGACGATGCGGGCGACGACGAACGGAATCTCCTCGGGAGCGGGCGCCTTGGCATTCCATGCGGCGAGGGCGCGGACATCCTTCTCATGAACCTTGCGGCCGTCGCAGTTGCGGAGCACGGACTCAAGCACCACGCGGATGGAGAAGGGGAGGCGGGAGATCTTGCCGACGGCCTGCTCCTCGAGTGCCGGGAGGGAATAGTAGGAAGCTGTCTTTCCCTTGGAGGGCTCGAAGCTGCGGAGTGTCTTGAACGGGTCGGAGGTGGGCATGGCGGAATGAGGCTATTGGGCTTTTAGACTTTTGGACTATTGGGCTGTTCGGTTCGGAAATCTCAGGCGGTATTCGGTTCAGATCAGTTGCTGGCCAACAGTCCAACGGACCAATGGACCAACATGCTTTCCGTTACTTGATCTCCGCCAGTTTGGCCTGGATCTTGGCGAAGTCGGGGAGTTGCTTCGGGTCGTCGCTCGACTCGGCGTACTGGATAACGCCGGAGCGGTCGATGAGGAAGGCGGAACGCTTCGGCACGCCACCCATGCCGAGGCCGATCTGGGGGAGGAAGCTCTCGTAGGCGACACCGTAGGCCTTGGCCACGGTGTGCTCGTAGTCGCTGAGAAGGGGAATGGTGATCCCTTCCTTCTGGGCCCATGCCTGTTGGGCAAACGGGTTGTCCCCGCTGATGCCGTAGACCGAGCAGTCGAGGGCGTCGTAGGCGCCGATCCCCTTGCTGATCGTGCAGAACTCCTCGGTGCAGACGCCGGTGAAGGCCATCGGGACGAAGAGAAGCAGGATATTCTTCCTGCCGATCTCGGCGGAGAGGGTGACCTGCTTGGGGCCTTCGGCGGTGGCGGTGGAGAGGGTGAAGTCGGGGGCTTTGGTTCCTGTGATGATCATGGTGAGAAAGAATGAAGGGTGGATTATGAAGGGGGAATGATGAGGGATGAAGGATGAAAAAAGGGAATTTACTGGTTTGTGGGTGAGGAGGAAAGGATTGAGGTGGAGGGTTGGTTGGTTGGTGGAGTCGTGGCCGCTGGGGTGCTGGTAGCAGCAGGATTTGAGCCGGAGGGAGTCCCGTCTGTTGTAGGAGAGGGTGGCAGATCAGACGGGGATGGGGCAGGCGTTGGCGATGGACTGGGAGCAGGAGTGGGGGTCGGCCATGGCTTCTCCAGAGAGGTCCATTCATGCCAGTCGGCCGCCTCGTTTCCTCCGAATTCTTTCCAGAGGGCGTGGCAACGCTCGGACCAATGGCGGTAGTCGGGATTGGAGAATGGTTTCTCAGCCGTTCCCGGGAAGACGAGATAAGTCACCTCCGGGCGGCTCACGGGGCGGCGGTCGGCACCTGATTTCGGATCGATCTGGCGGCAGAGGCGCAGGGAGGCCTCCCCGATTTTCGAACCCGGGCCCAGATCTCCGATGATGGCGGGGTAGAGTTTTCCCCGGCAGATGACGACGGCGTAGTCGCCGATGCCGGGCTGGCCCGGAGACTTTCCAACCATGAAGGAGGGAAGGACGATGAAGGGGTCTGCTGTTCCGACAAGGAAATCCCAGCGCCTGAGTTCCTCGATGGTGGCCTTCACGTAGCCGCGCTCCTTCTCCAGGGTGGATTTCACCTCGGGTGTCATCGTGCCGTTCCCCATCTCCGCATCGAGCAGGGCGAGGCGCGACTCGAACTCCCTCAGGCAGGGGTTGGGGCGTGATCCGGTCTTGGGCCAGCGGTAGTTGGTCTGGGGCTGGTAGGTGGCCGAGAGCTTGTCGATGTCGAGATTGCGGTCTCCATCCGATCCGTCCGTGTTGACATTCATGATGGCCTGGATCAGTAGGGCCCTGCGGGAGGTCTTCCCGTTCTTGAGATCAAGGATGGTCTGGCAGTCGAAGAGGGAGTCCCGGTAGGGGAGCTTCTGGAGCATCGAGAGGTTGGATCTCAGGGAGCGTTCCTTGTTGGCCAGCAGAGTCGCGAAGTCAGGGGAGGGTTGTACTCCCTGCAGTAGGGCCTCCATCTCCGGCAACAGGAGGGGAAGTTCCGGAGTGGCGGTTGCCAAATCAGCGATGGTCGTGGCGGCCTTGGGCCAGAAAACATGGAGCGCGATGTCCAGTTCGTAGGAGTTTGTGTTGGCCGCGGTGGCGATGGCCGTCTGCTCGGTCTGCTGGCATGAAACGGAACTCTTCAGCAGGAGTTGGCTGAAGAGCTTGGAGACATCGTAGTTTTTCCTGGGGAGAACAGGGATGGGAGTCGGGGAGGGATGTCCGGTCTTTTCAGGAGGTATCGGCTTTTCCGGCTTTTTTCCGCAGGCTGAGAATGAAAGGGCAAGGACGAGAAGGGTACTCGCCGCCACCCGATGAAGCGGGGGCCTGTTTTGGGGTTGGAATCTCATGCTGCTCTGTTCCCCACGGCTTTACGTATAAGCGAGGAAGGCGGTCACCACATCCTGAGGGATATCGAGCATTTTGTAATCCGTGGAGGAGACGAAGAGCAGGCTCTGGCTTCCCTTGCCGAGCTGATTTCCGGCCGAGTCGTAGATCTCGTGCTCCAGGGTCACAAACTTCCGGTTATGACCCGCCACCCGGATCTTCACGCTGACGGTCTCGAACTCGCGGGTTTCACGGACGAATTTGTGCTCAAAGGATCGCGTCAGGATGTAGAAGGGGGTCTCCTTGAGGTTGAACTTGGGCATGACCCGGTTGAAGAAGAGTTCGCGCGTCTTGCCGACCCACATGGCGTACATTCCGAAATAGACGTTGCCGACGGAGTTGGTGTCGGCATAGGTGGCGACGAAGGTGTGGACGAACCACTTGTCCTCGAAATGGCCGGTGATGTCGTGAGTGCCCGTCGGTGTGGGAGTGAGAACGGTCCCGACCGGGGTGAGGGGAACGACCGAGGCCGTCGCGGGCTGGTCGAGCTCCTCTCCCTCGGTGATGAAGTCCTCGCCGGCAAGTGGCTTGAGCATCAGCCAGAGCACGTAGCCGAGCGGAAGGAGCGATCCGAGGATCTGGAAGACGGGTTGGTGCAGGAAGTATCCGTAGGCGAAGATGACGACCGCCAGTGAGCCGATGCAGAACATCTTCACCTGGGGGATGGCGTTGACCGGGCCGTTCATGAAGGCCCTCCCGATCGCCAGCGCCGAATAGCCGACAAAGAATGTCGCAAAAAAGATCATGAAGTACTCAAGCTCGATCCCGATCGCGGCACCCGTGACAGCGATCACCGCGCAGAGGATGAAGGCGGGGATCGGGGAGGTGATGAGCTTCTCCGGAATGAGGGCGAAGATGGGGTTCTTGCTCCTGCTGGCATTGCTCTGGAAGAACCAGCGCAGCGCGATGTATCCGCTGTCGAGAGTGGTCAGGATGCAGGCGCTCAGGAAGACGAGGTAGGAGCCGAGGAGCCAGGGATTCACCGGATCGGTGCTGAAGATCCTGGTCAGAAGCGACTCGGCGTAGGGATAGCCCGCGATTCCTTTCTGAATGACCTTGCCGGCGCCTCCCTCCATGGCCCAGAGGGCGAGGATGCCGTGGAAGAGAAGCACCCCCCCGAAGATCAGGGCGCCGACGGCGTAGGAGGCGGTGATGGAGGTGTTCTCACGGCGGATCTGGATGGCGCGCTGCCATTGCTGAAGGTCAAGCCAAGGACCCACGAGGAACCCGATGCAGATCGGCACGACATAGCCCCAGAAACTCAGGTCATGGGTGGGGAGAAGGCTCGGACGATGGATGCCTCGCAGGTAGGGCGATCCGAGTTCCGCGATGATCACCGCGATGCAGCAGAGGATGATGGCGAGGAAAACGGCATGGCTGTACTTGATCCTCCGGATCGAGAACTCCTCTCCGAAGAGGATGCCTGCCGCCAGGATGATGAGGGCCGTCAGCGGCAGGTAGAGAAGGTCGGGTTGAAGGCCGAGAGGCTGCCACCCGTAGCGGATCAGGGCGAAGATGGTCAGCGAGAGGGCGATGATCTGGTAGAGGAAGAAGACCAGGCGGAAGGGGCGCGACCAACCGTTGAAGAAGACGGCCAGGGACTCCGATCCCGTATTCCGCCGGGCGATGTGATCCGCGATGGCGCCAAAGAGGAAAAGCCCCAGGCAGTTGGGAATCAGAAAGGTGAGCAGACCCGTGAGTCCGAACTCCACGGTGAACTGTACGGAGAAGAAGAGACCCAGTCCCCAGACCCAGGAGAGCGCGACGCTGTTTCCCCAGAGCAGGGCATTGAGAAAGCGGAAACCGGGTGAGGTGATGGTGGGATTCGCCATGGAAGTGATACTGTAGACGCGCAACTCCGCTGCTTCAACCCGAATGGAAGGGGGAGGGGGAAAAGGCTGAAGGCTGATGGCTGAAGGCTGAAGGCTGAACCAAGCCCGGGCGGCACCGCTTGCTGGGAGGCAATTGCCGTCAAACCTGAAAGCTGAAGGCAAAAGGCTGAAAGCTGACGCTTGAGAGCTGTTGGTGGAAAAAGGGGAAATGTTGCAATCAGTGGTTCCGAAGGGCAATGTGATGGGCTACCGCTTATCTGGTTATTCAGGGTCGGCGGCTACCTTTTCCGAATCCTTGAAAATCCTCGATCGCTATCTCCTGACCGCCCTCGGAGTCGCCACCCTCATGGGGGTTGCCCTGCTGAGCCTGGTGCTCGTGTTGGGAAATGTCTTCAAGGAGATGCTCGATCTGCTCATCAACCACAATGTGCCGATCGAGACGATCTTTGCCTTTGTGGCATTTGTTCTTCCCTTCTCCATGACCTTCACGATCCCGTGGGGGTTCCTGACTGCGGTGCTCCTGGTATTCGGTCGTCTCTCGGCTGACAATGAAGTGATCGCCCTCCGGGCCAACGGGGTCAGCTTTCCCAGAATCTTCATGCCAGTGCTGGGTGTGGCGCTCCTGCTGGTCGGGGTCTGTTTCTGGATCAACGTGGAGGTGGCTCCGAAGGCCCAGTATGCGATGATGACCTCGCTCTTCCGCATTGCGACGCACGATCCCGGCTCGATGTTTCAGGCGGACGAGGTCGTGGATCAGTTCCCCGACCGACGTGTCTATGTAGGAAGCCGCGACGGCGAGTTGATGAAGAACCTCATTGTCTTCGAGATCGACGAGAAAGGGGTGCCCTCGAAGGTCGTCTTTGCCAAGACGGGCACCATCACGACCGACATCCCGCATCAACGCCTGCTGCTCAAGGTGCAGGATGCCCACTTCGAGCAGAGGGACTCCCGCCAACCCGACAATGTCGACCTGATCACCCAGGGGATCACGATGAAGGAGGGGGTCTTTCCGATGTCCCTTCAGAAGCTCATCGACAGCAGGAAGCGCAACAAGCCGCTGACCTCCCATACGCTCGGGGAGCTCAATGAAGCGGTCTCAAAGCCCGATTGCCAGCGTCCCCTTGCTTACCGGGTCGAGATCAGCAAGCGCTTCTCGATGTCGCTGGCGGCGCTGGCCTTCGCCCTCATCGCGGTGCCGCTCGGCATTACGGCCCACCGCAAGGAGACATCGGTCGGGTTTGCCCTGAGTCTGGTCATCGCCTTCTGCTACTTCTTCTTCATCCTCGTGGCCGAGGCGCTGAGCAAGAATTCCGCCATGCCGGGAGCTTTGCCGATCATCATGATCTGGCTCCCTAATCTCCTCTTCACAGGCCTGGGTGTCTGGCTCTTCGCCCGGCTTGCCAGAAAATAAAGACCCCCATGACGACACCCCGTTCCGAAGAACAGATCATCGAGGAGTTGGTGGGAAGCCTGGCCTCGGGCAGGAGCGCCGATTTCCTCAGGGACATGATGGAGACGGTCATCCGTTACGGAAAGGACAATGCCTCCCTCTCCGATCTCAAGCTGATGAGCCGCTCGATGCGCGAAATGCGTTACGCGGCCTCCGTCTTCAGGAAATACGCCAAGGTGCGCAAGGTGGCCGTTTTCGGATCGGCGAGAACCCGCGCGGAGGAGCCCGATTTCCAGTTGGCCCGGGAATTCGCGCGCAGGATCGTGGAGGAGAAGTTCATGATCATCACCGGCGGAGGCGACGGCATCATGGGCGCTGCCCAACAGGGGGCCGGTGCGGAGAAGAGCTTCGGCTTGAACATCCGGTTGCCCTTCGAGCAGAGCGCCAACCCCGTGATTGCCGGAGACCCCAAGCTCATCAACTTCAATTATTTCTTCGCCCGCAAGCTGAGCTTCGTGAAGGAGACCAGCGCCTTCGTGCTGTTTCCCGGCGGCTTCGGGACCCTCGACGAGGGATTCGAGGTGCTGACCCTGCTCCAGACCGGCAAGACATCCATCGTGCCGATCATCCTGATGGATCGCCCCAACGGCTTCTACTGGGAGACCTGGCGCCGCTTCCTTGACAACGACCTGCTGGAACTCGGCCTGATATCCCGTTCCGACTTCCATCTCTTCACGATCACCCATGACGTCGACCGCGCCGTCGAGGAGATCAAGCACTTCTACAGGGTCTTCCACTCCTACCGATGGGTGCGCGACGAGATGATCATCCGTCTCAATAGAAAGCTCACACCCCACGCGCTCGAGACGCTGAACCAGCAGTTCGATCACCTCCTCTCATCCGGGCACATCGTCCAGCGCGAGGCCCTTCCGGAGGAAGCCGATGACCGTGATCTCAAGGATCTACCCCGCCTCGTCCTCATTCCGCGCAAGCGGGAGTTCGGCATGCTCCGCCTTCTCATCAACGCGATCAACGACTCCGCCGTCCTGGAGGACCCCGCCGCCGATTCAGCCGTGGTGATTTAACCCGAACTCCGAAGATGAAAGAGATGAGTTGGCGCAAGATGGTTGCCGATAGGAGTTGCGGAGATTTCGAGGGCGTATCGATTGATACAGGCGAGAATCGACAAGACTTCTTTGCGGTCAGTAGATTGTGTCAAATTGCTCTCCTCAACTTCGGAGTTCGGGTTTAACCCGGTTGAAGAAGGCTCCTTTCGCAGTTATAGAATCAACGCTTCATGAAAAAACCGGCATCCGTAGCCCTCTATGACACGACCCTGCGTGACGGGACGCAGGGGGAGGGGATTTCATTCAGCCTGCTCGACAAGATCCGCATCGCCGAAAAGCTCGCTTCATTCGGGATGGATTACATCGAGGGCGGGTGGCCCGGTTCGAACCCCAAGGATCTGGCTTTTTTCGCCGAGGCGCGGAACCGCAACTTGGGAGGCGCCAAGTTGGCCGCCTTCGGAAGCACCCGGAGGGCGGGCATCCGGGCATCCGACGATCCTCAGATCTCCCAACTGCTCGAGGCCGGAACCCCGGTGGTCACCATCTTCGGCAAGAGCTGGAAACTCCAGGTCGACAAGGTTCTGGGAGTTCCCCATGCCGAGAATCTCGCCATGATCGGCGACAGTGTCGGTTACCTGAAATCCCAGGGGCGCGAGGTGATCTACGATGCCGAGCATTTCTTCGACGGCTACAAAGATGACGCCGCGTTTGCCATGGCGACCCTCGCCGCCGCCGCGGAAGCCGGTGCGGACATGCTGGTGCTCTGCGACACCAACGGGGGGACGATGCCCGATGAGATCGCGACGATCACGGCCGCGGTGAATGACAAGTTCCCGGGTAAAGTAGGCATCCACACCCACAACGATTGCGGCATGGGGGCCGCCAATGCTCTGGCCGCCGTGCGTGCCGGTGCGGTGCATGTCCAGGGGACGATGAACGGCTACGGGGAACGCACTGGAAACTGCAATCTCACCACGGTGATCCCGTGCCTCCAGCTCAAGATGGGCCTCCCCGTGGTCCCCGATCTCCCGCGTCTGCGCGAGGTCTCCCTCTTCGTCGACGAGTTGGCGAACTGCCACCCCGACGTCCGTGCCCCGTTCGTCGGGAGCACCGCCTTTGCCCACAAGGGCGGAATGCATGTGAATGCGGTCGCCAAGACGGCGGCGGCCTACGAGCACATCGATCCCGCCGCCGTCGGGAATCGTCAGAACATCCTTGTCTCCGAACTCTCAGGCCGCAGCAACATCCTGCTCAAGGCCGGTGAGCTCGGCCTGACCCTGGCCAAGGATGATCCTGCTGTGCTGAAGGTGTTGGAGAAGATCAAGGCGCTTGAAGCCGCGGGATTCGAGTTCGAGGCGGCCGATGCCTCTCTGGAACTCCTGATCCGTAAGGAACTGGGTCGCCACAATCCGCTCTTCGACCTCAAGGGATACCACTGCAGTTTCCGCCGCGATGCATCGGGCTCTTCCACCGCCTGCGAGGCCACTGTTTGCCTCCGTGACGGCGATCGGGATCTGGAAATGACCGCGGAGGGGGATGGGCCGGTCAATGCGCTCGATGCCGCCCTTCGCAAGGCCCTTCAGCAACTGCATCCCTGGATCTCAGGTATCACGCTCTCCGATTACAAGGTCCGGATCGTCGACGGTGGACGTGGCACAGCGGCCAGAACCCGTGTCCACATCCTCTCCAGCGAGGGGGCTGAATCGTGGGGAACCGTCGGCGTCTCCGACAACATCATCGAGGCGAGTTGGATGGCGCTCGTGGATTCCCTCGAATTCCGCGCCGCAAGACGTACGTCCTAGGGCGACGCGCTTTGTTGCTGTTGACGCTCTCGCTCCCGCGAGTAACGCCCTGACGGGCTACGCAGACGCGTAGTCTATCCCGGCCGTCCCCACGGCCCGGTATTCATTTGCCTTAGGTTTACTACGTCTACGCTCCCACTCCTGGCACTGCGTCCGGACTTCTTAACGCTTGTACAAGCGGATGTGGTGCTCGCTCCAGCGCCTTGCCAGCGGCCTGTTCTTCCCACAACGGCCTCTATGCGATTTAATCAGCGATTCACTAAGTAACCGCTGATCGGGCGGAGAGTGTGGTGAAGACCATGACCCAGAATGCCTGGGCGATGATGAAGAAGGGGATGCCGAGCGCCGGTGGGAGGGAGTAGATGATGCTGACAAGCGGGATCCAGACCATCCAGTTGGCCATGAGCACGGGGAAGATCCGCAGGGCATAGAAGCGTCCTGCCGTCCAGCCGCGGAATCCCCGGCTTGTGAAACCATGATCACGCCAAAGGAAGATACAGACGGCTTCCGGCATCGCCAGCAACGGACAATAAATGAAGGCATCGACCAGAACCTTGGTGACGATCACGGAGATGCTCTCCGAGGGGCCGAAGAGATGGAGTTGGAGTCTGTAGAAGAGATCGACCTGGACGCCGATGAGGCCCCAGAAGGGTATGGCGAAGAGAAGTCGCTCCCCGAGTGCAGGTCCATCCGCAGGGGATGTTCGGCGGAATCTCTGCAGGATTTCCGGGAGCAGGGCCGAGGCCAATGATGTCCCCAGGAAGGAAAACCAGAGGCCCCAGTCGGATCGGATCCGGGCAAGCTCCGTGAAAAGATGTCGTGCCCCGGGGTGCCACAGATAGGCGGCGGCCATGGCGGCCATCACCGCCTGCAGGATCAGTCCGGGAATGAGATTCGCACGGAGTGATTTGAGTGATTCCTCCGAAGCTAGTCGGAAAAGCACCCGCGTCCTGTGAATGAAGGAGTGATGGTTCGCGTTCATGATTCGTTCGGACACGCGGATTATGGGTTGCGATCCCTGCCTTAAGGATTCCTTAAACAAGAAGAGCTTCCCGCGAGGGAAGCTCTTCGAGAGTTTTGGAATGACGGTCCCGAAGAGACCGGCAATCGCGGCAAATTAACGCTTGGAGAACTGGAAGCGCTTGCGGGCTCCGGGACGACCCGGCTTCTTGCGCTCGCGCATGCGGGGATCGCGGGTCAGCAGTCCGTCAGCCTTGAGGGCGGGGCGGTCGGCTTCGTTGAATTCGTTGAGGGCGCGGGCGATGGCGAGGCTGAGCGCCCCGGCCTGACCCTGAAGTCCGCCGCCGGAGGTCTTGGCCACCACATCGTAATTCTTGACGGCGTTCACGGTCTCAAGGGGCTTGAGCACTGTGTTCTGCATCGAGGTGGTGGTGAAGTACTCGTCGAAGTTCTTCCCGTTGACGCTGATCTTGCCGGAGCCCGGTGTGATCTGGATGCGGGCGACGGCCGTCTTGCGGCGTCCGGTGGTGGCGGTTTTTGCTGTGGCCATGAGTGAGTGGGAATTGTTTCCTGTGAAGGGGATGGTTTACTTGGCGGGCTGGGGGTTCTGCCCGGCGTGGGGATGATCATTGCCGCCGTAGACCTTCAGCTTGCCATAGATGGAACGGCCGAGGCGGTTGTGGGGGATCATTCCCTTGACGGCACGCTCGATGAGGAGTTCGGGACGGCGCTCGCGGCGCTGGCGGAAGGTCTCGGACTTGTGGCCGCCGACGAATCCGGAGAAGCTCATGTAGGTCTTCTGGGTCTCCTTCTTGCCGCCGATCTGAACCTCGGAGGCATTGATCACCACGACGAAATCACCGGTGTCGACATGAGGCGTGAAGATCGCCTTGTGCTTGCCGCGCAGGAGATTTGCGGCTTGGACGGCGACATGGCCGAGGTACTGGTTCTTGGCATCGATCACCCACCACTGGCGTTTGACCTCGGGAGCTTTAGCGGAAAAAGTCTTCATTAGGATTTCGGGAAAGGTTGAAGAGATTAGGAAAAGGATCACTCCCTGTCAAAGGAGAAAAGTGGTTTTTTCACATTGTGTTCCCAAAGATCCCCTTTGTCGGATCCCATGACCGATGATTTCGCTGGCTTTTCGCGGCGCACCCTTGAGGCTTTGCCCATGGCTTCCATCAGCTTCCTCGGCACCGGATCGGGAGTTCCCTCCGCGGACCGGTTTTTCTCAAGCAGTCTCCTGCTTCTCGATGGGAGGCATCTTCTCATCGATGTGGGTGAGCCATGCATTCACCTGCTCAGGGATCGCGGGAATGTCCTTGCGGAGATCGACGAGGTTCTCATCACCCACGGCCATGTCGATCATGTCGGGGGACTTCCGTCATTCCTTCAGGGATGCATGTTGCTGGGGCGGACCAAGAAACTCTCGGTTCACCTGCCGGGGGAAATGATCGCACCCATCCGTGCGTGGATCGCGGCCCTCTACCTGACTGAAGAGGGGCTCGGTTTCACGATCTCCTGGAATGCCTGGAAAGAACGAGTTCCTCTTCAACTGGAAAACGAGATCGCGGTGACACCATGGCCGAACAGACACCTGAAGGATTGCTACCATCGGCTGCCGTGTGCCGACCCGACCCGTCCCTGCGAGTCGTTCTCCCTTGAGATTGTTTCCGGAGATTTCAGGGGGATCTTCACGGGTGATCTCAGTTCCGCAGTCGATATCAAGCCCCTGCTTTCCAAGCCGGCGACGGTCCTTGTCAGCGAACTCTCCCATTTCGGGGCCACGGAGTTGGCGGATGCCCTGGCCGGAGCAACGATCCATGCCCTCTGCCTCGTCCATCTCTCCGAGGAATATGCCTCCGATCGGAGTGATCTGCGCCTGAGGTTGGAAGACCTCCTTCCGAGTGTCAGCGATGTCTTCCTTCCGGAGGATGGCGAGGTTCTGGATTTCTGACTGAAGCCTCCTGTCTCGGGAGTAGGGGCAGGAGATAAACTTAGCGTTGGGATTGGGTACCGGGATTCTCCACCTGAATGACGGGGAGGGGAATGCGCAGCCTGAGTTCCTCATCGAGCAGGATCTCGAGATGATAGGTTCCGTATTTCTGAAACTGCACCCCACCGAAGAAATGAACGTTGGTGGCGTGGGCGTTCAGGTCGGAGAGGGTAAAGGGAACCTCGGCCTGGGCGATCGCCTGATCCTCCTCGGGATCATAGATAAGGCATTTCTGGATGAAGTCGCCGCTTCCACCGCACCAGCGAGTCCAGAGGCAGAGTTTGAAAAAGCCGATCGGCAACGTTGGTGTCGGGATGGCGCCGATCACGCCGACGAGGGTCTGTTGGCCGCTGACCTCGGCACGGACATCTTCGCAGAGGATCGCGGCCTGAAGGTCGGGTAGGATGGGAGAGGCTGTCATGGAGTTCCCATGATGCTGGAGGAGCCGGTGACGGATGGCAAGAGCACCAAGGGAAGCATCCATGATTTGAGCCCGGATTATGCAACAGAAGGCATCAAGAGGTGTGGATGGTTCACCCTGATGGTGGGGCCTCAGGGTGTTAAGGAGTTAAAAACGTTAAAGCGTTAAAAGAGTTACAAGGGACTGAATTGGAAACTTTGATGTGACTCTAAGGCCCGCGCTGCTGCGACGAGTTCTCTGGATTTGCCATCTCGATTCTCAGACAGGGTCTGTTTATAAGCCACTTTGTAACGCTTTTAACTTTCTAACCTTTTAACCCGATCGCTTCTTCCCATCCTGGTGAAAGCTCCAGATCTGTAGAAGTGGTTCCATTCTAAAAATCTCGTATAAACTGGGGCATTGCCGGTCGGGAGTGAAATGGGGAATCATGTGCTCTCATGATCTATCTCGATCACAACGCGACCACCCCCCTCTCCACGGAGGCCCGTGAGGCGATGATTCCGCTGTTGGAAGGGGTTCTTGGGAATCCCTCCGGGATCCATGCTTCCGGGCGCAGAGCCCGTGCCGCCATCGATGATGCGAGGGATTCGATTGCCTCGTTGCTGGGGGGCAAGCCGCACGAGCTCATCTTCACCTCGGGTGGGACGGAGAGTTGCAATCTTGCGATCCTGGGCCTAGCCCGCCGTCACCGCGGATCCGGCAGGAACCATCTCGTCACCGCCGCCACCGAGCATCATGCGGTCCTGCATGCCATGCAGTCGCTTGCTTCGCGCGAGGGATTCGACCTGACGATCGTCCCTGTGGATGCACGGGGGTTGGTGGATCCGGCGGCCTTCGCGGCGGCACTTCGTCCGGAGACTCTGCTTGCCTCCGTCATGATCGCCAATAACGAGACCGGCGTGATCCAGCCGATCCGCGAACTCTCCGCTCTCTGCCGCGATCGGGGCATCCTCTTCCACACCGATGCGGTCCAGGCCTTTGGGAAGATCCCCTGCCTTCCCGGCGAGCTCGGCGTCGACGCCCTCTCTGCCACCGCCCATAAATTTTATGGTCCGCTGGGCGCGGGATTTCTCTGGCTTCGATCGGGGGTCTCCATCGAGGCGGTTCAGCACGGGGGATTCCACGAAAACGAGCGCCGCGCCGGCACCGAGAACGCCGCGGCGATCGCCGGGATGGCCGCCGCCGCGAGGATTTCCGTCTCGGAAGCCAAGGCCGGAGCCGAGGCCATCCGGCAGGAGGGCCTCCGGGAGCGTCTCTGGAACGGGATCCGTGAGATCATGCCGTCGGCACTCAGGAATGCCGCCGACGCTTTAGTCATCGCGAATACGCTGAATGTCAGCTTCCCCGGATGCGACGGGGAGACGCTGCTCATGAGCCTCGATCTCGAAGGCGTCGCCGCCTCGAGCGGGTCCGCCTGCATGGTCGGATCAATCCAGGCCTCCCATGTACTGCTTGCAATGGGTGTGCCCGCGGAACTAGCAAGCGCCACGGTTCGTTTCTCGCTGGGGCGGCACACCTCGGCGGGGGAGATCGACGACGTGGTGGCTGCTGTGGGGCGTGTGCTGGCCAGGCAGGTCCCACGGTGACCGGCATAATGGGGATCCTTGACGGCTTGCGCGCGTTCGTTGGAGGCGAACTTTTCCAGTTGCCGGATCATCCTCCGAACCTACCCGCATCACGGACATCCAAGACTCGTGATCCCGTGCTGGAGCAGCGCGCCCGCGACATGGTTCGGGATCTTGCCCCATCCCTGGCTCCTTTGCTTGTGGTCGGATGGAATTCCCGGATGCGGACCACGGCCGGAGTAGCCATCGCATTGCACCGGGAGATCTGGTTGAACCCAGCTCTCAGGGAGATATCCCTCGAAGAAGTGGATCGTACCCTCCTGCACGAGCTGGCCCACCTGCTTGCCCAGCATCGCCACGGCCGGCGACGACTCGCCCCGCACGGCCCCGAATGGCAGCAGGCCTGCCGTGATCTCGGTATTCCCGGAGAGGGGCGCACCCACCAGCTCCCTTTCACGGCCCGCAGGATGAAGCGCCGTTATCTGCTGCGATGCCCGGGCTGCGGGGAGAGTCATGACCGGGTGAGGATCCCCCGCAGGAGAATCGCCTGCCTGAGTTGCTGCCACACCCACAACCGCGGCATCTACGACGAGCGCTTCCGGTTCGAGGTGATCAGGATCGAGGGGTGACCGCGGCTACTGGACATTCCCGAAGTAGTGCTGGCGGAGGCTCTCGCAGTAGCCCGATTCGTTCCGCTTGAGCAGGGCTTCGGTGAGCGGTTGACGCAACGGACTGCCAAGGGGCAGGGAGAAGGTGCAGTACTTCTTCTCAAAGACCCGCCCCACCTCGGTGAGGGGCAGTTCGGGATGGGAGTTGTCATACCATTGGAGCGACAGGGAGTCGTGGACGATCGCCTCCACTTCATGACTGAGTAGTGCGTTTACAGCGTCGTTTAGCGAGTCGTAAGCCACGCAGTCGAGATGGTTGGTCCAGCAGTACGACTCCGCGACGGTTCCCCGGATTGCGGCCACCCTGTGTCCCGGAAGGTCCTGGGGCCCGTTGATGATGGAATGGAGGCGGTTGACCGTCATCACGCTGGTGATCGAGGAGGTGATGTAGGCCACCACCCCCACGCCGAACGCGATCCAGATCCCTGCCATGATCTTGCCAAGCGGCCCGGGAAGGTGCTTGTGCGTGCTCTTCCCGGTCATGGAGATAGACATCACGTGGTAGAAGGATTCCGCAAAGCCGTTGGCCCAGTCCCGGTGAAACTCCTTGTTCCAGATGCGCTCCCCCAGGGTGAGCAGGATCGTTCCGAGAAGAATCACCCCGATGCCGATTCCGAAGACCTCGAGATGACCGCTGTCGCGCAGGCCCTGCCAGATCTTCATGAACGACGAAGACCTTTTCTCGCTGACCATGATCTGCATTCCCTCCTGAAGGAATGGCAGGACGAAATCCATTCGCTTGAGGCGTTCGCTTGTGATGTAGAGGGAATTCGCGTTCACATCGACTTCGCCTCGTTCGGTTGCCTCGAGCAGGGCCGCGAAGGAGGGGTAATCGACGTAACGGAACTTCAGGCCCAGATCCGCCGCGAGCGTCTGCCAGAGATCGATGCAGAAACCCGTGTGAAGATCACCGGTCTTCATGATGAAAGGTTCGTCCAAGGCGACCCCGACCTTGAGCTCCGGCTCACCTGCCGGCTCCAGGGCGATGCAAGGAAGGCCTGCAAAAAGCATCATGAAGATGATCGGAAATAGCATGGCGGATTTTGGTTTCATCTGGTTGCGGCTGTTTTCATGGTGAGTTTTCGGAAGAATCCCGTTCTTTTTCAAGAAATGGTGTGTTTTCACGATCTTTCGGAAAACCTTTCCCTTTTCCCGATTTAAAGGCAGAAAATCACACCTCAACCCACCACAAGAGCGTTACCCCCATGTCCAAGAACATCGAGTCCCATCTCATCGAGAACCGTATCTTCAAGCCCTCCGCCGATTTTTCCAAGAGGGCACGCATCGGTAGCATGGCGGTTTACAAAAAACTCCATGCCGAGTCGGTGTCCAAGCCCGACAAGTTCTGGGGGCGCGAGGCCAAGGAACTCCATTGGCTCAAAAAATGGTCCAAGGTGCTCGATTGGAAGCTCCCCTACGCCAAGTGGTTTGTCGGGGCCAAGGTGAATGCCTCCCAGAACTGCCTCGACCGCCATCTGGAGGGTCCGCGTGCGAACAAGGCCGCGATCATCTGGGAGGGAGAACCGGGTGACAAAAAGGTGCTGACCTACCGTCAACTACACCGCGAGGTCTGCAAGTTCGCCAATGTCCTCAAGCGCAACGGCGTGAAGAAGGGGGACCGTGTCCTTCTCTACATGCCCCTCATTCCCGAGGCCTCGATCGCCATGCTGGCCTGCGCCCGCATCGGCGCGGTCCACTGCGTGGTCTTCGGCGGCTTCAGCGCCGAGAGCATCAAGGACAGGCTTGCCGACAGCGGAGCCAAGGTGATTGTCACGGCCGACGGCGGCTACCGCCGGGGTCAACTCGTCACCCTCAAGCAGAATGTCGATCACGCCCTCAAGGGGAACGATTCCGTCAAGAAGGTCATCGTCTTCAGGCGCTCCGAAACAGACATCCACATCGAGGAAGGACGCGATGTCTGGTGGCACCGGGAGATGGAGTATGTCTCAGCCGACTGCCCGGCCGAGCATCTCGACAGCGAGCATCCGCTCTTCATCCTCTACACCAGCGGATCCACCGGGAAGCCCAAGGGAATTCTTCACACCACCGGCGGTTACCTGGTCGGCACTTACGCCACCACCAAGTATGTCTTCGATCTCCGGGAGGATGATGTCTACTGGTGCACCGCCGACATCGGCTGGATCACAGGCCACAGTTACCTCGTCTACGGACCCCTCAGTAACGGGGCGACCTGTTTCATGTACGAGGGTGCTCCCAACTGGCCCGAGCCCGACCGCTTCTGGAAGCTCATCGCCGACTACGGCGTCACCATCTTCTACACGGCCCCGACGGCCATCCGAGCCTTCATGAAATGGGGTGATCACTACCCCAAGAAACACGATCTCTCTTCGCTGCGCCTCCTCGGCACCGTGGGCGAGCCGATCAATCCCGAGGCTTGGATGTGGTTCAACAAGCACATCGGACACGAGCGCTGCCCGATCGTCGACACCTGGTGGCAGACCGAGACCGGTGCGCACATGATCGCACCGCTTCCCGGGGCCACCCCCTGCAAGCCGGGAACCGCCACGCTCCCCTTCTTCGGGATCGATGCGGCGATCGTCGATGACGAGGGTAAGGAAGTCCCTCATGGTCAGGGAGGCAAGCTTGTGATCCGCAAGCCCTGGCCCTCGATGCTTCGCGGCATCTGGGGGGACAAGACACGCTACCGCCAGCAGTACTGGAGCGAGGTGAAGGGAGCCTACTTCACCGGCGACGGCGCCCGCCGCGACAAGCAGGGGAATTTCTGGATCGTCGGCCGTATCGACGATGTCCTCAATGTTGCCGGTCATCGCCTCGGCACGGCCGAGGTGGAAAGTGCCTTGGTCAGCCATCCCTCCGTCGCCGAAGCAGCCGTTGTAGGTCGGCCCGACGAGATCAAGGGACAGGGGG
>JBAPTI010000094.1:0-11024 GCA_049282095.1 Chthoniobacterales bacterium
GTTCATGGCCGAGTATCCTCAAAAAACGTCGCTCAAAGTTCAAATGCGTGGCATCCATTTTGGATCGCAAATCACTCATCTTGAAGTATCAACAAAAACCAATCACCCTCTCAACCGGACACTAGTGGGTTCAACCCGGATTATGAATTAGAGAAAGGATTCCGGGAGCGGGGAGTTAAAATGGTTAGAAACGTTACAAGGTTACAAGGTGGAACCGGAAACCCCTAAACCTGAATTCGAGAAGGTGCCATCAAGAAGTTTGCTGATCATGGCTCGGCTCGGAGAGTGGAATGAGTGTCTGCTGTCAGCCCTTTGTAACGTTTTAACTCTTCAACGGTTTTAACCATCCTACAACTCACCATCTGGGTGAAGCATCCAGACCTGTCGCCGTCACCCTATTGCATAATCTGGGTTCAAATTGATATTCCGGCATCAAAAAAGCCCCGGCCGTTTCCGACCGGGGCTCATGCTGATTGTCCGTTTCTTTGACCTGCGGTCTGATCGGGAGATCAGATCAACTCGTTGACGATGTTCTCGATGAGTTCCTGACGGCCGCTGCCGTGCTGGACGGGATCGGGATGGCTGAGGGCGTGCTTCTCGAGGCTGGCGAAGCTGGCCTTGCCGGCTTCGACCTCGGCGCCGATGCCGCTGTCCCAGGAGGAGTAGCGGCTCTTCACGATCTCGGCGATGCGGCCGTCCTTGCGGATTGCGGCGGCGATCTTAAGGCCGCGCGCAAAGGCGTCCATGCCGCCGATGTGGGCGTAGAAGAGGTCGATCGGCTCGAAGCTCTCGCGGCGCACCTTCGCGTCGAAGTTGAGCCCGCCCGTGGTGAGTCCTCCCATCTTCATAATGCCGAGCATCACCTGGGTGGTGAGATAGAGGTTGGTCGGGAACTGGTCGGTGTCCCAGCCGATGAGTTCGTTGCCGGTGTTGGCGTCGATGGAGCCGAGGGCGTTGGCCCCGAGGCAGACCTCGATCTCGTGGGCCATGGTGTGGCCGGCGAGGGTGGCGTGGTTGGTCTCGAGGTTCATCTTGAAATGATCCTGGAGGCCGTATTCGCGCAGGAAGTTGAGGCAGGCCGCCGTGTCGCTGTCGTACTGGTGGGTGGTCGGCTCCTTGGGCTTGGGCTCGATGTAGAACTGGCCCTTGAATCCGATCTCCTTCTTGTAGTCGACGGCCATGTGGAGGAAGCGGGCGAGGTGATCGAGTTCGCGCTTCATGTCGGTGTTCCAGAGGGTGGAGTAGCCTTCGCGGCCACCCCAGAAGGTGTATCCCTCGCCGTCGAGTTCGTGGGTGACTTCCATCGCCTTCTTCACCTGGGCCGCAGCGTGGGCGTAGACATCGGCATTGGGGCTGGTGGCCGCGCCGTGGAGGAAGCGGGGATTGGTGAAGAGGCAGGCGGTGCCCCAGAGGAGCTTGATGCCGGTGCGCTGCTGCTCCTCCTTGAGGACGGCGACGACGGCGTCGAGATTCTTGTTGCTCTCGGCAAGGGTCTTCCCCTCGGGAGCCACATCGCGGTCGTGGAATGCGTAGTAGGGGGCGCCGAGCTTCTGGATGAACTCGAAGGCGTAACGGACACGGTTCTTGGCATTCTCAACGGAGTCGGTGCCGTCATCCCAGGGGCGGATGGCCGTGCCGGCGCCGAAGGGATCGGAGAGTGAGTTGCGGAAGGTGTGCCAGTAGACGACCGAGAAGCGCATCCAATCCTTCATCGTCTTCCCCTCGATGACCTCGGAGGGGTTGTAGTGCTTGAAGGCGAGGGGATTCCTGGAAGAGGGCCCCTCGAAGGGGATCGAGGTGATATCGGGGAAGGCAGAGGTGCTCATGGGAAGAGAAAGTTAAAGGGAAAGCCTCCGTTCAAGTGAAGGGGAAAACCCGTCGAGCGGTCTTTTTTCTCGTTCCGTTGCGGCGATGCGGGCATTGTTCACCGCTTATGGCAATCCGCGCTCTCCTCTTTGATCTTGATGACACCTTGGCCGTCGACGAGGCGGTCTCCCACGAAACCTTCGCGCATGTCGCCGCGGTGGCCGCAGCCCGTTTCGGTGCGGAACCGGCCCGGTTCGCGACCGATGCCATGGCGATCGCCCGCGAGCTCTGGGGCGAGGGTGAGTGCCGTCCCTTCTGCCGCTCGATCGGCATCAGTGCCTTCGAGTGCCTCTGGGGTGGCTTCACCGGGGAGACGCCCGAACTTACCGCCCTCCGCAACTGGGCACAAGCCTACCGGGTGGAGGTCTTTGCCAAGGCGCTGACCCTGCAGAAAAGTGATTTCCCGGCCGAGGCCCCCGAGGTTCTTGCCGCGGAATTCTCCGCGACCCGCCGCGGCCGCCAGAGACTGCTCCAGGGTGCGAGGGAACTGATGGTGGAGCTCTCGTCCACCCACAGCCTCGCCCTTCTCACCAACGGAGCACCCGACCTCCAGCGCGAGAAGATCGCCGCCTCGGGACTCGAATCCTTCTTCAAGGCGATCGCCGTCTCCGGGGAGCACGGCATCGGCAAGCCGAAGCCGGAGATCTTTCACCGTCTCCTTTCCGAACTCGGGGTCTCCCCCGCGGAGGCCATCATGGTCGGCAACAGTCTGGAGCGAGACATCGCCGGGGCGCGCAACGCCGGGATCCGCTCGATCTGGATCCGCGTTCCCGGATCGGAGGAGCAGGCGGATGTGACTCCCGACCACACGATCACGGCACTGTCCGAGATTCCCCGGATTTTGAAGGATCTGGAAGATCCATCAGGGAATTAGCCCTGATATTGAAATGGGGCGGCATCAATAGGTTTGGATGGTTCACCCTGATGGTGGGGCCTGATGGAGTTTTGGAGTTAAAATGTTGAAGCGTTAAAAGGGTTAAAAGGGCCTGAATTGGAACCCATGATTCGACTCTTCGGGCCGTGCTACTCCGACAAGTTCTCGGACTACACCATCTCGATTCTCAGATAAGGGCTGTTTTGATCCACTTTTTAACGATTCAACGTTCTAACTTTTTAACCTCTTCTCCTATGCTCTTCGGGTTCCCGATGCAAATTTTGGGATTAGCGGCTTGACCCTTCCACCCCCCTCCCGCTTCTAATGACGGGTCAATTTTACGATTCCCAGACATCCCGCATTTCATGACGACATTCCGCCTTGCACTATTCCTCCGCCTGACCCTGGGAGTGCTTCTGATTCTCTCCCCCGGTTCCCGGCTCGGGGCGCAGATGGCGCCGCAGGCGCCCATCATCCAGGAGATCGACGTCCGTTTCGTCGGACCCACGACACTCAGCAAGGAGCGCGTTCTCGACAATCTGGCGACCAAGCCCGGCACGCCATACAACGAACGCCTCGTCGAGGAGGACATCAAGTCGCTCTACGCCACGGGGAATGTCTCCAACGCCCGCATCTTTGCGGAGCCGGTGAGCGGCGGGCTCAAGGTCACCGTCCTCCTGCAGGGGCGCACCACGGTCGGCGAGGTGCTTATCGAGGGTGCCGAGGCGGTTCCCTCTTCCAAGATCCGCAAGGAGATCACCTCCAAGCCGGGGGATCCGCTCAATGACGAGAAGATCAACGACGACCGTCAGAAGATCCTCAAGCTGTACGAGGACAAGAACTACACCGACGTCAGGGTGAATGCCGTCACCTCCGAGCTTCCCGACAAGAAGATGCGTGTCGTCTTCTCGATCAACGAGGGGCCGAAGCTGGTCATCCGCCGCATCAGCTTCACGGGCAACGACTCGGTGCTCCCGAAGGATCTCACCAAGGTCATGAAGACCAAGACGGCCAACATCCTCTCCTTTCTCACCAAGGCCGGCCGCCTCACTCCCTCGCAGATGGACGAGGACAAGGATGAGATCCGCAAGCTCTACCAGAACCGCGGATTCGCCGACATGCGCGTGACCGACGTCCAGACGGTTCCCCTTCCCAATGGCAAGGGGGTCGATCTCGTGATCTCCATCTCCGAGGGAACCCAGTACCGGGTCAACAAGCTCTCCATCGACGGTTCCTCGATCGTGGAGCCAGCCGAGTTGGCCCGCTTCCTCAAGATGAAGGAAGGCTCGCTCTACACCCCTGAGGGAATGGGTGCCGACCTCAAGATGATCCGCGATTTCTACGGGTCGCGCGGTTATGTCGACATGGTGGCCCAGCCCCAGGTGACGCCGGCCGGAGACGGGCAGATCGATCTCTCCTACCGCATCGACGAGGGAGTCCAGTCCTACGTCAACCTCATCGACATCCAGGGCAACACCAAGACCAAGGACAAGGTGATCCGCCGCGAACTGGGCGTGCAGCCGGGAGGCATCTTCGACACCACCCTGGTGGATATCAGCAAGACCCGCCTGATGAACCTGAACTATTTCTCCAAGGTCGACATGGCTCCCCAGGACACCCTGGTGCCGGGCCGCAAGGATCTCGATGTCATCGTCGAGGAGAAGAAGACAGGATCCTTCAACTTCGGCGCCGGATTCAGCTCGATCGACAGCTTGGTCGGATTCGCCGAACTCCAGCAGTCCAATTTCGATCTCTTCAACTGGCCCAACATGACCGGTGCCGGCCAGCGCTTCCGTATCCGCGGACAGTATGGTCTCCAGCGTCAGGATTTCGTGATGTCACTCACCGAGCCGTGGTTCATGGGATACAAGGTCTCCGTCGGCGGCGAGTTCTACTACCACGGCGCCTCCTTCCTGAGCCCCGTCTACAACCAGTCGAACCTCGGCGGTGCCCTTCAGGCCCGCAAGGCGATCACCCCCTTCACCGCTCTGCGCGGCGAGTACCGCCTGGAGAACATCAGCATCTTCAACCTGAGCGGCAACTACGGCACGACGATTCAGAACGCCGGGAACAGTTCCCCCTACACCAAGAGCTGCCTGCTGGGCGGCATCGACTTCGACAACCGCGACAGCCTCTTCCTTCCCCGCAAGGGGCAGGCGGTCAACCTGACCGGATTCGTGGCCGGCGGCGGTCTTGGCGGCGATGTCCAGGACTACGGCATCTCGCTCGATGCCAAGAAATTCTTCCCCCTTCCCTGGGACATGATCCTTCTCACCAAGGGTTCCGTGGGCGTGGTGAGCACCTGGGGTAGTGCCGCCAATCCTCCCCCGATCTTTGACCAGCTCTACCTCGGCGGCGCCAACGACATGCGTGGCTTCATCTTCAGGGGTGTCGGTCCCAAGGACCAGTATGGCAACCCCATCGGCGGCAGCACCTCGGTCTATGGAACCGCGGAGTTGACCTTCCCGATCATCCCCCGCCTCCGCGGCGCGGTCTTCACGGATTGGGGTTATGTCAACGCCAACTCCTGGGATTTCAGCCCCGCGCAATACTACGTGGACGGCAGCTCCTCCGGCGGACTCAACGGCGACGTTGGTATCGGTGCACGCATCGATCTCCCGATCGGTCCCATCCGCATCGACTGGGGTTATCCCGTCATGACCGATCAGTGGAACCAGACCAGCGGTCAGTTCCAATTTAATGTTGGCTACACTTTCTAAGCGGGGTTAGTACTTCATTGTACCCCTACTTATTCCCATGAATACCATGCCCCGCCATCTCCTTCTCTCCGCCCTCCTGTTTCTGGGGGGTGTCGCTATCGCGGAAGCCGATGTCAAGATCGGCACCGTCGACATGAACCGAGTCTTCAGCGAGTACTCCAAGACCAAGGATGCCCAGGCGAAGTACTCGGATGCGGAGAAGGCTGCCAACGACGACCTCAATAACCGCGTCGAGACCCTCAAGAAAAGCATGGAGGAGATCAACCGGCTCAATTCGGAAGCCCAGAGAGAGGGCTTGAGCAAGGAAGCCCAGGATGCAAAGAAGAAGGAGATCGAGCCCAAGGTGGCTGCGGCCCGCAACCTTGACCGGGAGATAGCCGAATTCCGAACAGCGAAACAGAAGTCCCTCCAGGACCAGTTCCTCCGCATGCGCAAGGACATCGTCGACGACATCATGAAGACCGTGAACGATATGGTGAAGGAAAGGGGATTCGACATCGTCTTTGACAAATCGGGACTCAGTGCCGGAGCCATTCCCGTGGTTCTCTATTCCCGCGACGACCTCGACTTCAGCAATGATGTTCTCTCCGTCCTGAACGGGAAATCAGCCATCAAGTCCTTGCGGTAGCCAATTGGAGGATGGTTCCTTTCCCGTCGCCCCGATGAGACTGTTTCAATTGGCAGCCCTCGTTGGTGCCGGGATTCCGGAGGGTACGGGCGACATAGAAATCACCGGAGTCGCATCTCTCCAAGAGGCGAGGGAGGGGGACATCACCTTTTTCGGCAATCCCCGCTATTTGGCCCAACTCCGGGCCAGCAAGGCCAGCGCCGCCATTGTTCCCGAGGGCTTTGACGAGGCGATAGCCCCGGTTCTTCTGCGGGTAGGCAACCCCTCGGCGGCTTTTGCCGCTGCGGTCGCAGCCTTCGCGCCTGTGGAGCCCCCCGCGGTGGAGGGCATTCATCCCTCGGCCGTTGTCGATCCCGGAGCTATCCTGGCCTCCGGGGTCTCCGTCGGACCCTTGTCCGTGATCGAGGCCGGCGCCGTCATCGGTGAGGGGAGCGTGATCGGTTCCGGATGCCTGATCGGGCGTGAAGTGCGGATCGGTTCCGGATGCCGTCTCTATCCCGGGGCCATCATCAGGGAGCGCTGCATTCTCGGCGACAGGGTGATCCTGCAGCCCGGAGCGGTGATCGGATCGTGCGGCTTCGGTTACGAGTTCCAAGAGGGACGCCATGTGAAGATCCCCCAGACCGGCATCGTCGAGATCGAGAGCGATGTGGAGATCGGGGCGAATACAACCATCGACCGCGCCCGGTTCGGCCGCACCGTGATCGGCGAGGGAAGCAAGATCGACAACCTGGTCCAGATCGCCCACAACGTGCAGGTTGGCTCCCACACCATTATCTGTTCCCAAGTCGGCATTGCCGGCAGCACCAGGGTCGGCTCCTACGTCACGCTGGCCGGCCAGGTCGGTTTGGCCGGGCACCTTGAGATCGGGGACAAGGCCATCATCGGGGCGCAATCGGGCCTCTCGAAAAACGTCCCCCCGGAGAGCATGGTGATCGGGGCACCCGCCAAGCCGATGAAGGAGTGGAAGCAGAATAATTTCTACATCTCCCAACTTGGAAAACTCTTCGAGAGGGTGAAGGAGTTGGAGGGGAAGCTCGGTGGGGAATAGGTGATAGGGAATGGGTGATGGGGAATGGGTGATGGGGAGCGAAAAAATACGCTCCTCAATTTTCAGCGAGTGATTTCTTGAATTCCTGGGAAGCAACTCCGGGAAGTTGCCAAGATGTCTTCCCGATAACCGATAACCGATAACCGATAACCGATTCCCGATCACCTGACAGGAATCTGCCTTGCAGGGATTCCAGTCACCTCCCTATATTGTGCAGATCCAACCCCAAACCGTCCCGGAGGCCCAATCCCTTGTATAACCAGAACGAAAAAGTCGAACCGATCGATGTGGCCGAGGAGATCTCGAGATCCTTCCTCGACTACTCCATGTCGGTCATCATCTCCCGAGCCCTTCCCGATGCCCGCGACGGCCTGAAGCCCTCCCAGCGACGCATCCTTTTCGCGATGAGCGAGCTCGGCGTCATGCCGACCCGCAAGCACCTCAAGTGCGCGAAGATCGTCGGCGAGACCATGGGTAACTACCACCCCCATGGCGACCAGGCGATCTACCCGACCCTCGTCCACATGGCCCAGACTTGGGCCATGCGCGAGACCCTCATCGAGGGGCAGGGCAACTTCGGTTCCGTGGAAGGCGATCCTCCGGCCTCCATGCGTTACACCGAGGCCCGTCTGCGTCCCCTCGGCGCCGTCCTCATGGAGGACATGGATCACGATACCGTCGATTTCGTCCCCAACTACGACGACACCCGGGAGGAGCCGACAGTCTTCCCAGCCTCGATCCCGAACCTCCTTGTCAACGGCGGTACCGGCATCGCCGTCGGCATGGCGACCAACATCCCTCCGCACAATCTCGGCGAAACCATCGACGCCGTATGCGCCCAGGTCGACAACCCCGACATCACGATCGACCAGCTGATGAAGCACATCAAGGGGCCCGACTTCCCGACGGGTTGCCAGCTCTGCGGCGTCGGCGGCATCAAGCAGTACTTCGAGACCGGACGAGGTTCCGTGAAGGTCCGTGGTCGTGCCGGGGTCGAGGAGATCAAGGGTGGCCGCGAGCAGATCGTCATCACCGAGATCCCTTACAACGTCAACCGCGCCACCCTCGTCGAGCGCATCGCGGGGCTGGTGAACGAGAAGATCATCACCGACATCAGCGCCATCCGCGACGAGTCCGATGAGAACACCCGCGTGGTCATCGAGTTGAAGCGCGACGCCATCCCCAAGGTGGTGATCAACAACCTTTACAAGCACACCGCGCTCGAGTCCTCCTTCTCCATCTCGATGCTGGCCATCGACCGCGGCCGTCCGAAGCTCCTCTCGCTCAAGGAAGCGATCGCCTGCTTCATCGAGCACCGCCGCGAGGTCATCCTGCGCCGTACCCGCTTCCTTCTTCGCGAGGCCGAGACGCGCGCCGAGAAGCTCGAGGGCTACCTCATCGCCCTGGCGAATCTTGATAACTTCATCAAGATCATCCGTGACTCGCAGAACCGCGACGAGGCCCGTACCCGTCTGCTGGCGCTCAGTTTCAGCAAGAAGGAAATCGAGAAGTTCGGCATCCTCCTGCGCCATGAGTCCCGTCTCAACGACAAGGGACAGTACTGCTTCAGCGAGCCTCAGGCCGACGCCATCCTTGAGCTGCGTCTCTACCAACTGACCGGGCTCGAGCGTGACAAGCTCAACAACGAGTATCAGGAGCTGCTCAAGACCATCAAGGACCTCCTCGACATCCTTGCCCGCGAGGAGCGCGTCCTCTCGATCATCAAGGCCGAGCTGAAGGCCATCAGGGACAAGCATGCCGGCCCCCGCCTCACCGAGCTCGTTCCCGAGGAGGGGGAGATCTCCATCGAGGACCTCATCGCCAACGAGGGCTGCATCATCACCGTCACCCACAAGGGCCTCATCAAGCGGACGGCCGTCAGTGCGTATCGCTCCCAGAAGCGCGGTGGCAAGGGGGTCATCGGCATGACCACCAAGGAGGCGCAGAACGACACCGAGGATGACGACTTCGTCGAGCACCTCTTCACCGCAAGCACACACGACTACCTCGTCTTCTTCACCAAGACCGGCCGCTGCTATGTCGAGCGCGTCTACGAGATTCCCGAGATGAGCCGCACGGCCAAGGGAAAATCGATCGCCAACATCCTGAACTTCCAGTCCGGCGAGCAGATCGCCGCCACCATGCGGATCGAGTCGACCACCAGCGGCGGCGCAGGCGGTGTGGAGACCACCTGGAATCCCGAGAAGCACATCCTCTTCGCCACCCGTAGCGGCATCGTGAAGAAGTCGAACCTCGGTGACTTCGCCAACATCCGCAAGGGGGGTATCATCGCCATCAAGATCGAGGAGGATGACGTGCTCATCTCCGCCGTCCTCACCGAGGGGCACGATGAGGTCGTCCTCGTCACCCGTGAGGGGATGAGCATCCGCTTCAGCGAGGAGGAGCTCCGCGACCAGGCCCGCGCCACCGTCGGCGTCTGGGGCATCCGCCCCGACAAGGGCGACTTTGTCGTCTCCGCCAGCCTCGTCCGCCCCGGAGCCACGCTTCTCGTGGCCGGTGACAACGGCATCGGCAAGCGCACCCCCTTCGAGGATTACCGCAAGCAGTCCCGTGGAGGGAAGGGCGTCATCACGATGAAGACCGGCGACAAGACCGGCCTCGTGGTCGGCGCTCTCACCGTCACCGACGACGATGAACTCATGCTCATCACCAGCGGCGGCCAGATGGTCCGAACCCGGGTCGGCGAGATCCGCGAGACCAGCCGTAACACCATGGGTGTGAAGCTCATGGGGTTGCCCGAGGGTGAGAAGCTCCAGCGCATTGCACCCGTCGTATCCCAAAAAGACGAAGAGGTAGGGGCTGAATAAGCCCCACCTCTTTTGAGGTTTGGGATTTGACGCTTTCGCTCCCGCGAGTAGCACCTTGGCGGGCTTCGCTTCGCGGAGTCTATCCCGGCCGTTCCCACGGCCCGGTATTCAGCCACCGCGCGGTGTTGCTGCTCGCTTGCAGTAGTTCGCTGCAGCTTCGTTCGCGCGCCCTTGCGCGGCATCTGAACTTCCAAGCCTTTTGTTGGCCATGTGCGCTTTTGCCATAGCGTCTCAATCCCGATGCAACCAAGCCCGTGCAGTTAGAAACCATTTTTTTGGGTGGAGGGGATACGGTCATAGACCCACACTAATTCTAGAGGGGCAGGAAGAAATGGAACGGTATCGTTCTTCAGTAGATTATTCAAAGATGCGAAAGGTCTGATGTTTGACCAGCGATTTAGAGCAATCAACTCCTCCTTCGATCTAGCAAGTGCGCAGGGGATATAATGGTCAAGATGCCATGTTTCTCGGTTATCCCATCCCATCTGCTCGGTAAACTGTGCCTCAATCCATGCCTTAAAGAAATCATAGGAACATCCTAGAATCTCCTGTGACCTGGAGGTTTTTCGATACCCCTTTAATAGAAATGTCTGGCGAATCAATGTACTGATATTAAGTCTTAACTTCTGCAGAGCAGTAGCTTGAGAATACCACTTTTTCTTACTCTTGGAGGCAATTTCCCTTCGTTTCGCTGGGTTTTCTTCAGCCCATTTCTTCGTTCTTGTTGATGTACTTATAGTGGTTCTTTCAAATTGCTCTCTCGTGACCCAGCGTTGCCCATCCTTACATCCTATATGATATTCTAGGAAGACTAGCCCATTGGTATTAACATCCCCTTTCTTAAAGGGGCGTTGGGTAATGCTTCGACCACATCTAAATTCTGCAGTCTTTATTCTTAACCTTGAGAACAGTTGTTTTGATACCCAATATCACAAGCGTCCGGTTATAAGTCCCACAGCGTCAACTGGTTATTTTTGTGAGGCATATAAGATTTGAAGTCGGTTTCTGTAAGTAGTTCATGGATAGGCACCTTCTCAAAGGGATGAATGCTCAAAAG
>JBAPTI010000095.1:0-42683 GCA_049282095.1 Chthoniobacterales bacterium
GGGCAACACTACACCCATGTTCAGATTGAAGAACTGAGGGGTGCAATCGACCTGATGCCGAGCCTCCCCAAGAGGAAAGCGAAATGAAGAAGGGCACCACCAAGCGCAAGAAGACGGTGAAACCGGCACCACAGAAGAAGCTCTCCAGGAGCGGCCCCAAAGCCGATGGGGTAAGGAACATCAGAACGATTGACCAGGCAGTCTATGGGAAGCACCACCGGCGCACTAGGAAGGGGGGTGATCCTGCCGCACTCGTGACTGACATCGGGTGGCGCGTGGAAATCGACGGCGCCGGCAATCTTATTACCAAGGATAGGGTGTGGGGGTCTATGGCCTGGTGGTGGCTTTCCCTGCATGGCGGCGAGGTGGCAAAGGCCATTCTTAGGAGAGATGCCGGTTTCTTCACTGCTATTTCCGAGATGTTGACTGCCAAGAGCACGGCCCCGACTGGACGACTTGCCGAGTCTGGTGATTTGAACCCCGTGGACTGGCTCAGGGCTAATCTTATCCCGCTCAGGGAACTAGGTGTAAGAATCAAGACTGACCCTGGATGGGGGGAGCAGTTCAAGTACGATGAGAATCACCCCGCCGCTAGGCTGGTCTCTCAGGTAAACGGGAGGTGGAAGATGAAGGCCACCGTGGAGCAACTGGAGGATATCCTACGGGAACCACTGAAGGAACTAATCGAACAGGGGGCACGGTTCGACCGAAAAACTATCAAGATAGCGGCGAAACAATGCGGCATTACACTCATTGCAAAGTCACCAGGAAGACCTAGGAAGCCTGTGAAATAGGGGCTGGGAAATGGTTCGTTAATCCCCCCGCTTCGCCCGTATTTCCATCAGCGGCGTCAGTGGAGTCTCACGGAGTCAATTATGACTCCAAACGAAAAAACCCAACTGACCAGCGAAGCGGCCACCGGCACCGTTCGCTTAAACTTAATGCCGGAATTTTGTGACTCCAAGACCCTGCACGGTCTCACGGGACTGAGCAGGAGCCATGCTTACGCTCTCCTAGCTGAAGGTAAGATCCGTTCGGCCTGCATCCGCAAGCCAGGATCGGCCCGTGGAAAGCGTCTCTGGAACCTCGCCAGCGTCTCAACCTTCCTCAACTCCCAGATGGAGGTGGCCAAATGAACCCCACCAAAAAAGAAGCCCCTGCGCTAACAGGGGCAATCCGAGGGCATCGGGTTAGTGAAAATATCCACCAACACCTCCAAAGGGTCAAGAGCAGTTGGCAGAGGGAGGCAAGGCGTCTTGCTGGCGAGTATCTGACTACGGGTCGGGAGACCCACAGGGAGGCTTTCGAGCGTCACATGGGGGGCATCCTCCAGCAGATGAGGAGGGCACTATGAGCACCACCACATTCTTCGACTTGGACGCCAACCGTGATGTTCACAAATGGCTCTGCACCCACGGCACCAAGAAGATCACGGAGGCGTTCCCAAACTTCACCACGGACTGCGTGGAGGCTTCCACGGCCCTGGTCTTCAATGCCTGTCGGGATGTTGAGAAGGCCGGCGTGATCCCGACCACCATCACCATCTCCGATGCCCTGGAGAAGCGGGGGGTGCTGGAAGAGGTGGGAGGAAGGCCGGCAATCTCTGAACTGAGTCACGATATATGGGATGCCGTTCGGCCATCCGTGGGGAAGCTCATGGACTGCTACAGGCGGCGACAGGTGGCCGGCATTGCCAAGAAATTGGCAGAGGGGAGCATTCCCGTAGCCGATGCACTTCGGAGCCTGGAACCGTTCGCGGAGGCAGAGGTGGACAGGAGTCTTTTCAATGCCTTTGCCAAGAGTACCATTCCCTTTACTAGGATGAAGGAAATCGGAATCCCTGAGAGAAGGAAGATTCTGGGGGACTGGTTCTTTGAGGGAGACCTGGGTTTTGTCTTCGCACCCCGTGGACTTGGCAAAACATGGTTTTCCCTTGGACTGGCCACCGCAATCAATCGCGGTGATGCCTTCGGCCCCTGGAAGGTGCATGAAACCGTTCCCGTGCTCTACGTCGACGGGGAGATGCCGCTGGAGAGCCTGGAGCAACGCATCAGGGGGATGGGTGCCGATGAGTACCTCTCCGTACTTAACCATGAGGCGCTATTCCATATGACTAACGCGGTGCTTAACCTGACATCCCAGGGGTCACAGGACGCAATCACCAAGCTGTGCCTGGAACAGGGCTTCAAGGTTCTGGTGCTGGATAACCTGAGTTGTCTTTTCTCTGGGATAGCCGAGGACAAGGCCGATGCCTGGGAAGCCGTTCTACCGTGGTTGCTGAGTCTCAGGAGGCACCGCATCAGCACGATCATCGTGCACCACTCAGGGCGCAATGGTGGCCACATGAGGGGCACCTCGAAACGGGAGGATGCCTGTTTCTGGGTTATCAAGCTGGATGAGGCCGGCGACCATGGAGGGGCGCTCAGGGATGGCGCCAGGTTCATCAGCCGATTCACCAAGGATCGAAACAGCAGGGTTGAGCAGGTACCCCTGGAGTGGTCTTTCCGGACTGACGGCGCCGGCCAGGTGAGCGTCACGACCAGGGAGGCCGATGGGATGGCCGTACTCATTCAATGGGTGGCTGATGGCATCACCAGTTGCGAAGATCTTGCCAGGGAGATGGGAGTGAGCAAGGGCACCATCTCCAAGATGGCGAAGCGAGCAATCGAGGCCGGCAGACTTCGCAAGGAGGGCAGAGGCTATGCCCTCCCGTAACACCTCACTTCCGTTTCCGTTGCTCACTCTATAGGTGGGAAACGGGAAACGAAGGGAAACGAAACTGGAAACCATGAGGAAACGATCACCCCTCTTCTCTGTAGGAATGGAAACGAGGAAAACCACCCCCTTGGAAACGAGGGGCACCTCTCGTTGCTGAAGAGGAAGCGGAATTTCAAAATCCATCCACTACAGAGTTCAAGCCCTCGTGCCCTCTTGTCGAAAATACTCTCAGTTAGAACCTGCACCCCCGACACCCCCCGACCACAAAACCAACCACAAATGAAAATCAAATCACAACAGACCGGCCTGAGCATCAGTGCCCTATCAGAAAACCTCTCAGTTGATCGGGCTACAATGTCAAAGGCCATACGCAAGGCCGGCATCAGACCCGTCTCCCACGATCACGTGGGGCACCCCAGATACGACCTGGAAGACGCCACTGATGCCCTTCACGCGAGCCTGCCACCCCTCCCACCGATGACTGAGCGGGAGAAGATGGAATCCCTTGTCACCCTCTCCCAGCACCTCCTCTATGCCCTGGAGCACATGGCAGAGCACGGTGGGAGCATCGGGGATGCTATGTCGGCAGGGGTGGCGCGTAGGAAGCGAGAGAGGCAGGGGTGAATTTTTTTAGGGGAAGCCCCCTTTTTCGGCCTGAGAGACGCCGGTCATGCCCAAAACCGTGGAGACCGGCCATCCCTTCACCCCCCCCTTTATCACCATAAAAAGACATCGGGAGACGCCGATGAGATTGAAAGAAACTTTCCCATTTTCTTTCCCATTTTGCCCTTTCTGGGGGGGCAATCGCCTCTGGAGGCTGATAAATAGAGGGCTGTGGCTAAGGAGGGAATCGAACCCCCGACACGAGGATTTTCAGTCCTCTGCTCTACCAACTGAGCTACTTAGCCCTGAGCCCGTTTTTCCGCGGGAGAGAGAAAATCCCTTATTCCGGCCCGATGGGCAAGCCTCTTTATCCGGACGCTCCTCTGCATCGGTCTGCCGGACGCCACATGTTGAAAAGAAAAGCGCCGCACCCTTGCGGGAGCGGCGCTTTCAAAAGGGTTCGGTTCGGAGAGGCTTACTTGCCCTGCTTCTCCTCGATGTACTTCACGACATCGCCGACTTTCTGGAGCTTCTCGGCATCCTCGTCGGGGACTTCCACACCGAATTCCTCCTCGAAGGCCATGACAAGCTCGACGGTGTCGAGTGAGTCGGCTCCGAGATCCTCGATGAAGGAGGCGTTGATGGTGACTTGTTCAGCGGTCACGCCGAGTTGCTCGACGATGATGTCGCGGACTTTTTCTTCGATGGTTTTTTCAGACATGGTTGTTGTGGTTATCGGATACCGAAGCACGAGTAAAGAGCGCAGTCGGGATTGGCAATGATTTTTATGCCTCCCCAAGCGTGAGCAGTTCTGTTCCGCTGAACGGATGCCGGCGCCATTCACCGTTTTTCAGCGCAGCGTCTTCCTCTCCGCCACCCCTGCGGAGGTCTACGCCTTCCATGAGGATCCGCGCAACATCACCAGGATCTCCCCTCCCTCGCTGCGCGTGGAGAGGGTGGAATGCTCCGTGCCTGCACGGGCTGGGGAGGAGTTCCGGCTGCGTGTGAGCCAGTTCGGACTGCCGCTCAATTGGGTGGGAGTCTGGGAGGAGGCGGTGCCGGACGAACGGCTTGTCGACGGAGCGAGAAAGTCCCCCTTCCGGCATTGGCGTCACCAACACCTCTTCCGCGCGGAGGGATCGGGAACGGTCATGACCGACCGGGTCGAGTACGCGCTTCCGTTCGGATTCCTTGGCCGGCTGCTCGATGCAACCGTGATGAGGGTTGTCTTCACGGCCATGTTCCTCGCGCGCCACAAGGCGACGGCGGCATTTTTTGGGAGCGGTTACAAAAGTTAGAAAGTTGAAGGGTTACAAAGTGGATCCAAAGAGCCCTGATCCGAGAATCGAGATGGCGAATTCAGAGCACTCGTCGCAGCAGCACGGGCCGAAGAGTCGAATCAAGGGTTCCAATGCAGTCCCTTGTAACCTTTTTAACGTTTCAACGTTTTTAACCCCCTAAGGCCCCACCACCCGGTTGAACCATCCACACCTATTGATGCCGTTCTATTGCATAATCCGGTTTCAAGCATCACTCCTCGGCCCCATTACCTATACCCGATAGCCTATTCCCCATGTCCTCCTCCGCCCCCCCCGCCGTCCGGCCTCGCTGACTACGGCTGCGGCGTGACGGTGGCGGTCGCGGTGTATCCTTCCTGATTCGCGAGCGAGGCCTCGATGGTGTAGGTCTCGCCGGCCTTCATCCTGGAAGTGGGGATGCGCTCGGCGTAGATGATGAACTCCTCGGGGTTGATCTCCACGAATCCCTGCGTCGGCTGGAAGGCGCGGTCCTCGGACCAGCGGCCGATCACAGTACCCGCCGCATCCTTGGTCACGACCTCGAGACGCTGGTCGTTGGGGTAGAGAATCTCGATCTCGTGCTTCCGCGCATTGGAGATCTTGAGGGAGACATCCAGCTCGGGAGTCTGGGAGAGCGAGAACTCCGAGGGCTCGACGCTCAGGACCATGGGTGTCGAGCCGGCGGCACCCTTGCCGACTTTCAACGATCCGAACATCCCCTTGAAGAATTTCTTCACCTGTTGCCCTGCTGGGGGTCTCGGGGGCTTGGGAACATACATTCCGTATCCCTCGCGCCCCGCCTCGGCCAGCGCGGCCTTGGCTTCCTGGCGTTCCGTGTAGAAGGGGCTGTCGGCCTGGGGGCCCGTGATCGAGATGTCCTGGATCTCGCTCTTGCTGATGGTGTCGCGGCTCGGGGCGTTGGTGCTTTGGGCGGGCATGGAGCTGCAGGCGCCCGCCATGAGGAGGGCGGCGGCAAGCAAACGGGTGTGGGCGGTCCGGAACATCCCATGAGGCGTAACCCGACCGGGGCATCGGTTGCAAATGTTATCCCGGCGGACTACGCTCCCGGGCATGCAACGGCTTCCCATCCTGATCGGTCTTTTAGGCTTTCTCGCCTCCATGGGGCCGTTGGGTCAGCTGGCCCACGCCGGGGGCTCCAACAAGAAAAAGGATGCCTTCGCGATCCGCATCCACGGCGAGGGAAGCCCCGAGGATGGAGAGAAGTTCGCGGTGCCCGTCGTGCTGCTCGACGGCAGGAAGACCTCGCTCTCCATCATGCCGCTCCTGAGCGAGCACGACATCAAGGCCGTCTACCCGTTCAGGGCATCCGACGGCTCCTACGGCGCCTACCTCCGGCTCGACGGACACGGCTCCAATCTCCTCACCCAATACTCCATCGAGAAGGCGGGGCGCAGCAGCGTTCTGGCCGTCATGATCGACGGCCGCCAGGTCGCCGATCTCGTGGTCGACGCCCCCGTGCGCGACGGGATCTTCGTGATCCCCTCGGGCATGACCCTCGTGGAGTCGGCCAAGATGGCGAACACCTTCCCGATCATGGGGCAGGAGAAGAACCCCTCGCAGAAAAAGAAAAAGCAACCCTTCTCCCCCACCAACATCATGCTTCCCCCGAAGGCCTCCGATCTGCGGAACGCCTCGGCCCCGACACCCGCCGCACCATGACAACAGCCTCTGCACCCCACGCCTCCGGACTTCGTGCCGGGTGGATCCTGGTGACCGCCCTCATCTCCTTCTGCGTGCTGGGAACTTGGTTCACCGCGAGCAACTACCGGCAGCAGGTCTTCTCCAGCGCCAAGGGTGTCGTCCTTGAGAATCAATGGCCCGAGAGCAGGATCGAGGTCGGATTTCCCGAGGCGGAGGCAGTGCATCTAAGACCCGGACAGGTTGCCAAGATCACCGTCGGGGAGGAAAAGACCGCGCTGCAGGGTGTTGTCCTCACGGTGGCTCCCTCCAAGGCGGGCAAGGATTCCACCGTCATCGTCAAGCTCACCGGGGAGGCTGCTCCCGGTCGCACCGGCGAGGGGGGTGACGATCGGAAAAACCACCGCTACCTTCCCGCAGGTGCTTCCTGCAGCGTGACCATCGACACGACGGTCCCGCCGTCGGATCCCGCGGCCCGCGAAACTCCCCGGAAATGAGCCGGGAGAAAAGAGGCTCCGTGGTTCCGAAGAAACCCACCACTACCCCAAGCTGGCTCCCGTGGGGGCTTACCCTGCTCTCCGGCGTGCTGGTAGGGGCCTGCTTCCCACCCTGCGACGTCCGGGGGCTCTCGTGGTTGCCCTGGGTGGCCTTGGCACCGCTCTGCTGGGCGCTCTGGATGCTTCCTCGCCCTGAGCGAGGAGGAGAGAAGGGGGAAAAGAAGTCATGGGCCCGCCACTGCTTCCTGCTCGGCTGGCTATGCGGCACGGTTTCCTTCCTGATTTCGCTTCACTGGATCATCACGGTGACCATTCCCGGATGGGTGGCGCTCTGCCTCATCATCGGCCTCTATCACGGGCTCTGGGCGCTCTTTTCCGGAACGGTGCTCCGGAACCTCGGAGAGGGAGGGGACTCCGCCGCATCATGGCTCGGCTCGCTACGCAATCTCCTGGTCGCCCTCCTCGCCGCGGCGGCCTGGGTCGCGGTCGAATGGCTGCGCGGGACCCTCTTCACAGGATTCGGCTGGAATGCGCTCGGCGTCTCCCTCCGCAACTGCATCCCGCTCATCCAGATCGCCGGCATCACCGGAACCCCCGGCCTGACCTTTCTCTGCGCGCTGGGCGGAGCGACCGCAGCCATCACCGTAAAGCGTCTCGGAAGCGAGATCCGCTCGGGGAAGCCGCGACCGCACATCGATTTCTTTGCCGCCGTCTTCCTCGTGGTGCTCTGCTTCGGCTACGGGGTGCAGAAGGTCACCGCGCCCCCCGCACCGACCATCCCGCTGAAAGTGGCCGGTCTGCAGGGGAACATCCCCGTCTACGACTACTGGGACAAGAAGTGCGAGGGGCCCATCATGGAGCGCTATGTCCGGATGAGCCGCACGGCGCTTGCCGGAGATCCCGACCTCGTCATCTGGCCCGAGGCCGCCACACCCCGGCCCCTGCTGCTCGACGAGATCATCTTCGGTCAGGTGAAACAGCTGGCGGACAAAACACGAGCCGACTTCCTGATCGGAAGCGTCCACTACGAGCAGGAGCCACGGGGTGACTACAACTCGGCCATCCTCCTCACCGGCCATGCCTCCTCGGCACAGCTCTATCACAAGGTGCACCTGGTGCCCTTCGGCGAGTTTGTCCCGTTCCGCCACTCCTTCCCTCCGCTGGGTTGGATTGTCGGCGACCGAGTCCCCTACGACTTCGACCCGGGCAAGGGGCCGGCGCTTCTCGAGCTCTCGGCCAAGCCCCTTAAGATCGGCCCTCTGCTCTGCTTCGAGGATACGCTCGGGGACCAGACGCGCCGCTCCGCCGCGATGGGTGCCCAGTTGCTCGTGACCCTCACCAACGACGGCTGGTTCGAGCACTCCGTGGCGACGCGGCAGCATCTGGCCAACTCCCAGCTGCGGACCGTCGAGAATGGTCTGCCCCTGCTCAGGGTTGCCGACACCGGGATCACCTGCGTGGTCGACCGCCTAGGCCGCGTCAACGAGACCCTGCGCGGCCCCGATGGGAACACCTTCATCGAGGGGATCCTTGAGTCCCGGGTGGCGGTGCCCGTCGCTCCCACGCCGACCTTCTACAGCCGGCACGGCGATCTCTTCGCCCATGCCTGCCTCGGGATCACGGCCGCCGTATCGGCACTGGCCCTACTCCGCCTGCGTCGGCGCGATTCCAGCGGGATTGGAATCATGAAGATTTAGCCACAAAAGGCACAAGAAACACAGAAAGGGGCCTCAGGACAGGAATCCGTATCGTTTAAGGGATCGCCGATTGCTACAGTCACCTTGTGCATCCTGTGCATGTTGTGGCCATTCAATCAGTTTTTCCACTCGGTCTCCGCTTGGCATTCACTTCCAGTTCCTCCATACATCGTTCTTCCATCCCATGAACCATCTTCTCTCCATCGAGTCGCTCACGGCCGCCGAGATTCTGGAAATCGTCGACCTGGCCAAGAAGCTCAAGGCCACCCGCGGCCAAGAGGCCCTCAAGCCGCTGGCGGGCGAGTGCTGGGGTCTCCTCTTCTCGAAATCCTCCACCAGGACGCGCGTCAGCTTCGAGGTCGGCATCCGTGAGCTTGGCGGCGATGCGCTCTTCCTCTCCTCCAGTGAGATCCAGCTTGGCCGGGGCGAGCCGATCGAGGATACCGCGCGCGTGCTCGGAAGGATGATCCACGGCGCGGTGATCCGCACCTTCAAGCAGTCCGACATCGAGACCTTTGCCCAGCTCTCCGGCATCCCGACCATCAACGCCCTCACCGACGAGGAACACCCCTGCCAGATTCTGGCGGATCTTCTCACGATCGAGGAACTGCGCGGCTCGCTCGAAGGAGTGAAGGTCGCCTTCATCGGCGATGCCGACTGCAACATGGGTCGTTCCTGGATCTGGGCCGCCGCCCGTCTCGGCTTCGAGCTGCGCCTCGCGTGTCCCGAGCTCTACCGCCCCCCTGCCGAACTTCTGGAAAGGGCCGGCGCGGCCGTCACCATCACCGGTGATCCCGAGGAGGCCGCGCAAGGTGCCGACATCCTCTACACCGATGTTTGGGTCAGCATGGGGAAGGAAGACGAGGCCGAGCATCGCGCCGCCCAGTTCGCCCCCTACCAGATCAACGACAGCGTGGTGAAGGCCGCCGCCCCCAAGGCGCACGTTCTCCATTGCCTGCCGGCCTACCGGGGCAAGGAGATCACTGCGGAGGTGTTCGAGCGGAATGCCCGCGCGATCTTCCAGCAGGCCGAGAACCGCCTCCACGCCCAGAAGGCCGTGATGACGCTGCTGAAGAGCTAGGGGATCAGAGACTATTAGGCTGAAGACTGTTAGACTCTTAGGTGGAAACCCCGAAGGAAACTGATGAGGAGATGAGTGATTCCACCCCCCCCTGCGCCTCTGCGCCTCTGCGGGGAAATCCCCTCTCACTCACGGCGGTGGCTCCGTTCGGCAACGAACTGGCTCTCTCCTGGAGTGACGGGGTGGAGCAGTTCGTGCCGCTCGAGAAACTGCGCCGCGCTTGTCCCTGCGCCGTCTGCAACGGCGAACCCGATGTCATGGGTCGCGGTGACGCCCCTGCCCGGAACTACAAGCAGGGTAGCTTCGAGCTGAAATCGTACGAATTTGTGGGCGGCTACGCCCTCCTCTTCCGATGGGCCGACGGCCACGCGACGGGAATTTATTCCTACGACCTGCTGAGGAAACTTTAGAAGTCGGTGTCGATTTCTTGTGGGATAGGACGCTCTATGTCCATGACGGCTGGTAGGATCGGTTCATGAAAACACTCCTGAACCTGTTCGCTGTCTCTCTGCTCAGCCGTCGCGCCGTTTCTATTCCAGCAGAGCAGCTCCTGCTGCCGCTACGTGTCACTTCAAGGCATTCAGCCCGGCGGCGGTAAGCGCCCCCAGCACAACGGCCCAGGGGGCGACTCCAAGAGAGATTGCCAGCTGGATACGACGCGGTGATTCACCGAGGGCCAGAGCGATCACCGCCGTTGCCTGCGGTCCGACGGTGACGGGAGCGACCAGGCCGAGCCCCCAGATGCCGAAGCGATGCCAGACACTCCAGAAGAGCTTCGTTGGATCGGGCGTTGGATTGATTTTCAGCTTCCGTGTGATCCAAGCGCGGAGGGGGGCGCCGGCCATGAGCACCACAAGTCCGCCAACCGAATAGCCGAGCCATGCGGCTAAAGCCGCTGCCCAGACCGGGGCATGAGCCGCCACCCCGGCGGGAATGGCGCTGATGAAATAGAGAAAGCCGAGGCCGAAGGCCGTGAGGGCACCTGTCATGCGAAAGAGTTAATCCGAAACACCTCCGCCCCGGCAACCCGCGGCGCAAAAAACCGGGCTGAAGATGACGCGCGGTCACTTCAGCCCGGTTCCGCTAAAAGCTAAAATCCCGTCCCGCGGGACAGGAGGCCCGTCTGCTAGTCGCGATCGACTTCAAGCACGCGGCCGGCGGCGGTCACGTCGACCTCGTACTTGCCCTTGGGCGAGGTTCCGTTGATCTCATAAAGATCGCCCGAGCACTTGTGCTTGAGCTTGGCTGAGGTGGGCTGAAAACCGGGAACGGCTTTCTTGGCTGCAGCCAGCGCAGGTGCCGGAACGGAGTTGAGCGCGACGCAATGATCGTCGCCATGGTGTGCGCAGGCGGTGGTGCCGGAGTTGGACGTGCTGCAGGCGGCCACCAGAAGGAGTGATGCCGAAACGGAGAGGAGGCTGATCTTGTTCATTGGGTGTTGTTTTGTGGGGTGTTTTTATGAAGGCCGACTTGGCCCCCAAAGCCGAGAAAACCACGGGCCATGGCCGTCGTCAAGGCGCCGGCTGATGCAGATATCCCCCGGCGAGCTGAGTGAATTCACGCACCTGCTCCGCCTCCCATGCCTTGTCCCTGCCGAGTTCCTCGGAGAGAACGGCGGCGACAGTCGGTGCCGCCTCGATCGCGGCACGTGCATCGAGCAGGAGGGCGCGGGTTCGGCGGGAGAGGATATCCTCGAGGGTGCGTGCCTGCTCATGGCGTGCTCCCCAGACCACGGTTGCCAGGGGGTAGGGCAGGCGCGGATGCATTTTTCCAGCCAGTTCGGGATGGGACGCGATGAGATTGCGGATCGCCTCCTCGTCACTGCCGTAGACGGAGAGCCAGTCGGGAAGGGGTGCGGCATTCTGGCTTCGCCAGCCGAGAAGTTGGAGATGTTCAGTGACGCATGGCTTGTGAGGGAGACCTGCCAGCGTGGCGGCATGATCGACGGCGTCCTGCGCCATCTTCCGGTAGGTGGTCCACTTGCCGCCGACCAGTGTGACGAGGCCGGCTTCCGAGACGAGCACCTCGTGATTCCGCGAGATCGCCTTGGTGGCTGACCCATCCTTGCCCGGCTTGCGGACCAGCGGGCGCTGCCCGGCGAAGATGCTCAGGATGTCTTTTTCCTGAGGATCACGGGCCAGATAACGCGCGGCGTTGCGCAGGATGAAGCCGACCTCCTCCGACAGGGCGCGCGGCTCGATCTCGGGGGACTGCATCGGCGTGTCGGTGGTGCCGACCAGCACCTTGTCATGCCACGGGATCACGAAGAGGACGCGACCGTCGTCCGTGTGGGGAACCATGATGGCGGAATCCCCCTGCAGGAAGGATCGATCGAAGACGAGATGCACGCCCTGGCTCGGTTGAACGGCCCGCGCAGCCTTGGCATCGTCCATCAGCCGGATCTCGTCGCTGAAGATCCCGGTCGCGTTGATGACAACGGCCCCCTCGGCGACGTGGCTTGTCCCCGTCTCGAGATCCGTGAAGGTGACGCCGTTCACCAAGCCATCGCCCTTGGTCAGGCCGGTGACGCGGGTGTAATTGAGGACGCAGGCGCCGTGATGCACCGCGGTGCGGGCCAGGGTCACGGCGAGACGCGAGTCGTCGAACTGGCCGTCGAAATACTCGACTCCGCCGAGCAGGTGCTCCCGCTCGATGTTCGGAATCCGTTTCATCGTCTCCTCGCGGGAGACGAGGTGGGAAGGGGAGAGATTCAATTTTCCCGCGAGGGCATCGTAGACCTTCAGGCCGATCCCGAAGAACGGCCCCTCCCACCACTGGTAGCGCGGGATCAGGAAGGAGAGATGATGGACAAGATGCGGCGCGTTCTGGTGAAGGAGACCGCGCTCGCGCAGGGCCTCGAGCACCAAGGGAATGTCACCTTGCTCCAGGTAGCGGACGCCGCCATGGACCAGCTTCGTGCTGCGGCTCGAGGTTCCCTTCGCAAAATCCGAGCCTTCGAGCAGCAGGGTCTTGTAGCCGCGGGTCGCCGCATCGACCGCAACCCCGAGGCCCGAGGAGCCGCCGCCGATGACGATCACATCCCAGCGCGGGGTCTCGTCGAGTTTCTTGAGCAGTTGTGTGCGGTTCATGATCGAGTCTCCCAGTTGCTGGCGCGCTTGACTGCTTTTTTCCAGACCTTCATCCGGGCGCGTCGGGTCTGGGCGGTCGTCTTGGGTTGGAAACAGCGGTCCACCGATCGGATCGTTGAGAGCGTCTCCACATCCGGCCAGATCCCCGCCCCGAGTCCCGCCAGCATGGCGGCACCGAGTGCCGTGCTCTCGATATTGACCGGTCGTTCCACGGTGCAGCCAAGCGTGTTCGACTCGATCTGCATGAGGAGGTCGCTGGCACAGGCTCCGCCATCGACGCGGAGGGTGGTGATTTTTTTGCCGGAGTCTTTCTGCATGGCCGTGACCACATCGGCGACCTGAAAGGCGATTCCCTCGAGCGTCGCGCGGGCGATATGGGCGGCAGTGGTTCCTCGGGTCATCCCCAGGATCGTCCCCCGGGCATCCGCATCCCAATAGGGTGCACCGAGACCCGTGAAGGCCGGGACAAGACAGACGCCGCCGCTGTCCGGGACGCTGTTGGCCAAGGCATTCACCTCGGGGGCGCTCTTGATGATCCCGAGGCCGTCGCGCAGCCATTGGATTGCGGCACCCCCCATGAAGACACTCCCCTCAAGCGCATAATGCAGGGGCCCGTCGCCGATCTTCCAAGCAACGGTCGTCAGGAGCCGATTCACGCTCGCCACGGCATCCGCTCCCGTGAAAACGAGCAGGAAGCAACCGGTCCCGTAGGTGCACTTCACCTGTCCCGGTTTCGTGCAGAGCTGCCCGAAGAGCGCCGACTGCTGGTCGCCGACGGCGCTACGCACGGGAATGGGAGCGCCGAAAAGCGCCGGATCCACCGTTCCGAGATCACCGCTGCTCGGTCCGATCCTTGGCAGAACGGCTGCCGGAATGCCGAAGAGCGCCAGCAGCTCGGGATCCCACGCCCCGCTGTGGATATTCATTAGCATCGTGCGGGAGGCGTTGCTGACATCGGTGACATGGGAGGCGCCACCGGTGAGATTGAAGATCAGCCAGCTGTCGATCGTGCCGACCGCGAGCTCACCGGCGGCGGCACGCGCCTGGCCGTCGGGGATCTCCTGCAGGATCCAGCGGACCTTGCTTGCTGAGAAATAGGGATCCAGGAGCAGTCCCGTGCGTTGTTGGACGAGTGTCTCCTTCCCCGCCTCACGCAGGCCATTCATCGCCTCACCGGTACGGCGATCCTGCCAGACAATGGCGCGGTGGACCGGCTTACCGGTTTTCCGATCCCAGACGACAACGGTCTCGCGCTGGTTCGTGATGCCGACGGCCGCGATCTCCCCCGGCTTGATCCCGGCCTTGGCGATCGCCTCGCGCGCCGTGGAGAGAACACTCTCCCAGATCTCCTCCGCATCGTGCTCGACCCATCCCGGTCGGGGGAAGTGCTGTGTGAATTCCTTCTGGGCGCTGGCGACGACCTCGAGCCGCTCGTTGTAGATGATCGAGCGCGAACTGGTCGTCCCTTGGTCGAGGGCGAGGATGTGCTTCATGGGGGAGAGGTGTGTTTAGAAACGGCCCAGCGCCATGTAGAGGAGTGTTGCCAGCACGCCGCCGACCACCGGGCCGACAATGGGAATCCACGCGTAGGACCAACCGGAAGGCCCCTTCCCCGAGACCGGCAGCAAGGCATGGGCGATCCTCGGCCCCAGATCGCGGGCGGGATTGATGGCGTATCCGGTGGGACCGCCTAGCGAGAGTCCGATCGCCCAGACAAGCATCGCGACCGGCAAGGCTCCGAGCGCACCGAGATCAATCGGGAAGACTGCGTCGCTCTTCGGTGCTCCGACCGCCCCCTTCATGCAGAAGATGCCGAAGACCAGCACGAAGGTGCCGATGATCTCACAGATCAGATTGGCGGGAACGCACCGGATCGCGGGGGCGGTGCAGAAACAGGCCTGCTTGAGGGCGGGATCCTCCGTGATCTTCCAGTGAGGGAGATAGGCAACCCAGACGAGAACCGACCCGAGAATTGCCCCCAGGATCTGGGCGGCGATATAGGCGGGAACCGAGGCCCAGGGGAAGTTTCCCGCGGTTGCCATGGCGATGGAGACGGCGGGATTCAGATGGGCGCCGCTGATGCGGGCCACCGAGAAGACGGCGACAAAGACCGCAAGGGCCCAACCGGCCGTGATGACGATCCAGCCGGAGCTCTGGCCTTTGCTTCGGTTGAGCAGGACGGTTGCGACGACGCCGTTGCCCAGAAGGATGAGCAGCGCCGTCCCGATGAATTCGGCGAGTGGGGGAAACATCGTCTCTCAACCTACCTCTCTCTTCGACCGCCGCAAGCACCATGAGCTGGTGGGCTGTGTTGGCGGTTTCGTAGGGAACCACTGATTAAATCAGCGCTTCCCCATGGTATAGTAGGAGCCGCGGCCTTTGCCCCTGGCGACGAGGAGTTCACGTGCCGCGAGATTCCGCAGGGTTGCCTTGACCGTATTGCGGTTGGCCCCGGTGGCCTGCACGGCCGCGGCGACCGAGAGAGCCGGCACATCGCCGAGGAGTCGGATCAGACGCGACGCCAACTCCGTCAGCTCGGGGATCACCTGGACGCTGGCCTCCATCCGCGTCGTCAGCTGATCCTTCTGGCGCGCCAGCGAACTCAGGAAGAAGAGAAGCCATGAACCCCAGTCGGGTAACGGGGAGTTCAGAGTCTGCTGGGTTTTCCTCAGCGCGGCATCATGGAATGCCATGCTTCCCTCGATGATCTGCTCAAGGCTGGCATAGGTGACATGGGCATAGCCCGCGCGCAGCAGGAGCAGTGTCGTCAGGATCCGCGAGAGTCGCCCGTTCCCCTCATCGAAGGGATGGATGGCCAGAAACCATGCGATGAACATTCCCGTGACCAGCAGGGGGTGAAGCTCCCCCGAGCGCTCCGCCTCCGCGTGCCATCCGAGCAGGCGCTCCATCTTGCGCGGGGTTTCAGCCGGGCTGGAGGTTTCGAGAACCGATCCCGTTGGCTCCCCCGATTCATCAACCACGGCCACATGATTGGGAACCCTCTTATACTCTCCCCTGAGTTGGTGATACTCACCATCCTTGGCCGAATGTTGAAGAAGCACTATGTGCAGTTGCCGCAGATGCTCCTCACTCACCGTGAGGGAATTCCACGAGTCCAAGACCAGATGGATCGCGTCGGCATATCCCGCCACATCCTGCTCATCCTTGCTGGATAGAGGCCTCCTCCCGGAAGCCGCAAGCAGGGTGGCTACCTCTTGATCCGAGAGAGTGGACCCAGCGATTCTTGTGGAGGCACCAATGCTCGAGATCGTTGCGAGCCGGCGTATCTGCTCCAGGGACTCGGAAGCGTGGTTCCGAAGGGTGAATGAACGGGCGCCCCATCGCCCACGGAATTCCTCGATCTCCGCAATGAGCCGGAGCATCTCCGGCGAAATCTCTGGAATCAGTGCCGACATCGATGAACCTAGAATACTCATTTCATATATCCATTTCAACCCATTTCCCGAGATCCAGATCTCACCATGGTACAGAGCAATATCAGAGTAGATTATCGATCAAGATATCCATTTATACCCGATTATCAAGGGCCGCAGGCTCGGGGGAGGCTTTTAGTCTGAAGACTGAAGACTGTTAGCAACTGCAGGGGAAATAATTCACCATGAAGAGCATGAAGATGAACAGGCCGTTAGTCCAAGACTGAACCAAGCTCCTAAACGAGGCCATGGGAAGGTCGAGTTGTAGTCATCTGCATGCGGCGGATGAACCCCCTCTGGGCGAGCCTAGCGTGAGCAAGCGAGTACTAAAGAAGCGCGGTAGATCCCGCGCACGCGGGACCCAAAGGGAGCCACGGCTTCTCGGGAGGGAAGTGGCGTCAATGCTGTTAGGTTAGAGGGGATCGGGAAACGGCAACATTCTCCCGAGCATCAATACTAGGGCTGACCCTTTTTCTAGTCTTACAGGTCCGAGAGGGTCGGGTTTGTGCACGGAGGAAGAAGATTTTTTGGGAAAAGCCCCCTTTAGGGGGCTAAATAAACTTTCTTTACAAGCCCCATCAATTCCTAGAAAGATATGCACTGTAAGACCATAGTTTTTAAAGCCGCAAAAAATGACCCATGACAGATAGCGAATTACGTTACGAACAACGAAGGCTCGACACCGCAATCGATAGAACCACCAACGAAAAGCTGGACCCACCATTTTATCTTTTCTCCGGCTTACCTTTGGGAGAGGAAAGGAAGCTAGAACACGCCTTAGGTGGCAAATACACGCACATTACACCTCGAGGCAGAAGGTTCCATCCTCTAGCGCTCGAATACTACAAACGCTGGGGCAATCGGTATTTAGAAGGTCTTTTAGCCGCGAACAAAACCCGAGCAAAATGAAAACCAAATCTAACCATAAAACCATCCTCTCGTTGTCTAATCTCACGGAAAAGTCCGTTGTTGCCACTATCAAAACATTGCTCAAAGCAGCCCCTAGCCTGAAAAGAGTTTTAACTCAGTGATCACCCAATCACCCGAACTCAAAAAGACCCTGGAACCCGCTTTGCGTCACTTCCCCGAGCTTTTTGCTTAAGAAACATCATAAAACATCCTTATGGCCACACTTTGTGAATACGTTGATCGCGAAGGTTTTTATGTACGGCATACTTTTGCATCAAAAGGTCGTGTCTATCTAATCACCTACCAAGTAACAGATAAAGCCGCGTCGGTTTTTATCCAGAAGTCGATCGCTTGTGGTATGGAAATCCCTAAAGGAATTAATTAATTCTGGTGATTTGTATACGCAGAAAAGCGGTGTCAATGAAGACCCCATTTCATGCGACGAAGAAAAGGATTCCAATCAAAATATACTCAAGGGTCTCTCTGAGGAAGCAAGATGGTGGATTGCTGATATGCTTATATCGCATCCGCAGATAAAGGCTAAAATAGATAAGGAAGCCAACCAGATGGAGTTTGATGATATTCCTGAAAACTACATGCAGCAGTTAGCTAATGTAGCTCGAGTAGTGGATGGCACGGAATTTTTTACAAATTTAAGGATGTCTCAAGAGTCAATTTTCAAATCACAAATGATCACTGGGAAAAATAATAAATAACCTGATGAGATTCCGAATTATTAATACTAATATTGACCATGCTGCCGCCCTTAAAAAAGGTGAACTGCACATGGTGGGATTTGCAGAAGTTGGCATGTCATGTTTCCGTTCGTATTTAGAGTTCGTATTTGGATATAAACTGCATGACGCAATTCACCTCTGCGAAAAGATAAACCTCGCTGACGAAACAGGGACCATTTACCCCCAAGGATATTTGACCGGCTTACCCGCAAGGTTTTTCCGGTCACCTCTAAACCTAGACAATATCACCGCGTTTAGAACTTGTCTGCGTGATGCATTTATCGCTAACAGAGACTATTGCATGTCCCAAGAAATGGTTTTTCATTACGGGTGCGCTATTTTTAATAGGGACGAAATTATTGATGAGACTATACAAATGGCTAATCAAATTAACGATGATCGCTATTTAAAAATAGTTACTGTTGTAGAAGACTTCCCAATAGCCAATACCGCGCTTCAGCGATCTTTATTTGAGAAAGCACCGGGATTTTAGATGCAGAGGCCGGCTCGCGAAGTAAGGCGTACAAAAGGCGCGTGGGAACTCGGCTTTGCTTGCCTCGATAAAGCGATGACATTCGAGGCGGAGACCGAGAAGTCCGAGGATCAGCAGATCCGAGGATGCCTGATCGGGGACGATCGGCAGACAAACCTACGCCGACCGAGCAGAAACAACGCGCGGGGCAAAAAACCTACGACTGGCGGGAGTAGGTTGAAGAGCCGAAAGCGACCCAAAGGGCGAGCGGCGTGGGCACGCCCGAGTTCAATCCCAAGCCTCCTGTTACAAAAGCAACAGCGCCGGAGATTCGAGGAGCTTGCGGAGGGAGGTCATATACTCCGCCGCCACCGCTCCATCCACCACGCGATGGTCGCCGCTGAGGGTGATGCTCATCCTGTGGCCGATCTCGATCTCGTCGCGCTCGTTGACCACGGGCTTCTTGACGATCGCTCCGACTGCGAGGATCGCGGCCTGGGGAGGATTCACGATGGCGCAGAACTGTTCGATGCCGTAGGAGCCGAGGTTGGAGACAGTGATGGTGCCTCCCGCGTATTCGTCGGGCTTAAGCTTCTTGTCGCGGGCGCGGAGGGCAAGATCCTTCACGGCGGCGCTGATCTGCTGGAGCGAGAGGTTCTGCGCGTCGCGGATGACGGGGGTGACAAGACCATCCTCGACGGCGATCGCGACGGAGAGGTTCACGCTGCCGTACTCGATGATGGAGTCGCCGGCGAAGGCGGCATTGACCTTCGGCTTCTGCATGGCGGCGCGGGCCACGGCGGAGAGGGCGATGTCGTTGAAGGTGATCTTCCCGCCGCTCGCAGCGATGTACTCCTTGCGGAAGGCCATCATCGGGGCGGCGTCGATCTCGATCGTGAGATAGAAGTGCGGGATCTGGGTCTTGCTCGCAAGCAGGCGTTCGGCGATGACACGGCGCATGCCGCTGAGCGGCACCTTGGTCTCGGGCATCCCGGCGATCGGGGTGGGGAGGATCGTGGGTACGGGGGATGCGCCGGCAGCGGCGGGAGCGGCTCCTCCAACCGGTGCATTCTCGACGTCGAAGGCGATGACGCGGCCACCGGGGCCGGTTCCCTTGACGGTATCAAGACGGACGCCGCGGGCGTCGGCGATCTTGCGGGCGAGAGGGGTCGATTTCACGCGAACACCTGCGTTCACATTTCCACCGGCTCCGCCGCCACCGGAGCGGAGTGCGGCTGCGCGTGCGCGTGGGGTGAGCGGGCGACCTGTTGAAACAGCAGGACGGGCCTGAGGAGTTGAAAGTTCTGCAGTTGAAGTTGAAGTAGCCGGGGCAGAAGCTTTGGGCTTGTCTCCGGCCTTCTCGCCATCGGCGAGCACCAGCGCGATGGCGGCACCGACAACAACCTTGCCACCCTCGGGAACATAGATGTCGGCGAGCGTTCCCTCCTCGAAGGCTTCCATCTCCATGGTGGCCTTATCGGTCTCGACTTCCGCGAGGATGTCGCCGACTTCGACCTTGTCCCCCTTCTTCTTGCGCCAGCGCAGGAGGGTTCCCTCCGTCATGGTGTCGCTCAGTTTGGGCATCGTGATCTCGGGCATGGGAGTAAGGGGTTGGTGTTGAAAACTAGGACTGCAAGGTCTCGCGCAGAGGCGCAGAGGCGCAGAGATGGGGAATAACTGCAATTTCATTCCTCTGCGCCTCTGCGTTTGCTTGCCCGGCCGTTGCTACGCATCCGTTACGGCCGCGGGAAAATATCTTCGAGAGATTCATCAAATCAGAAGCTTGAAAGGACTTTGGCGACGACGGCCTGCGCGTCGGGAAGCTGAAGCTTCTCGAGCGGCATGCTGTAGATGGCGGGGGCGTCGAGGGCCGTCACGCGGAGAACGGGTGCGTCGAGTTCGTCGAAGGCGTGCTCGGCAAGGAGGGCCGCGATCTGTGAGCTGACGCCGCAGAAGGGCTTGTTCTCATCCACAAGGACGGCGCGATGGGTCTTGGCGACGGAGTTGAGGATGGTCTCCTCGTCGAGCGGACGGATGGAGCGGAGATCGACGACCTCGGCCTCGATGCCGTGTTCGGCGGCCAGGATCTCAGCCGCCGCGAGGCAGGTCAGCACCGCGCGGCCGTGGGCGATCAGGGAGACATCGAGGCCTTCGCGCTTCACGTCGGCGACGCCGAGCGGGATCGTGTAGGAGCCGTCTGGAACTTCACCGAGGTCTCCGTAGAGGAGGGTATTCTCCATGAAGCAGACGGTGTCGTTGTCGCGGATGGAGGAGATCATGAGCCCCTTGGCATCGTAAGGAGTGGCGGGGCAGACGACCTTGAGCCCGGGGGTGTTGGCCAGGAAGTTCTCCGGGGTGTGGGAGTGGGTCGCGCCGACGTTGGTGCCGCCGTTGGCAGGGCCGCGGATGACCATCGGGACATTGATGAGGCCGCCCGACATGTAGCGGATGCAGCCGGCATTGTTGATGATCTGGTCGAGGCCGACGTAAGCGAAGCTCCAGAACATGAGCTCTACCACGGGGCGTAGTCCCATCATGGCGGCGCCCACACCCATGCCGAGGAAGGCGGCCTCGCTGATGGGGGTGTCAATGATCCGCTTGGAACCGAAGCGCTTCCAGAGTCCCTCGGTGACCTTGTAGGCGCCGTTGTACTGGGCGACTTCCTCTCCCATGAGGAAGACATTTTCGTCGCGGGTGAGTTCCTCGGCGAAGGCGTCGTTGAGTGCCTGGCGGTAGGTGATGACGGGCATGGCTGAGAAGGTGTTTAGCGGTTTAGGCTGTAGGCTATTAGGCTAGAGAATGCCGCTTCGCGGGTGAGAAAGGCTGAAACGAGGTCTAGGGAAGACCGAGTTGGACTGCCGAAGGCAGCCCAGAGCGAAAGCGATGGGCGAGCCGCTCGGGAGAGCGCGAGTTCAATGCTGTTAGGCTTAGAGACCATGTTTACTCGCTGAAGAAGTGGCGGCCGGTCTGGCCTGCTTCGGTCTTGTGATCCACTTCGTGGTAGATGTCCTCGAAGATGCTCTCCTCGCTCGGCCAGGGGCTGGCGATGGCGAACTCGGCGGCAGCTGCGGCCTCAGCCTTGGCCTCGGAGTCGATCTTCTCGATGCCGGCTTCGGTGATCACCTTCTCCTTGAGGAGCTGTTTCTCCCAGAGGGTGATCGGGTCGAACTCGGTCTTGTAGCGCTCGATCTCCTCGGGGGAGCGGTATTTCTTGGCGTTCGCATCGGCAACGGAGTGGCCGTAGTAGCGGTAGGTGGCCACCTCGAGGACATGGGGGCGGCTCTTGGAGCGGGCCTTCTCCATGACGGCGCCGAGGTTGGCGCGCAGCTCGTAGAGGTCGAATCCGCCGCAGAGGGACCAATCGACATCGAAGCCCTCGGCGCGGGAGGCGAGCGAGTGACGGATCGCCGAGGATCGCTCGAGGCTGGTGCCCATGGAGTAGCCGTTGTTCTCGATGACGAAGACGACGGGCAGATCGAAGAGGGCGGCCATGTTGAGGCACTCGCTGAAGACGCCCTGGTTCACGGCTCCGTCACCGAGGAAGGCGACCGCGCAGCCCTTGATCCCCTTGTACTTGAGGGCAAAGGCGAGACCCATGCCGAGCGGGGCCTGGCCGCCGACGATGCCGTGGCCACCCCAGTAGTGCTTGTCGGGCGCGAAGAAGTGCATCGAGCCCCCCTTGCCCTTGGAGCAACCGGTCCCCTTGCCGAAGAGTTCGGCCATGCAGGGGTTCATCTCCATACCGACGGCGAGGCCGTGGCCATGGTCGCGGTAGGCGGTGATGATCTCGTCCTTGCCATTCATCAGCGAAGCCGTGCCGACGGCGACCGACTCCTGGCCGATGTAGAGGTGAAGGAAGCCACCCATGAGTCCCTGATTATAATACTTGAGGGCCTGCTGCTCGAAGCGGCGGATGCGGAGCATCTCGCGGAGGAAGCCGATCTTCTCGGCCGGCTTCAGGGAGGAGTTGATCGGGTCCTTGGAGAAATCTTTTCTGGAACCGGCGGAAGAAGTGACACCAGGGGAAGCAGTGGCCGGGGCAGACTTGGCCGGGGCCGTGGTTGCCTTCGCCTTGGCGGGCTTCTTGACGGGAGCCACTTTGGATAGCTTAGCCACCCTCCCTCCTTTGGTCGCCTTGGTCGCCTTGGGCGGGGCTTTTTTCACCGCTTTCGCCGGTTTTTTGGCGACGGCTCGTGTCACGGAAGGTCTGGCCGCTTTCTTAGCGGCGGTCTTCGGGGACTTTTTTGATTTGGAAGGTAGGGAAAGTGTGCGAGCCATGGTCCTAACCCGCCGGAGGCTACCGGTCGGGAAGCGGAAACTATCCCGAAATCGGGCCCCGGAGTGAAGGGGAAAGTGTTGCGTGTTCGGATTTGAGGCGAAGCGAGTTGGCGATCACCGAAACCGAACTGAGGCTCATGGCCGCCGCGGCGATCATCGGGCTGAGGAGGATCCCGAAGAGGGGATAGAGGAGTCCGGCCGCGATCGGGATCCCCAGGATGTTGTAGGCGAAGGCAAAGAAGAGGTTCTGCCGGATGGTCTTCAGGATCGCCCTGCTCAACAGAATGGAGGAGACGATCCCCTCCAGGGAGGGCCTCAGCAGGATGATTCCCGCCGTCTCCTTGGCGATGTCCGACCCGGCCCCCATGGCGATCGAGGCATCGGCGACGGCGAGCGCAGGGGCATCGTTGATCCCATCCCCCGCCATGGCCGTGCGGTACCCCTCGTTCTTCCAGCCGGAGAGTCGGGCCGCTTTTTCGGCAGGTGAAAGCTCCCCGTGGCACTCGTCGATGCCGAGTTCCCGCGCCACGGTGCTTGCCGTGCTCGCGCGATCCCCCGTGAGCATCGCGACGCGGATGCCCATCCTGCCAAGCATGTCGATGAGCCCCTTGGCCGAGGAGCGGATGGTGTCGCGGAAGAGAAAGATGCCCGCCGGTTGGTCGTCGACCGCCATGGCGACCACCCCGTCGCCCGGTTCGCTGGTGATGGAATCGAAGGGAGCCGCGTCGACTCCCTGCATGGCAAGGAACGATGGGGAGCCAATCAGCACCCGATGGTCATCGGCCGTTGCGGCGATGCCTCCGCCGGGATGGGCGAGGAAGTCTTTTGCATGCGCCGCCTCGATGCCTCGACTCCGGGCCTGCCTGACGAGGGAGCGAGCCAGAGGATGCTCGCTGCCGAGTTCCGCACCCGAGGCAAGGGCGAGGAGGCGATCCTCGGTGACACCGCAATCGGGCAGGGGGATGACGGCGCGAAGTTCAGGGGTGCCTTCCGTGAGGGTGCCCGTTTTGTCGAGCGCCAGAAGATCAGTCTGCGCGAGGCTCTGCAGGGCCGAGGCTGAGCGGACAAGGATGCCGTGGTGAGCCGCGCGCCCGATGCCGACGGTCACGGCCATCGGCGTGGCGAGACCAAGGGCGCAGGGGCAGGCGATCATCAGGACCGAGACCGCCGCGGTCAGGGCATGGTAGAGCCGAGGCTCGGGGCCCAGCAGCATCCAGCCCGCAAAGGTCACGAGGGCGATGCCCAGCACGACCGGCACAAAGACCGCCGCCACGCGGTCGGCCAGTTGCTGGATCGGTGCCTGACTGCGCTGTGCCTGGGCCACAAGGCTGATGATCCGGGCAAGCGCCGTCTCTGCGCCGGTCCGGGTGACGCGCATGATGAAACTGCCCGAGGTGTTGAGCGTCCCGGCCGAGACGGGCGATCCGGCGCTCTTTTCCACAGGGAGCGGCTCACCCGAGAGCATCGACTCGTCGAGTGAACTCCATCCCTCCAGGACCTCGCCGTCCGCCGGAAGCTTCTCTCCCGGCAGGATCCGCACGCGGTCGCCGATCCGAAGTTCCGCGACCGTAACAGGGCGGTCTCCCCCCGGTTCCACCAGCAGGGCCGTGGCGGGGGTCAGGTCGAGGAGTCCGCGGAGGGCCGAGCCGGCCCGCGCCCTCCCACGGGCCTCGAGCCATTGGCCCAGAAGCACCAGCACGATGATGACAGTGGCGGCCTCGAAGTAGAATCCCTCGCCGTGCCGCACAGCCGATCCGCGCGGCAGGAGAAGGGTGGCCATGCTCTGCAGGAAGGCGGCCCCGGTTCCCAGCGTGATCAGCGAGAACATGTTGAGATTTCCGGAAGCGAAGGAGCGGAACCCTTTCACCCAGAGCGGCCATCCGCACCAGAAGATCACGGGAAGCGAGAGCAGCATCTGCACCCACGCCGAGAGCGATGGAGTCAGCGGGTGAAAACCGACCATCGGCACCATCGCGAGAAGAAAGACCGGAAGCCCGAGGATGGCCGAGAGGGCGAAGCGACGTGCCAGTTGAGAGGTTTCCTGTTCCTCCCCTCCGTCTGGCAACAGGGGCTCCAGCGGCATCCCGCACTTCGGGCAATCTCCCGGCTCACGCGTCAGGATCTCCGGATGCATCGGGCAGGTGTAGAGGGATCCTGCCGCGGAGGGTTCCGCGGAGCGGGGCTCCTTCCTGTGGTGATGACAGCAGTCGCTCATGAAGGGAATAGAGGCTATTAGGCTGTAGACTGTTAGACTATTAGCCTTGGCGGATGGAGCGGATCAGAGCAGCGAGCACCTTTCCGGTTTCCTCGCATTTTTCATCAGCAGTGAGAAACAGCGCGTGTTCGCAATATCCCAGCTTCTTTGCCAGACTGAGTTGATAGTGAAGCTCGCGTAACGAACCGAAAGCGATTTCAAGGAATCGGAGATACTCCATCTCTCCCTCTCTCGCACACCCTTCCACAATGTTCGAGGGAACCGAAACGGCTGCCCTCCGCATCTGGGATGTGAGACCGTAAATCTCATCCTTTGGGAATTTTTGCGTCAGTTGATAGATCTGGATGACGAGTTCATCAGCCAGCACGAATGCCCGGAGTTTTCTGTGGTCGCGCATGATTCTCTCCCTAACAGTCTAACAGACTACAGTCTAATAGCCTGCTCCACCTTCCGGCGGAGCTGACAGAGTTCGCGGCCTTCACGGCCCTCGAAGTTCTCCCGCGGCGTCCACTCCTTGAGCAGGGCGAAGCCTCGGTCAAAGAGCGAGGAGATTTCCTCCCTGGTCGTGCCGTGCGGCGGTCCCTGGGGAGCGGCGGGATTCATGTAAAAGATCCCGAGGTAGTGTCCGCCTGGCTTGAGGGCCAGGGAGATCGCGCGCGCGTAATCCGCGCGGCGCGCCGGTGGGATCGCGCAGAAGCAGGTATGCTCCACCACCCAGTCGAAGCGGCCGTGCCACGGCGATGGAAGGTCAAAGAGATCGCCTTGCACGTAGCACTCACCGCCCGCGCGGGGAAATCCTTGGGCAAGGGCGACCGCCGTCGGCGAGAGATCGAGTCCGAGCACATCGGCGCCCTGAGCGGCAAGGGCCCTGACATCGTGGCCGGCACCCGAGCCGGGAACGAGAACTTCGCCGCGGATCGGATGGCGTGAGAGGAATTCCACCAAGGCCGGAGCGGCAGTCCCCTCGTCCCACGGGGTGTCTCCCGCGCGGTAGCGTGCCTCCCAATCCACCGGATCGGGGAGGGGGTCGGACTTTTGATCAGACACGCAGCCAGCAGGTGCCGAGGGCGATGCCGAGTTGGTATTTGCGTTCATGCTCCCTGATCAGGAATGGCAGATCGCGACGACGATGCAACCGGAACTCGCCGGAGAGTCGCCTCGAGAGTTCCTCTTCGCTGCGGCGTCCCTGCTCGATGCCGCCGATCCATCGGTCGCGTGGCGTGTACTCCTCGAGCCAGGTGAAGGGTGTGGTGAGCAGTAGCTGGCCGCCCGGTTTCACGAGTCCCGGCAGGCGGTTCAGAAAGGCCTCGGGATCCGGCAGGCGGCAGATCAGATTCGCGGCAAGCACGACATCGAAGGGACCCATTCCCTCGGGAAGGGCGGTGGCATCCTGCACCTTAAAGGAGACGCGGTTCCGGTCGATTTCCGGAGGCACCGTCGCCGTGAAGGGCTCCGTGATGATTCCCTCCACGGTGCGAAGCGCCTCGTGCCGTCCCTCGCGGGCAAGTGTCCGGGCCGCCGTGATGAAGGAGTGGGAATAGTCGCTTGCCTCGACCCGGGCGCAATGACGGGCCAGCTCGAAAGCCGAGGCTCCGACCGAGCAGCCGGCCTCGAAAGCCGTGGCATCGAGCGGGAGAAGATCGGGATCGAGCAACTCGCGGCCCGCGCGCACGGGGAATGTCACCTCCGTGATCGCGGAATCAACGGGGAGCGCCGGGTGGCGGAGCCTCTCCGCGGTGCCGTAATGAAGGAGGAGGTACTCGCCCAGGAGCCTGGGGGACTCGTAGAGCGAAGCGCCGGACACGCGTTATTCCCGGGAGGGTTCTTCCGTGGAGGAAACCGTTGTAGCGGTCGCCTCGGCAATCGCCACCGCCGGTGCCTCGGCCGTTGCCTCGGAGGGTTCGAAAATCATGTCCGACTCGCCGATCTCGCTGTGCTCCGCGGATCCGGAGACGATGACCTCTTCCGAATTCCCGATGACCGCGCCATCGGTGGATTCGGCGGCGGCGGCAGTTGCAGTGGCTGCGGCGGCGGAATCTTTCTTGGGAGGTTGCTTGGGCGCGGGACGCGTGGCGGCCTGGAGGTTGCCCATGGCGAAGTCGATGACATGGCCCTGATGGAGAAGCCAGAGAAGGTCGGCTCCGAGAGCCTGTTCGCGCTTCTTCATGGTCTCTGCATCGGGAGTTGCCGATGCGGCCGGGGTCTCGGGCGCCTGAATGGCATCCGGGGCAGATTCCGGCGCGGTTTCTGCGGTTTCTGTCCGGAGTGCGAGGAGTGCGGTCCACTGCTTGTCACGGCGCTGGTTCGGATGCGCCTCGAGGTACTCGAGGATGGCGCGGAAGTTCTCACCGATCGGGGTGGTCTCCCTGTCGAGATAGCGGGGACGCGCCATGGAGACGTGGATGATCTTCTTGTGCGACTTGAAGAGCTGGAGTCCGCGTCCGGTGAGTTCCTTGCCGACCGCCTGGGCCAGCGGAAGAGGGAAACGGTCCATCTCGCGGAGGTTCTTGAGCAGCAGTTCGCGCAGGAGCTGTGTCGAGTCGTGCAGGGCGGCGCGGCCGGAGAGGGTGATCTCACCCTCGGCGGCTTCCACCTCGTTCTCCGCGTGGTGCTCCTGGAAGTGGGCCGTGGCCTGCTCGAGCGAAAGCCCTCCCTCTTCGGAGGCTGCCGGCGCGGTGCCTTCCTCGGCTACCGCTTCCTCGGCGACCTCTTGTTCTGCCGCAACGTCGCTCTCCGCGGATTCCGGCGCAGGTTCCCCGGTGGGTGCTGCCGCCGTTGCGCTCTCTTCGGAGGCTGCGGCTGGAGTGATTTCCCCGGAGGCTGGAAGTTCGGCTCCCTCGGCGACCTCGGTCGCTGCCACCGCTTCCGTCGTGATCCCGCTCTCGGCAACCGGAGCCACGGCAGGTTCCTCAGCCGCAGGCGCCTCATTTTCTGACCCGGGGGTCATGGGGATGTAGATGGTCTTGGTCGACTGCTCGCTCTTCCACTGCTCGATGAGGGCCTCGTCACGGACCATGCGGATTCGTGACTTATAGACCTCGAAGGGCATGTTCTTGAACCGCGAGGCGTGGAGAGAGATCACGCGGGAGGTGTACTCGTGATGGTTCGGGGGTCCGAGCAGGACGCCGCTCATGCCGCACTGGGCCACGACGGTGAAGGCACCTTTGGGAGGCTCTGTCGCCACCGATGACTTGCGGTAGAATTGTCCGAGGTGCTTGGCGAGGAGATGGTTCACCGCCTCCTTGCGCGAGGTCCAGAGGGAACCGTCCCGCTTGACGCGGAAAAGCCCGGCCGTCTGATCGGACTCGGGGGTCAGCTTCACGCTGTAGCGCTCCGAGAGTTGGAGGATGAGGCGGGCAAGCTCGAAGAGCGGATAGGCCTTGGCGCGGGAACGGACCTGCTTGGCGATTCCCTCGATGGCCGGTTCTTCGGAAACGAGATCGAGCTTCCAACCCTCGAGCACGGGTTGCTGAGGTGGTTCGGGGCGGCGCTCCCTGGGATCGCGCGCACCTCTGCGGTCGTCGCGGCCACGGCCTCCTCCGGCCTGACCGTCCCTCCGTCCCTCGGGACGGGGACCGCGATCACGGCCCTCTCCACCTTGTCCGCCGTTTCCGCCTTGTCCACCGTTCCCACGGCGACCTGCGTTGCGGGGGCCTTCACGCCGAGGACCGCGTTCGCCGTCGCGCCGGGGGCCACGGCCTCCGGGTCTGCCCTGGCGATCGTGGCGGTCTCCACGGGCGGGCCTGTCGCCTTCGTCGAATTTAGCGGCGAGCCTCGCGGTGGCATCGGATGTGCCGGCCGTTTCGGTCGTCCAGGAAGGACGGAACATTTGGGAAAGATCAATTCCCAGATTGGAAAGATCGGCGGGTGCGTTGGATTCGTCGCTCATCGGATGGTCAGTAACACTAGCATGAGAGGAGTGCCTCTGGGGAAGCAGGAAACCATCGCGCGTGTCGGGGCGTCGGATCGCCCTGCACGGAATGTCCGCAGCTCATGCGACGGAAAACGGCGTCACCAGCTCGCGAAGACGCGCGGGGACGGTGGCGCGGATGCGGCTGAACTCCTCTTCGTAGTCGGTCTCGTGCACCACGCCCTCGCGATGGAGTCGGGCCAGGAGATCGGAGCGGTCGTGCGGCAGATGAAGCACGATCTGCTGGCTGCCGTTGCCGACGAGTTCGCCGAGCTTGTCGACGAGAAGGTCGAGTCCCTTGCCTGAGTGGACGGAGATGAAGAGGGCGTCGGGGTGGGTGTTCCGCAGCATCGCCCTGGTGAGGGGATCCTCGACGCGGTCGATCTTGTTGAAGACGGTGAGTGTCTTCTTGGTGTCGGCGCCTAGTTCCTCCAGCACCTTCATCGTGGTGCCGTGAAACTCGAGCACGCGGGGATGGGAGGCATCGAGCAGGTGGACGAGGAAGTCGGCCATGACCGCCTCCTCGAGCGTGGCGTTGAACGACTCGACCAGCTGGTGCGGCAGCTTGCGGATGAATCCGACCGTGTCGGTGAGGAGCAGCGGCTGCCTGTTGGGGAGGTCGATCTTGCGCGTCGTCGTGTCGAGTGTGGCGAAGAGGGCGTCCTCGACCAGGACATCCGCACCCGTGAGGCGGCGCAGGAGCGAGGACTTGCCGGCGTTGGTGTACCCGACGATCGCGGCGTTGGGAACGGGCGCGCGTTTGCGGTCCTTGCGCTGGTTGGCGCGGTTGCGCCGCACCTCGACGAGGTCGCGCTTGAGGCGGTCCATCTGGCCGCGGATCTTGCGCTTGTCCTGCTCGAGCTGGCTCTCGCCTTCACCCTTGGAGCCGATGCCGCCGCCCTGCTTGCCGAGGTGGCCCCAGGCGCGGGTCAGGCGCGGGAGCGAGTAGGTCATGCGGGCGAGATCCACCTGGATCTTCGCCTCGCGGGTCTGGGCCCGGGCGCCGAAGATATCGAGGATGATCTCCTGGCGGTCGATCACGGTGATCTTGGCGAGGTTCTCCCAGTTGCGCTGCTGGGCCGGGGTCAGCTCGTTGTCGAAGATGATGACATCGCATCCGAGCGACTTGGCGTGCTCGCAGATCTCCTCCGCCTTGCCTGAGCCCAGGAGGTAACGGGCCTGCGGCTCGCGGATCTGCACGAGCTGCCTACCGACCACCGGGACGCCGAGTGTGCGTACCAGCTCGCCCAACTCGGTGAGGAGGTCGTCGGCATCCTCCCGTCCGGCCGCCTCGAAGTGGGCGCCCACAAGGAGGGCGCGCTCGACCATCTTTTCGCGGCGTTTGATTTCGAACATGCGGGGAGTGAAGAGGGTTAGGCTGTTAGACTATTAGACTGTTAGGTCAGGGAAATTTGAGTGATTGGAATCATCGTCTAAGGGAGGGGGTCCCGCACCCCTCTTTTTCCTGATTTCCTGATTTCCTGATTATTTTTGGATCGAGTTGCATCGGCCGATCATGATCGAGATGCTCCCGGCAGAGGGCGAAGAACTCCTCCTTGCTTCCCGCGCGGCGGACGGCGTGGAGGAATTCCGGACTGATCCCCTCGCCGAGGAAGTTGGCGTATTTCTTGATCTTCTGGACCCCCTTGGGCTCGGGGATCGTCGGGTCGCAGACCGACTCGTAGAGATCGTGGATGTAGGCGAGGACTTCCCTGCCTGTGGGGAACCGAACGGGCTTGCCGGCCAGATGGTCGCGGATCTGGGAAAAGATCCAGGGATTGCGCACCGCGCCGCGACCGATCATCAGGCCCTTCGCGGAGGTCGCCCGGAGTGCCGATTCCGCATCGCCCGGCGTGGAGACATTCCCGTTGGCCAGCACGGGGCAGTCGAGGGACTCCACGGCAAGGCGGATCAGGTCGTGCCTGATGCCCCCGCGGTACATCTGCAGCACGGTGCGCCCATGCACGGTGACAAGGTCGACCGCGTGCTTCGCAAACAGCGGAAGGAGCGACTCAATCGTCCGCTCCGCGTCGAATCCGAGGCGTGTCTTGACGGTGAACTTTCCCGGGATCGCTTCCCGCAGGGAGCCGAGAATTCCGTCGATCCGGGGCAGGTCGCGCAGCAGTCCTCCGCCCGCGCACTTGCGGTAGACGACGGGTGCGGGACAGCCAAGATTCAGGTCGATCGCCGCGATGGGATGGTTCTGCAGTTCACTCGCGCTCCTCACCAGCGAGGGGATGTCGTTGCCTATCATCTGCGCGATGGCGGGTCGGCCCGTGGGATTCTTCGTGATCGATTCGAGGATCGCTTTGTCGAGCCGCGAGGTCGGATAGACCCGGAAGTATTCCGTGTAGTAGAGATCCGCGCCGCCATAGCGGGTCATCAGCCGCCAGAACGGCAGGTCGGTCACATCCTGCATCGGTGCCAGCGCCAGCACGGGGGCGGGAGAGGCCAGCAGCATGTCGAGATCTTCGCGCGAACTCATTGTTTGGCGGGGCGGGGATCCTTGCCCGGGTTCTGCAGAAGCTTGAGGAATTCCGAGGCGGCGCGGCCGGGAGGGCGCTGTTTCGGCCAAGCCGCCACGACGGCGCGCCCGGGTTTCTTTCCGGAAAGGGAACGGTAAACCGGCTTCTCCGCATGGCCGCGGCGGGCGGCCATTGCCGGGACTAGCGAGACCCCCATGCCGGCATGAACGAGCGACTGAAGGGTCTCGAGTTGGGCGCTCCGGAAGCTGATCCCGGGACGCACATCACCGCGTGCGCAGAATCCGAGGACCTGATCGCCGAGGCAGTGCCCCTCCTGCATGACGATCAGCCTCTCCTCCTCCAGATCGCGCGGCTGCAGGCTCCGCTTCCGCGCAAGGGGGTGGCCCGGCGGCAGGGCGATCAGCAGTTCCTCGGTGAGCAGGTGGCGGCTCGTCAGGCGCTTCTGCTCGAAGGGGGTGCTGAGAATGGCGAGGTCGACTTCATACCCGTGGAGAAGCTTCAGCAGGCGCGCCGTGGTCTCCTCATGGACCGCGATCTCGACACCGGGGAAGCGCTTCATGAAGGCCGCGGTCGCCTTCGGCAATAGGTAGGGTGCGATGGTGGGGATCACCCCGATGGTGACGGTGCCGGAGAGCAGCTGCTTGGCATCCTCGGCATCCCGCTTCGCCGCATCGACTTCCTCAAGGATCCGGACGGCCCTGCGCAGGAAGACCTCGCCGTGGGGCGTGAGTCTTGCCTCGCGCTTCGTGCGGTCGAAGAGGCGCTCCCCGAGCTCCTCCTCCAGCTTTAGGATCTGCTGGCTCAGCGACGGCTGGGCGACATGGCACTGCTCCGCCGCGCGGGAGAAGTTTCCCGAGCGGGCCACCGCGACAGCATAGCGGAGCTGGTGCATTTCCATAGGGAAATCCTATGATAACCAGAGGAAAACAGTCTTTCAACAATGACCGTCATTCCTGTTAATTTATAAGTCACAGGCATTCTGTTCACCCCACCCAACCTTCACACCTCACAAGAGACAAAACCCATGACGACCGAATCCATGTGCCCCTTCTCCGGCGGTACCAGCAAGCAAGCCGTGGCCGGAGCCCGGACAAACGCGGCCTGGTGGCCCGAACAGCTCAACCTCAAGATCCTGAACCAGCATTCCCCGCTCTTCAACCCCATGGAGAAGAGCTTCAACTACGCCGAGGAGTTCAAGAGCCTTGATCTGGAGGCCCTCAAGAAGGATCTCCACGCGCTCATGACGGATTCGCAGGAGTGGTGGCCCGCCGATTTCGGCCACTACGGCCCGCTCTTCGTCCGCATGGCCTGGCACAGCGCCGGCACCTACCGCATCGCCGACGGACGCGGAGGCGGGGGGAACGGCACCCAGCGCTTCGCGCCCCTTAATAGCTGGCCCGACAACGTGAACCTCGACAAGGCACGCCGCCTGCTCTGGCCGATCAAGCAGAAGTACGGGCAGAAAATCTCGTGGGCCGACCTGATGATCCTGACCGGCAATGTCGCCCTCGAGTCGATGGGCTTCAAGACCTTCGGCTTCGCCGGAGGGCGCGAGGATGTCTGGGAGCCGGATGAAATCTACTGGGGCCCCGAGAAGACCTGGCTCGCCGACGAGCGTTACTCCGGCGAACGCGACCTCGAGAACCCCCTTGCCGCCGTGCAGATGGGACTCATCTACGTGAATCCCGAGGGTCCCAACGGCAATCCCGACCCCATCGCCGCGGCCAAGGACATCCGCGAGACCTTCGCCCGCATGGCGATGAACGACGAGGAGACGGTCGCCCTCATCGCCGGCGGTCACACCTTCGGCAAGTGCCACGGAGCCGGACCCGCCAGCCATGTCGGTCCCGAGCCGGAAGCCGCCCCCATCGAGGAGCAGGGCTTCGGATGGATCAGCAACTTCCGCAGCGGCAAGGGTGGGGATGCGATCTCCAGCGGCCTCGAGGTCACCTGGACGCAGACCCCCACCAAGTGGAGCAACTACTATCTCGAGAACCTCTTCAAGTATGAGTGGGAGCTGACCAAGAGCCCCGCCGGAGCCAACCAGTGGGTCGCCAAGAACGCGAAGGCCGACATCCCGGACGCCGCCGATCCCTCGAAGCATCATCTGCCGACGATGCTCACCACCGACCTCTCGCTCCGCTTCGACCCCGCCTACGAGAAGATCTCGCGCCGGTTCCTCGAGCATCCCGACCAGTTCGCCGACGCCTTCGCGCGCGCCTGGTTCAAACTCACCCACCGCGACATGGGACCGCGCGCCCGCTACCTCGGGCCCGATGTCCCCGCGGAGGAACTCATCTGGCAGGATCCGATCCCCGCGGTCGATCACCCGCTCATCGGGGAGGCCGAGATCGCCGACCTCAAGTCACGCATCCTCGCCTCCGGACTCACCGTTTCACAGCTGGTCACGACCGCCTGGGCCTCCGCCTCCACGTTCCGTGGCAGCGACAAGCGCGGCGGAGCCAACGGCGCGCGCATCCGCCTTGCCCCGCAAAAGGATTGGGAGGTCAACCAACCCGCAGAACTTGCCAAGGTCCTGCAGGCACTCGCCAAGATTCAGCAGGAATTCAACAGCGCCCATTCCGGCGGAAAGAAAGTCTCGCTTGCCGACCTGATCGTTCTGGCCGGCGCAGCCGCCGTCGAGGAAGCCGCGAGGAAGGCGGGCCACGCGTTGAAGGTTCCCTTCACGCCGGGTCGCACGGATGCTTCCCAAGAGCAGACCGATGTCGAGTCCTTCGCGGTGCTGGAGCCGGTCGCGGACGGGTTCCGCAATTATCTCCGGAAGGGTCACGAACCCTATGCCGCCGAGTTGCTTCTCGATCGCGCCAATCTGCTTACCCTCACCGCTCCGGAAATGACGGTGCTCATCGGCGGCCTGCGCGTTCTGGGTGCGAACTTCGGGCAGTTACAGCACGGTGTGTTCACCGATCGTCCGGAAACATTGACCAACGACTTCTTCGTCAACCTCCTCGACATGAACACGAAGTGGAGGAAGTCCGACACCGTCGCCGGCGTGCTGGTGGGACATGACCGGGCGACCGGCAAGCTCAAGTGGACGGGAACGATCGCCGACCTGGTCTTCGGGTCGAATTCCCAACTGCGCGCCCTCGCGGAAGTCTATGCCAGCAGCGATGCGCAGGGGCTCTTCGTAAAGGAATTCGTGGCCGCCTGGGCCAAGGTCATGAACCAGGATCGCTACGACCTGGGAAGAAAGAGGGGCACGGCGGTTTAGTTTCCCGATCCGTTTCAGCAAGGTCCCTGTTGATCGAATCGACAGGGACCTTGTTTTTTGTCGCTCTTGACCGGCAGTCGCTCTGCGGATCACCCTGATCCGCGAGGAGGGGGTTATCCCTGGTTTTATTCCTGGTTTTGTCCCGCGAGCACTTCGCTCACGACGCGCGCGAAATCCCCGAAGCCGGAGTCGGGGACGATGACGGTGTTGCGGCGTCCCTGGTTCTCCTCGGTGATGCGCAGGAAGCGCCCGCGGTCGTTCTCGCGGACTTCGAGGCGGAAAAACTTTCGCTCAACCTGCAGTTCGCGGCTCTCAAGGACATTGTCCCTGGAATACTGGCGGTAGGCGTTTGAGTAGGAGGATTCGTTCTCTTCGTACATGGGTTGAGGTTTTTAAAAGCGGGCGGGGGGAAAATCAATTGGATTAACCGGGAGATAATTAATCAGGAATTGCTTGCCTGCTCACGCATCAGGAACTCGGGAAAAGATGAACACTAGAATCCACAGCAAAATTCATGAATCAGGTTTTCGATTAACTTTCGCTTGAGCCGTATAGGTTGCTTGCCGGTTTAGACCTCTCTTCTGCCATTCCTGATTTCCTGATTATATCTTTTGGGCCTTCAGTCTTTCTTCAAAAAGCCACGCAACAGCTTCATCGCCTCCACATCCTCAGCGAGGTCTTTCCCCTTGGGGGTTTCGAGGATTTTCGGGATCGCGGCCAACTCGGGCGCGTTCATGATCCACCGGAAGGTGTCGAGGCCGATCTTTCCCTTGCCGAGGTTGTCATGGCGGTCGACGCGTGAGCCGAGCGCGGCTTTCGAGTCATTGATGTGAAGTACGGTCAGGCGCTTGAGGCCCACGATCCTGTCGAACTCGGCGAAAGTTTTGGCGGCACCCTTGGGCGCCGCGAGGTCGTAGCCGGCGGCGAAGGCGTGCGCCGTGTCGAGGCAGACCTCGAGACGCTTTGGATCCTTCACGGCGGAGAGGATCTCCGCGATCTCCTCGAAACGCGCCCCGATGCAGGCCCCCTGCCCCGCCGTGGTCTCGAGCGTGATACGCACCTTCAACTCCGGATGCTCGGCATGCAGACGATCCAGGTTCCGCACAACGCAGGCGATGCCGGCTTCCATGCCGGCACCGAGATGGGATCCGGGGTGGAGTACCAGGGAGGGGATACCCAGCTGTTCGCAGCGGAGCATCTCGTCGGAGAGGGAGCGCAGTGATTTCTCGTGGTTCTCGGTCCCCTCGACGCCGAGGTTGATCAGGTATCCGGCATGCGCGACGACGGCACCGAGTTTACCGCGCAGCGGGTGTTCCCTGAAGCCCTTCGCCTCCTCTTCGGGAAGCGGCTTGGCGAACCACTGCATGTTGTTCTTCACGAAGATCTGCATTGCCGTGCAGCCGATCCCGACACCGCGGTCGATGGCCGCTGAGACGCCTCCGATGGTCGGCACATGGGAGCCGAGGAGGGGGAGAAGTTCGGGGGATGGTATGGGTTTTCTCACGGGGATGAAGGAGATTAGCCGAAAAGCATAAGGAAACGCTGATTAAATCGCATAGAGGCCGTTGCGGGAAGAACTGGCCGCGTGCCCTATGAATCGCTTTCCGATAGGGAACACTTTAGTAACGCATGAGGAGGAGAGCTCTGGTAGCGTGTGCTCAATGAAAATCGGCATTGCCCAGATCAACACGACGGTCGGTGATTTCCCCGGGAACTCCGCGGCGATCCTCTCCGCCTACCGTTCCCTGGTGGCTGATGGTGCGGAACTGGTGATCACGCCCGAGCTCTCGATCCCGGGTTACCCGCCGCTGGATCTGATCTTTGCTGGCGAATTCGTGGAGAGGAATCTGGCCACGCTTGCAGAGATCCATGCATCCATCGGGGAGGTCCCGCTGGTCGTCGGCTTCATCGACCGGAACACCACCGGCCACGGAAAGCCGTTTCACAACGCCGCGGCATTCCTTGAGAAAGGGAAGCCGCCCGCGATCATCCACAAGCGACTGCTCCCCACTTACGATGTCTTTGACGAGGCCCGCTACTTCGAGCCGGGCGCCGCAAGCGCACCGATCGATTTCGGAGGACGCCGGATCGGAATCACCATTTGCGAGGATCTCTGGACTCCGGAGTTCCTTCCCGGTCCGCTCTACCGAGTTGATCCTCCGGCGGATCTTATCAAGGCAGGGGCAGAGATCCTGCTGAACCTGAGCGCCTCCCCCTTCCAGTATGGCAAGCCTGCACGCCGTCTGCAGATGTTAAATGCTCAGGCAAAGAGACTTGGAGTTGCAATCTACTATTGCAATTCAGTCGGCGGTAACGACCAGTTGGTCTTTGACGGGCACTCTGTGGCGATCTCCGGGGATGGCAACCGTTGCCGGGAGTTGGCGGGTTTCAAGGAAGAATTGGCCGTACTGGAAGAGCCAAGCGCCCCTTTCCTTCCGGATCACCGGGATGATCTTTGGGAACTTTACCATGCGCTTGTTCTGGGTCTCCGGGATTATTTCCGCAAGTGCGGCTTCAAGAGTGCGGTTCTGGGATTGAGCGGAGGGATTGACTCGGCCCTCACCGCCGTACTTGCCGTGGAGGCACTTGGGAGGGAGCATGTCACCGGTGCGGCGATGCCCGGCCCCTACTCCTCGGAAGGAAGCGTAAAAGATGCATTCCTGCTCGCAGAAACACTTGGCATCAAGTGTCTTAACTTGCCAATCACAGAATCCTATGAAGTGATGACGAGGGGGCTCTCCAAAGCCTTCGAGGGTCGCCCCGAAGATGCCACCGAGGAGAACCTGCAAGCCCGGCTCCGCGGGATCACGATGATGGCCCTTTCCAACAAGTTCGGAAGTCTTCTGCTGACCACGGGCAACAAGAGCGAGCTGGCCGTCGGCTACTGCACTCTTTACGGCGACATGTGCGGCGGTCTGGCCGTGATTTCCGATCTGCCCAAGACCCTTGTCTACGCCCTCGCCCGCTGGATCAACCGCGACCGCGAGATCATCCCCGTCTCGACGATCGAGAAGGCGCCGAGCGCCGAACTGCGACCCGACCAGAAGGATCAGGACACCCTGCCGCCCTACGATGAGCTCGACGCCATCCTCTCGCTCTATGTGGAGGAGAATCTTCCGGTGAGCGCTATCGTGGCAAAGGGCCATGACGAGGCGCTGGTGAGGCGCATTACCGCGATGATCGACCGGAACGAATACAAGCGGGAACAGGCCGCGCCGGGACTCAAGGTCACCGGCCGCGCATTCGGCATGGGACGCCGCCTCCCGCTCGCCCAGCGCTACACGCCTTAATTTTGTTATCCCAAAAATTGCGTTAGGAACCCGAAGGTCCCGGAAAAGGGAGTTAAATTGGTTAGAAACGTTACAAGGTTACGAGGTGGAACCGGAAAACCCCTGAACCTGAAGTTGATATGATGCCATAAAGAAGCATCCTGATCATGGCTCGGCTTGGAGAGGGGAATGAGGGCCTGCTGACAGCCCTTTGTAACGTTTCAACGCTTCAACTTTTTAACCCGGTTTCCTCCCGCCATCTTGGTGAACGCTCCTGACCCGTTGTAATGTTTTCATTGCGCATCCCGGGGTTATCCCGGATCAGAGCAGGCTGAAGTTGACCGGCACTTCGATCGTGGAGGCCACGCATGTTCCGCCGACGGATTGGGGAAGGAATCTCCAGCGCCGCACCGCCGCAAGCGCAGCCTGATCCAGTGAGGCGTAGCCCGAGCTTCGGTGAACCGAAACGGCCGAGGCTTTCCCATCCGGCGACACGGCCACGCGCAGCAGGCACTCGCCTTGCCATCCCTTTCGCTTGGCCATTTCGGGGTACTCCGGCCGAGGATTTCCGTGCGGCGCGGGAACGGCCACTCCGCGGGCCGTCGATGATCCCGTGTTGGGGTTGCGGGCTGCGATCACGGGTTGGGCTGCCGGCGATGGGGAGGTTTTCGCCACGATCTTCTCCTCGGGCTTGGCGAGGGGGGTGATCGGGGCCTTTTCCTCGGCCAGCGCGGTGCTGGCAGGTGCTGTGGCTGCCGGTGCCGCATCGATGACGAAGTCGACCTCGATGCCGGGATCTTCCGGTTTCTCCGGAAGCGGACGGACGGGATGCCAGCTGACCGCCAGCAGGACCACCGCCAGATGGAGTGCCGTGGAGAGGGCGACAAACCCCCAAAACCAGTCGAATGTGCGTCGACCGGAATGGGTGCTCAGAAGCTCGCAGGCCAGGGTGGTTGTCATGGGATTTTTCGAAACGGAGGAATATTGTGTACTGCGACTGGGTCTCATTCTCAAGAAATATTATTGCGACTGGGTCTCAATCTCATGTATTCACCTCGCCCCATGAATCTCACTGCGTCGCTCCCTTGCCCTCTTACAGCCCTCACCGTCTCCGTAATGACTGCATATCTCGCAGTCATTCCTACGTTGCAAGCGGCCGCCGAACCAACCAATGCATCGGTTGCGGCACCCGTGGATCAGAGCGCTTCGGCGGCGGCGGTGCGACGGATGGAGACCGTGCAGGTGATCGACAAGCTCCAGCCCCCCGAGGACGGTCCTTTCCTCCCCGATGTCGAGGGGGCGGAGATCTTTGCCGGGAAGCGAACCGACAACATCGACCCCAACCTCCTGCCGCAGATCAACAACAACAACTACCGACAGGCCCTTCAGACGACGGCGGGCATCGTCCTCTCCGAGGAGTCCACGCCCCTGGTGAGCATCGGCACACGCGGTCTGCCCCCGGACCGCATGCAGTGGATGCAGGTATTGAAGGATGGGATCCCAATCCACGCCGACATGTTCGGATACCCGGAATCCTACTACACGCCGCCGATCGACGGGGTGAAGCGACTTGAGATCATCCGGGGCGGCGCCGCCCTCCTCTACGGACCCCAGCCCGGCGGCGCGGTGAACTACATCATGGAGAAGCCGCCTCTCGACACCCCGTTCCGGCTCCGTTCGCTCAATACGGTCGGAAGCTTCAACTACTTCGCCAACTTCACCGAGCTCGGAGGAACCGTGGGCCAACTCGGCTACTACGGCTACTACAACCACCGCCAGACCGACGGATTCCGCCAGGCCAACAGCTCCTGGACGGTCAACAACTGGAGCGGCACGCTCGCCTGGGGAGCGCAGGCGACGAAGCGCACCTACCTGATCGTCGACGCCTACCAGAACTACAACCAGGAACCGGGCGGACTCACCAAGGCAACCGGCCCCAACGCGGTCAACTGGAACTCGAACCCCACCGGCACCTCCCGCTTCTACGACAATCTCAACATCACCCGCTACGCCGCCTCGCTGATCCACGAGAACGACCTGAGCGACCGCGCCTTCTTCAGCTTCCGCGGATGGTGGAACTACTACGGACGCTGGAGCAAGCGCCAGAACGGCGGCGGCTTCGGAACGATTCCGACCGGGCCTGCGTCGCAGAGCAACCAGATCCAGAACCAGCAGTTCTACACCTTCGGCCTGCTGCCCCAGCTGCGCTACGACTACGACTGGCTCGGCAACACCCACACGATTACCGGCGGTGCGATGCTCTACAACACGCAGTCCCCCATCACCCTGCAGACGGGCGCGCAGCCGTGGGCTTCCACCGGCACCCTATCCAACCAGAGCTGGCGGCAGAACTGGTACACTTCCTTCTTCACGGAGAACCGCTTCGTCTTCGGGAAGTTCCAGTTCATCCCCGCCGTCCGCTTCGAGAACATCTGGCAGACGATCAACGAGAGCGTGAACGTCTCCAAGACCAAGGCCGGCCAACCGCTCTCCAACGAGAGCAACTACGCCTTCGTCCCGCTCCCGGGCTTCGGCGCCGAGTACAAGTTCAACGACTGGATCACCGCCTACGGCAACGCTTCCCAGTCGTACAAGCCGGTCACCTTCAGCCAAGCGATCCCCAACGCACCCAATGTCTTCGTACCGAACAACCTTCAGCCCAGTATCATTTGGAATTTCGAAGGGGGCTTCCGGGGCAATCCCCGTCCTTGGCTCGCGTGGCAGAGCAGTTACTTCGTCCTGAATTTCTACAACCGGATCGGCTCGGTGAATCCCAACCCCAACATCACCGTCATCCAGACCATCGGAAACTCCTCCACCATCGGATGGGACAACATGCTCCAGTTCGATGCCGTGGGTCTCGCCGACGACCTGCGAGGCACCCGCTCGACGCTCAAGCAGACCGGACCCGGCGACATCAAGCAGGGGGGCACGGCCAATATCCACAGCCTCGTCGACACTTTCGGCTCGGTGCTCTTCACGATGGGTTACACCCTCCAGCAGGGCACCTACACCAGCGGACAGTTCCAGGGAAAGACACCCGCATTCACCCCCGACTACCTTCTCCGTGTCGGGGCCCTCTACAACTGGCGCGACCGCGTGAAGCTGGGTCTGCTCTCGACATTCAGCGCCTCGGCCTACGCCAATGACAACAACACCCAGCAATTCCTGATGAACGCCTACAACGTCTGGGACTTCACCTATGAGGTGAATCTCCTGAAGGACCGGCTCAGCGTCATCGGAGGCATCAACAACCTCTTCGACCTCAAGTACACCACCCGCATCACCCAGACCGGCATCGACCCGGCAATGCCGCGCAACTGGTACGTCGGCGTCCAGGTCCAGTTTTAGGGAAACCTTCTCTAGCATGAATTCCCAGGGGTGATAACCCCCGGCGGGTTGCGTCCATGAGAAAACATCCCCTCCCCTTTTGACTTCTGACTTTCCCCGCGCACCGAAGCGGAGCAAGGTGATGTCCCATGGACCAGCAATCGCTCCAAGCCGTCCTCGGTCAGGCGCAGACCTTCTTCGCCTCCAAGGGACTCCGCTTCACGAAGCAGCGTGAGGCGCTCGTCACGCTCATCTTCCGCAACCACGAGCACTTCCGGCCCGAAGACCTGATCCCCAAGCTGCGCAAGAGCGACGGACCTGTCTCCCGCGCCACCATCTACCGCACGATCCTGCTGCTCGTGGAGAGCGGGATGCTCCGCGAGATTTCGCTGGGTGGCGGGGAGCGGCTCTACGATCCGAACTTCCTGCGCAGCCCCCATCACAATCACCTGATCTGCGTCGACTGCCGGGAGATCATCGAGTTCGAGGATCCCAACATCGATGTCATGCAGAACTGCATCACGCGGCGGCTCGGGTTTTCACCCACGCAGAAGGCGCTCCGCATCGAGGGATCGTGCGACCGGCTCCGCCTGCTCGGCTCCTGCAAGAATTTCAAGGGAAGCAAGGGCGGGCGCGTGTCGAAAGCGACCCCCAAGCCCAAGGGTGAGGAACGTGGCAAATCCACGTCGGCCGTCGGGCGGGAACGCTCGGCTGCGCGCTACGAATGGAGAACCCGGTAACCCGGGGGGACGGTTTTCGGGATCGAAAGACAGAGGGGGATCGTCTTGACCTTGATCATCGATTGATATTGCGTCTCAATCTCGCAGAATAACCATGATTCCGCTTTCCCAACTCAAGGCCGGCCAGAGTGCCGTCGTTTCCCGGCTTCCGGGCAACGAGGCGCTGGCGATGCGCCTTCGCGAGATGGGACTGCTCCGGGGCACCACAGTGACCTTCCTGAGGAGCGCTCCTCTGGGTGATCCCATGGAGTTCCGCCTGAGGGGATTCGAGTTGAGCATCCGGCGTGCCGACGCCGCCCAGGTGATGGCGGAGGTGACGGAGAACGCGCCCGATGGTGCGGCCAAGCTACCCCCTCCGCCCGCCCATGTCGTTGCGGTGACCAAGACGGCGGTCGCCGTTTCCCATCACGGCCCCGCGGAGGCTGATGCCGCGACCGTGACCGAAGTCCGCGCGAAATCCTACGCCGTCGTCGGCAATCCCAACAGCGGCAAGACCACCCTCTTCAACGTCCTGACGGGGCTTCGCCAGAAGGTTGCCAACTACCCCGGCGTCACCGTGGAGAAGAAGTCGGGCCAGTTCATCGGACAGCATGGCGAGCGGATCGAGCTGCTCGACCTGCCCGGCAGCTACAGCATCGGGGCCCACGCTCCCGACGAACGGATCACCCGCGACGTGCTCCTCGATCTTCGTCAGGACACTCCGCGTCCCGAGCGCATCCTCTGCGTGATCGATGCCTCGCATCTCGAGCGGAACCTTTACTTCGTCACGCAGGTTCTGGAGTTGGGACTTCCGACGATCATCGCCCTCAACATGATCGACGTCGCCAGGGCACAGGGGACGCCGGTGAATGCCGAACGTCTCTCCGCTGAACTCGGGGTGCCTGTCATTCCGGTCCAGGCCACACGAAAGGAGACACTCCTGCCGCTCCGGCTCGCTCTCAGTCGTGCTGAGGTGCCTCGCAGCTCTTGGAGCAGCGAGCCGCCCGCCGCGTGGACCCGTGCCGCCGATCATGTCGCGGCGCACTGGCC
>JBAPTI010000096.1:0-1617 GCA_049282095.1 Chthoniobacterales bacterium
GCGTACTTCGGGATGTGACGCCATGATCTGGGCCAATGTAGCAATTCAAGGGATGCTCCTGGGCGGACTCTACGCCCTGTTCGCGACCGGTCTGGCTCTGGTGTTCGGGGTCATGCGCATGGTCAACCTGGCGCACGGCGACCTCGGCATCCTCGCCGCGTTCGTCGCGCTCTTCATCATCCAGTCCTTCGGTCTGCCCCTGCTCTGGGCGAGCGTAGTCACGATCATCATCATGTTCCTCGTCGGCTACGTCCTGCAGCGCGGGCTGCTGAACCACACGCTCGGGGTCGACGACACGCGGCCGATCGTGGTCACCTTCGGCCTGTCGATCATCATCCAGAACGCGCTGATCATGAAGTTCTCCGCCGACTCGCAGGGTCTGGACGCCGGCAAGATCGAGAACATCAGCGTGAAGATAACGAAGCAGCTGTCGATCGGCTGGTTCCCGCTGATCGTGTTCGTCATCGCGATCGCGGTGATTGCGGGGCTGCAGTTCTTCCTCGCCCGCGCGAAGCTGGGCAGGGCGTTCCGCGCCACCTCCGACGACCGTGAAGCGGCAGAGCTGATGGGCATCAACAACAAGCACATCTACTCGCTGGCCATGGCGATCGCCCTGGCTACCGTCGCGGTCGCCGGGATCCTGCTCGCGATCCGCACCACGTTCGACCCGACGCAAGGATCGTTCCGCCTCATCTACGCGTTCGAGGCGGTCATCATGGGCGGCATGGGCTCCATGTGGGGCACGCTTCTGGGCGGCATCGTCCTCGGCATGTCGCAGACGATCGGCACCCAGGCGTTCGGCGCCGGATGGGGGCTCGTGGTCGGCCACCTGGTCTTTCTCACGGTCCTCGCCGTCCGCCCGAGCGGGTTCTTCGCGAAGACGGTGACGGCATGAGCACGCCCGAGCTGACCACTCCACCGGAGGCGACACCGGCCTTCCGCATCGCGCGCTCGACGCGCATGCACAAGTACGTGCTCGCCGTGAGCGTCCTCATCGTCGCCCTCCTGGCGGCTGGGCCGTTCATCCTGCAATTCGTCAACGGCGTGCAGCCGGTGTCCACCATGCGCAATCTGGTGACGCTGTTCACGCTGCTCGCGCTCGCCCAGATGTGGAACCTGCTGGGCGGGTACGCGGGCCTCATCTCCGTCGGCCAGCAGGCCTACATCGGCCTCGGCGCCTACGGGCTCTGGCTGCTCGGCGACGTGCTCCACCTGCACCCCTTCGTTGCGGTGTTCCTGGCGGGCCTGCTCGCCGTGGCCGTCGCCCTGCCGGTGGCTCCGCTCATCTTCCGCCTTCGGGGCGGCTACTTCGCCATCGGCACGTGGGTCATAGCCGAGGTCGTACGTCTCGTCGTCTCCAACATCCAGGCGACCGGCGGCGGCTCGGGCAAGACCGTCATCTCCGCCGCCAGGCTCCCGATCGACACGCGCATCACGGGCACCTACCTGCTGGCGCTGTTCGTGGCGGTCGGGTCGATCCTGCTCGTCTACTTCCTGCTGCGGTCGCGCCTCGGACTCGCGCTCACGGCGATCCGCGACAACGACCTCGCGGCGCAGAGCTCGGGTGTCAACGTGTTTCGCTCGAAGCTGCTCGTGTGGGTCATCGCCGCCTACGGC
>JBAPTI010000097.1:0-1993 GCA_049282095.1 Chthoniobacterales bacterium
CCCCCTGAGAAGGTCACCAAGCCGCTACGGGCAATCGTGAAGGCACCCAGATTGAGGGTGCCACCCGCTGCGGTGAGGGTTCCGGAGGCGTCTCCGAGGGCGTTCGCATTGGAGACCGAGAGGGTTCCCGCGTTGATGGTGGTTCCGCCGGAGTAGGTGTTGGAGGCGGAGAGGGTCAGCGTACCGGTGCCGGTCTTGGTGAGGCCGGCGCTGCCGGCGAGGATGGCCGCGACGGTGCCGCTCTGGCCCGCGAAGTCTGTGGTGTTGTTGCTGAGGGTTCCGTTGGTCACCGTGCCCCCTGAGAAGGTCACCAAGCCGCTACGGGCAATCGTGAAGGCACCCAGATTGAGGGTGCCACCCGCTGCGGTGAGGGTTCCGGAGGCGTCTCCCAAGGCGTTCGCATTGGAGACCGAGAGGGTTCCCTCTGATATGGTGGTTCCTCCAGTGTAGTTGTTGGAGGCCCATAGGACGAGATTGCCCACGTTGGTCTTCACAAGGGCCAGGTTACCGCCGAAGGTGTTGGAGGCATTGACGGGGCCGGAGTTGTTCACTGTGAGGGTGGAGAGGTTGAACGAGGTGTTGAAGATCCGGTTACTTGAGAGAATGGAAGCGCCGGATGCATTGGTTTGACCACTTGCGAACGAGATGCCTCTAATCGACTGGTCGGTGCCGTTGAGATCGACACGGGCCGAGCTTTGCCCGCTTCCCAATTGGAGACTCATGGTGTTGGTCCAGGCGTTGTTGGTTCCCAGGATCAATGTGCCGCCGCCACTGGAGTTGCCAATGATACCAATGGATGTTGCGGACCCGGTGATCGCGCTGTTGAGCACGATATTGGCCCCGCTCGAATGGAAGGGGTTATTCCAGGACGCCCCACCCGTGAAGACGACTCCTCCACTGAGGACCAAGGTGCCACCAGTTGCAGAGATGCGTGAGTTATTAAAATCGGTCATCGTGATGGTGCCCGAGATGGTGTTGCTGCCGCTGGAGTTCACCACACCGCCACCGAAGCCACCATAGCCCTGAGAGGCGTTGGTGATGTTGTTGGTGACGGTGAATGCTCCACCACCGCCAAGCGCCAGTGAGCCTCCGAATGCTGCATTCGTTTGACCACCGATGGTCACATTGACTCCTCCGGAACCGAGGGCGGCACCGTTGGTAATGAGGACCTGGGCGTTGCCGATGGTGGTTCCGCCGGTGTAGCTGTTGCTCGCTCCGAGGGTGAGGACGGAGGAGCCGTTTGTGGGAATCGCGGTGTTGGTGACACGCAGGGCGGTGGAGCCTGCGATGGTGCCATTATAGGTGCCGAAGGAGGTGTTGCTATTGACCAGGGTGAGGGTGGCGGATCCGGTACCATTCGTGATCACGCCTCCCGCGCCGCCGCTCAGGCCGGCCTTGGTGATGTTATTACCAGCCAGATTAAGGGTGCCGGCAGTGACGGCGAGGGAGCCGGAGGCGGCTCCCAGGGCACTCGCATTGGAAGCAATGAGTGTGCCGCCCGAGATGGTGGTGGTGCCGGTGTAGGTGTTGGCGTTAGTGATTGTCAGGGTACCCTCTCCGACCTTGGTGAGGCCAAGGACGCCGGCTCCGTTGGTTGTGTTGGAGAGGACAAGCGAGAGGGTGCGGGAGCCTCCCATTGTGTCGTAGCCGATCGCCGATCCCGAGGCGAAGTTGGTCGTGCCGTAGACCATGTTCGTGACATTGTCGTCGGTGATATTGGTGCCGACAGCCAGGGTCGCTCCGCTCGCCACGGAGTAGCGGCCACTCGTGTTCCAACCGGGCAGGGCATTGGTCGTGGTGATGGTGAGCACTCCGGCACTGACGGTCGTGCCGCCGCTGTAGGTGTTGGTTCCCGAGAGGGTCCAGATGCCGGCGCCAGACTTGGTGAGGCTCACCGGGTTGACAATGGCCCCGTTGGTGACCAGACCACCCGAGGAAAGAGTGTTGGTCAGGCCTGTGTTAATTATCACATTGTTGCCGGAGATATTGGTGA
>JBAPTI010000098.1:0-5703 GCA_049282095.1 Chthoniobacterales bacterium
TCAATTCGGCCTCGGACTTCAGCCCCCTTTTAACCTTTTAACGGTGTAACGTTTTTAACCCTTCAGGGACTCACCATCCGGGTGAAACGCTCAAACCTGTCAACGCTGCTCTAATGCAAAATCTGGGTTAATCAGGAACTCAGGAACGATAGGCTCGCAAGCTTGGATGGAGAGCTAGGCGGGCAAGTGAAGCTGTAGTGAACTACTGCGAGCGCAGACCAACAAAGCTATCCGCCAAGATCGCGAGCCGCTATGCGACACAGCAGGCGCCGTCCGAGTACCCCTCCTTCAGAAACGCCGCATACTCCGCCCCTCCCCTTGCCTGGATCAGCGCCAGGAACTTTTCGCGCTCCGCGACGCTCATCGGCTTGGCATTCAAGGCGGCGGCCACGGCTTGCTGGGCAAAGGGCATGGAGTCGATGCCGATGCACTGCGTCGTGACCCCGGGATAGCTGAGCGCGTAGTCGACAACCTGCTGGACGGTGACCATGCCATGGAGGCTGGCGCGCTTGCTGCCACCGAACCCCTTCATGCCGATGGCGGCGATCCCTTTCTCCTGCATCAGCGGGAGGACAACCTTATCGAAATCCGCGGCATGGAGAGTATTGCCCAGGACGGAGACGGGCAGCAGGGAAGCGTCGAAGGGGTAGCCCCCCTTGATCATCTTCACATGTGCCTCGGGACTGTCGTGGCCGGTAAATCCCGTGTAACGAACGAACCCCTTTTGTTTGGCCTCATCGAAGGCTTCAAGGATGCCTCCCCGGGCGTAGGCCGGTTCGACATCGGCGTCCTTCACCTCGTGGATCATCCAGAGGTCGATACGGTCGGTCTGCAGTCGCTTGAGTTGGGCACGAAGCATCTGGAGGGCCTTCTCCTTGTCAGTGCCGGAAAAGGGGACCTCGTATGGCTTTCCGTGATGGATGCAGGCCTTGGTCATGATGAAGGCCTGCTCACGCCATCCCCCGGAGAGGGCCTCCCCCATCCATTCCTCGGCCCGTCCGTTGTGATACTCCCAGGCGTTGTCGAAGAAGTTGATGCCCTGGTCGATGGCATAGTGGGCGATATTGGCTGCTTCCCCCACGGTGGGGGCGAGCGCCAGTGTGTGCCCGCCGAAGCCGATGCAACTGAGCATCTCCTGATGTCGCCCGAATTTCCTTCTGGGTACCGTGCCAGTCGGAAGAACGGCAGTAGCCGATGGAATGCCAAGGGCCCGTGCTGCGGGAAGCAGGCCTAGCATTCCTAGAAAGGAGCGACGGGTGAGGGACATGGAAGGAAGGATGAAACCTGAAACCTGAAACTTGAAAGCCGAATATTCAGACTCTCGTTCCTTCAGATTTCCGCCTGCCCCTTCAGTGCCCAGTTCTCAGATCTCCCCTATTCCCAGAGAGGCGACCTCGCGCTCGATCAGGGCGCTTAAGGCGCGGAATCCAAGGCTCTCCCTTGCGCGAGCGAGGGCGGTGGAGACGGCTTGCTCCCAATGGATGTCATCGGATAGGAGCAGGGATGCCGCCTCAGCCGGATCCTCGGAGGGGGAACCAAAAGCCAGACGATCGACGGCCCCGTTCCCGCCGAGACACGGCATCCGGCAAAGAAGCGCATCACCCGCCACCTGTCCCGGAACCGCGCTGCCGTCCAATTGCAGGACGATCCGGTGGCGCGCCATCATCCGCAGATACTCCGGGTAGGGCATGCGCCCCTCGATGATGCGCAGATCCACGGCCGGGCTCTGGAATCCCTCGAGCAATTTCCTGCCGTGACGCCCCTCGCTGTTCACGACGGTCATCGGGATCCGATGCCTGCCGGCAAGGGATGCGGCCAGAGCCACAGCGTGCCAGTGGTTGCGCGTCGGGACGCGGAATTCGCGCGTACCGACAAAGATCCCGGAACGCTCGGAAAGAGGGATGCTGAAATCCCACGCCTGATCCTCCATCGGATAGGGAGTTGGGACGAAAAATCCGCCACGGCAACCGGCAGATCGGTAGAGGGAGACCAGTTCAGGGGTGCTTGAGAGGAAGCCATCAGCCGTTGTGCAGATCCGTCGAAAGAGCAATGCCCGTCCTGTGTCATTGAGAAAATCGGCGACCTGATGGGATCCCGATTCCTTCAGCGAGATCAGGGAGGTCACCCCCCGGGCTTTCAACTCTGCCAAGGTCTTCAGAACGGCACGCAGATTGCGCTTCCGAAGAAGCACGAGGGCGCCCCCGGTCATCGTGGGGAGATCTCCGACATGCCGTAGAAATGACCCGGAATGACAGGCCGCATAGGCATGATAATTGACCGGCGGATGGCCGGCGTCACACGGTGAACCGGCCCCAGAGGAGAAGTGCCGGATGTCGTCGCGTCCCTCCGGGTTGATGACACAGAAGCCCGCCGTCATGATTGCTTCTCCCTCTTTTTCACCTGCTCCCAGAGCTCATTCATCCGCTCCATGGGGAGATCGGTGAAGCTCTCTCCGGCGGGAACCTGACTCTCCATGTAACGGAAGCGGGTCTCGAACTTGCCGGTCGCGGCATGGAGTGCCGACTCCGCATCAAGCCCCAATGAACGGGCGAGATTCACCACGGCAAAGAGAAGGTCTCCCACCTCTTCGGCAAGCCTGGCCTTCGTTTCGGGATGGTTCCCTCCCTGGTGATACAGGGGGATCTCCGCCTCGACCTCGTCGATCTCTTCGCGGACTTTTGCCGCCACATCCTCGGGACACTCCCAGTCAAATCCAGCCTTCGCTGCTTTTTTCTGGATCTTCTGGGCGCGGACAAGCGCTGGAAATGCACGCGCCACACCATCAAGAAGCGACTCAGGGAGAGCTGCCCGGGTCATCCCGCCATTCTTTGCGGTGCGCTCCGCTTTCTTGATCTCCTCCCATTGGGTCAGGACCGCTTCACTGCTTGCCGCGCTTGAGTCGCCGAAGACATGGGGGTGACGACGCACCAGTTTCTCGGAGGCGACCGTGGCCACGCTCTCAAGGGTAAAGGTCTCGCTCTCCGCGGCGATCTCCGCCTGCATGAGAATGTTGATGAGCAAATCGCCGAGTTCCTCCTCAAGATCGGGTGAGTGGTTGCGCTCGATGGCATCGGCCACCTCGTAGGCTTCCTCGAGGAGGGAAGGAACCAGTGAACCCGATGTCTGCTCGCGGTCCCAGGGACAACCGCCCGGCGCCCTCAGGCGCGCGATGATGCGACGGAGTTCCTCGACCGCGTGGCTCATCTCATTCCCGGGTATGGGGTTCAGCGGTTGGATTCCCCGCCCCTCTGAAGGATGGCCCGTCGTGCCCGCTCAAGAGCGGCGCGCTCTGTAGCATCCAGACTTCCGATCCCAGTGCGGCTGATTTTCTCAAGAAGGCGATCCATCTCCTGCTCCGGATCGGTAGCGGAAGCGGCGCTAGAGTTTTTGCCGCTTGATTGTTCCTTGGATGGGGTTGCTCCTGCAGTTGATGCGGAGAGCCCTCCGTTTATCACGGAAAAGCCGTGGCGCTTCCACTTCATTCCCGGAATCGACCAACTGAATCGATGTCCGAGCAACGGCTCCTCATACCCGGCCCGCCGCATCAGCAGAATGGCAAGAAGACTGGAACAAAGCAGCACGACAACTTCCGCAGGCTTGTGAGCGGCAAGCCTCTGGAGTGAGGAGATGGTAAGAAGGCCTAGGAACACCCATCGAGCCGCCACACCGAAAAAGAACTGGGCCCCCGGGTGCATCGCGGCGAAGGCGGCAAAGATGGCAAAATTCACTTCCTGGGCCCCGGTAAAAGTCTGCGGAATTCCAGCATAGCCGAAGGCCTGAAGCAGCAGTGGTCCAAGAACGATCAGGCCCGCATAGAGAATGGCGAATCGCTTCCAACCAAGACCGTTCTCCACCTCACGGCCGAAGTACCAGAGCATCAGCATCTCGAAGAGGAACCAGACCGAGGGAACCGCCACGAAGGCATATGTGACGAGCCGCCAGATCTGGCCGTGCGCCACCGCGCTGCTGTTATAGATCAGGAGATCGATCCAGCCGGCATGACCCAATGCCAGCACGAGAGAAACGGCGATCATCGCGCCGCTGTGCAGCGCAACCAGAAGGGTGATCAGGCGGACAGGAATCTCGCCTAGATGAAAAAGGGGCTCTTCCTCGCTGGCTCGGATGACGGCGGACATGTCGGAAATCTAAATGCGCAACCCGATGACAACAAGTTGGAAGCTGGACAAAGAACTAAGGAACATGGCGCGAGACTTCAACCCGAAGCGCCTTGAGTGAGAGAAAAACGTCGGCAAGCAGAAAGGCGACGGACCCCATAAGAACCAGAAGGTTCAGGAAGAAAGATATGACCAGGGCCGCCTCGGCGTGCATTCCCCCGAAACCCTTGAGAAAGAGCAGTAGGATCATGAGGCAGGAGAGGAAGATGCTCCCCACCAGCATGCAGACCGAAGTCCGGAGAAAACCGGCACGCCGGAGCAGGATGTGAAGTTGTTCGAGTTGTTCCTCCCGGCGAATTCCCTCTGCATGGTCCAATTCCTTCACGCAGACCCGGGATCGGTCGATGGAGCGGGCAAGTCGGTTCGTGACCGAGAGCAGGAGCAAGCCGACCCCGGAGATCAATACTGCAGGGGAAACCGAAAGCTGCATGAGCTTGGAAAAGGACTCAACGTTGAAGGAATCCATGGGAATGCTCTTATGAATTCGGGAAATCATGAAATATCCAAGAACCAAAAAAGGACGGCCCCCCATTGGATTTCTCCCGCATCCGTAGTTCTGCCCTATTGGCCGTGTCTGAGAAAGCAATCACCGAGACGCAGAGAAAGGATTGGGCACAGGGATGAAGGGGATTGTAAGAAGGCATGTCAGAAAACCTTAACTCAAACTCGGGTAGTCCTCGGAACAAAGACTTCGTGGCGAGCATCTCTTTTATCCCCTTCATCCCTGTAAAAACCTTCAGCCCAAGAACCAAAAAAGGACGGCCCCGATCGGATTTCTCCAATCGGGGCCGTTAAACCTGGCGACGTCCTACTCTCGCACAACCTATAGATGCACTACCATCGGGGCTGCAGCGTTTCACTTCCGTGTTCGGGATGGGAACGGGTGGGTCCACCGCGCTATGATCACCAGAGGACGAAACCGGTAAGAGAATACTCTTAGGATTTCGGGTCTCTGGAGACCCAGCAAAGCCATTGTCGTTTGTCAGGTTTTCAAGGAACAACCGCGGATTGGGATCTTGCGATCCCAACCATCGGAATTCACTGACATCTGCAGATAGTAGTAAAAAATACCAAACATTTATGAGTCTGAGTCATGAAGGATTTACTGCTTAAGGTAAATCCAAAATGAACATATTAAGCCGAACGATCATTAGTATTGCTAAGCTGAACACATTACTGTGCTTGTACCTGCAACCTATCAACGTGGTGGTCTTCCACGGATCTTCAGGGAGAACTCATCTTGGGATAGGCTTGGCGCTTAGATGCTTTCAGCGCTTATCCTTTCCGAACATAGCTGCCCGGCAATGCCGTTGACACGACAACCGGAACACCAGAGGTTCGTCACTCTCGGTCCTCTCGTACTAGAAAGTGAACCCCTCAATTCTCCTGCGCCCACAGCGGATAAGGACCGAACTGTCTCGCGACGTTCTGAACCCAGCTCGCGTACCACTTTAACCGGCGAACAGCCGGACCCTTGGGACCTTCTCCAGCCCCAGGATGTGATGAGCCGACATCGAGGTGCCAAACC
>JBAPTI010000099.1:0-8407 GCA_049282095.1 Chthoniobacterales bacterium
ACCCAGTACCACAACGGGCTCGTGCTCGTGACAGGCCCGATGGGAAGCGGCAAGACCACGACCCTTGCCGCCCTTGTCCAGGAGATCAACCTCCACAGGGGGGATCATATCATCACGCTTGAGGAACCGATCGAATACATCATTCCCTCGGCCGGCTGTCAGGTCACCCAGCGCGAAGTCCACACCCACACGAAGTCCTTTGCAGCCGCCCTGCGCGGAGCCCTCCGTGAGGATCCTGATGTCATCATGGTGGGAGAGATGCGCGATCTGGAGACCATCCAGCTTGCGATCTCCGCCTCCGAGACAGGTCACCTGGTGCTTGGAACGCTCCATACGAGCAACGCCCCCCGCACACTCGACCGCCTCCTCGACGTCTTCCCCGCCGACCAGCGCGACCAGATCCGGATGATGGTCAGCGAATCGCTGCGCGGCATCGTCAGCCAGCAACTCATCCCCCGCGCCGACGGCACGGGCCGCGCCGTCGCCATGGAGATCCTACTCAACTCACCCGCCGTCGCGAACGTCATCCGCGAGGCCAAGACTTTCATGCTTCCCGGCATCATCCAGACAGGCAAGAAGGCCGGCATGATCCTCATGGACGAGTCCATTGCGGAACTCTACAGGCAGGGGATCATCACGGCCGAGGAGGCCCTCTACCGCGCCGAGAACAAGACCGAGATGCGGAATGTCTGCGGAATCTAACCCATCCTTCCCACGTTCATGGCATACATCGACGAACTCTTCCAGGCACTGATCGAAAACGGCGCCTCCGACCTTCATCTTGCCGAGGGACAACCGCCAAAGATCCGCCGCCACGGCGAGATCGTTCCGATCTGGCCTGATTCACCCCCGCTCACCCGGGAGCAGATGGCCTACATGCTCAGCGAGATCTGCACGCCCGAGAAGTGGCAGAAGTACGAGGAGACCGGCGATCTCGACTTCGCCTACCAGATGGACGAGAACAGCCGCTTCCGCTGCAACTACCTGAAGCAGGCCCACGGTTACGGAGCGGTTTTCCGCATCATTCCGACCAAGATCCTCACCCTGGAACAGCTTAATGTCCCGGAGGTCATCAAGGAATTCGGCGACATGCGCGGCGGGATCGTCCTGGTCACCGGACCCACGGGATCGGGCAAGAGCACCACGCTTGCGGCGCTCATCGACTACATCAACACCAACTACGGCCGCCACATCGTCACCATCGAGGAACCGATCGAATTCGTCCACCGCAACAAGCTGAGCATCATCACCCAGCGCGAGGTTCCGGAGCACGCCCCGACCTTTGCGGCAGGACTGAAGGCCGCGCTCCGCGAGGATGCCGACATCGTGCTCGTCGGCGAGATGCGTGACCTGGAAACCATCTCCCTCGCGCTGACCGCCGCCGAAACAGGTCTGCTGGTTTTCGGAACCCTCCACACCAACAACGCCCGCAAGACCGTCGACCGCATGATCGACGCCTTCCCGGCCGATCAGCAGTCCCAGGTCCGCACGATGCTCGCCTCCTCGCTGCGCGGCGTCGTGGCGCAACTTCTCTTCAAGAAGGCGGACGGCAAGGGTCGCGTCGCCATCAACGAGATCCTCAAGGTTAATAACGCCGTCTCCGCGATCATCCGTGAGGGAGCAACCCAGAAACTCCAGGACGTCATCGTCGCGGGTAAGGCCGAGGGGATGCAGTTCATGGATGATGCGATCTGGGAGAAGATGCTCGACGGGACCATCACTCCCCACGAGGCCTACATGAAGGCGATCGACAAAAAGAGATTTCAGGGCGCCCTGCCCCCGGAGGAAGCCGATCTGGCGAACGCCTCGGGAGGATAGCGTTGAAACAAAGTGGCCACATCAAGCGCGGCGGCAGGACTCTGCTGATCGACGTCAGCAACTCCTTCACCAAGATCGCCCTGAGTCGCGGCTGCAGGATCGGCCGCGTCCGACGGATCCCGACCAGGCAGCTCAAACCCTCCGATCTGGCATCCCTGAAAGCCGATCGCGCCGTCATCGCCTCGGTGGTTCCCGAAGTCAGCCGCATGATCGCCGCATCGCTCCCCTGCCCCCCGGTCTGGGTCGATCACAGGGTGCCCGGAGGGGTTTCCATCAACTATCCGAAGCCGTCCTCGATCGGCGCCGACCGTCTGGCCAACGCCGCCGCCGCGGTCAAACTCGGTAAACTTCCGGCCATCGTTGTCGATTTCGGAACGGCGGTCACCTTCGACGTGATCGATGCCAAGGGATGCTATCGGGGGGGAGTCATCGCACCGGGATTGCCGACAGCCGCAAGCGCCCTTCATGAGCGCACAGCCCTCCTTCCCCTGACGAAAATCACCTCCATCCGTAGTTGCGTCGGGAAGAGCACCGCCGAGGCCATCAGGATCGGCCTGCTGCTTGGAGCTGTCGGTCTGGTGCGCGAAACGGTTTCGCGGATGACCTCCGAGGTCTTCGGGGGAAAACGACCTTATGTCATCGCCACCGGGGGAGATGCAGATCTGGTGTCACGCCTCTCCAGCAAAGGGGGTGGCAAAGCGGCCATCGACAAGGTGGATCCCCTCCTCACCCTGCGCGGGCTCAAAGTCATCGCGGCGAACGTCAAGGGAATCGCTGAATAAATCGCATAGAGGCCGTTGCGGGAAGAATGGGCCGCGGGCAAGGCGGCTTCGCGGGCGCATCCCCGCAGAGGGCTGCCGTAACGGATGCGAAGCAACGGCCGGGCAAGCAAAGCGCGAAGCCAACACAGATGGCCCCCGTGCCACGCCACGAATCCAAAGGCTTTGTGGCCTTTGGCTTGGATCTCCGCAACCCGGAGGGCTGAAGCCATTTGTCGATTCTTGTGGCGTTCCTCGCTCGGGCGAGACCGCTGCAGGTATCGCCCAGCACTCGCGCCTTCAAAAATCAGCAAATGGTCTTCAGCGGCCTTCATGGGATTTCATCAGCGCTTCCCTAGTGAACACGGGTTCGGGGTCTGGGGGATTCGCGGGAAGGCTGGTAGCAATGAAACCAGGACAACAGAGCATGAGCGTTCACCGAGATGATGCGAGGCGATCGGCTCAAAAAGCCATTTCACCCTTCATCCCTCAGCTTTTTCCCGCCCTTGCCGGGCAAACATCCCCGAACTAATCTCTAAAGATGTCCCAGACGCCCTTCGTCCACCTGCACGTCCACAGCGAGTATTCGCTGCTGGACGGAGCCATCAGGATGGAGCAACTCGTGGGGAAGGCGGCCGAGTTCGAGATGCCGGCGATCGCCCTGACCGACCATGGCAATCTCTTCGGGACGGTCGAGTTCTACCAAGCCGCCGAGAAGGCGAAGGTGAAGCCGATCATCGGGTGCGAGATCTACGTCGCCCCCGGTTCGATGCACGAGAAGAAGACGGCCAACGGCGGGAAGGATGTGGCTTTCCACATGACACTTCTCGCCTCCGACGACGAGGGATACCGCAACCTGGTCAAGCTGAGCACGGCCGCCCATCTTGACGGCTTTTATTACAAGCCGCGCGTCGACCGGGAGTTTCTCTCCCGTCACAGCAAGGGGCTGATCGCGTTGAGCGGTTGCCTCAAGGGGGAGGTCAACATGGCCTTGAGTGCGGGTCAGGAGGCGAAGGCCCTCGAGAATGCCGCCGCTTACCGGGACATCTTCGGAAAGGAAAACTTCTTCATCGAACTCGCGGATCACGGGATCGAACAGCAGAGGCGCAACCGCTCGGGACTGATCGACATTGCCGGCAACCTCGGACTCGGGCTGGTCGCCACGAACGACGTCCACTTCCTCGAACGGGCGCACCACGAGGCCCATGACGTCATGATCTGCATCGGCACCGGGGCAATGATCCACGACGAGAAGCGGATGCGCTACGTCCCCGAGCTCTACCTCAAGAGCGGCGAGGAGATGGCCGCCCTCTTTGCGGACCGCCCCGATGCGATCTCCAATACCCTCGCCATCGCGGAACGCTGCAACGCGAAGCTCGAGTTTGGGAAGTCGAAGTATCCTGACTATCTCCCCCCCGAGGGGAAGACCCGCGAGGGTTACCTCCGCGAACTCTGCGAGGAGGGGTTACGCCGCCGCTACGGCGAGCGCGCCATGGAGGATGCCGCCATCAGGGAACGCTTCGAGTTCGAGCTCTCGGTTCTCTACAAGACAGGATTCACCAGCTACTTCCTGATCGTCTGGGACTTCATCAACTACGCCAAGAGTCAGGGAATCCCCGTGGGCCCCGGCCGCGGATCGGCGGCCGGATCACTCATCGCCTACGTCCTGGGGATCACCGACCTTGATCCCCTTCGATACGGTCTGCTCTTCGAGCTATTCCTCAATCCCGACCGTATCAGCCCGCCGGATATCGACGTCGACTTCTGCCAGAACCGCCGCGGCGAGGTCATCGAGTATGTCCGCAGGAAATACGGCACGATGGCCGTCTCCCAGATCATCACCTTCGGCACACTCGGCGCAAAGAGCGTCGTCCGCGACGTCGGCCGGGTCCTCGGATGGAGCTACGGCGACGCCGACCGCATCGCCAAGATGATCCCCAACGAGCTCGACATCACCCTCGCCTCCCGCACCAAGAAGGGAGAGGTGAAGCCCGGGGCCATCGACAAGAACCCCGAGCTGAAGAAGGCCGTCGACGAGGAACCGTCGACCGCGCAGCTCTGGGGCTACGCCACCATCCTTGAGGGACTTTCCCGCAACAGCGGAGTCCACGCCGCCGGAGTCGTCATCGCGGACCGCGACCTCTCCGAGTACATCCCCCTCACCCGCGCCAACGACGGTAACATCGTCAGCCAGTATTCGATGGCCCCCCTCACCGACCTGGGGCTCCTCAAGATGGACTTCCTGGGTCTCAAGACCCTAACCGTCATCGATGACGCGGTGAAACTGATCAGACGCCGCATCCCGGACTTCGACATCTCCGCGCTCCCGATGGATGACAAGGCGACCTTCGACCTGCTCAATAGGGGTGAATCGGTCGGCGTCTTCCAGATGGAGTCCGGTGGCATGACCGCCACCGCCAAGCGCTTCCAGATCGAGCACTTCACCGACATCATCGCCCTGATCGCCCTCTACCGCCCGGGCCCGATGCAGTTCATCGACGACTATGTCGAGCGAAAGAGGGGTCGGAAGAAGATCGAGTACGCCCACCCTCTCCTCGAGAAGATCTGCTCGGAGACCTACGGCATCATCGTCTACCAGGAGCAGGTGCAGCAGGCGGCGAGTGCCCTGGCCGGTTACACGCTCGGCCAGGCCGACCTGCTCCGCCGCGCCATGGGAAAGAAGGATGTCGAAAAGATGGCCAAGGAGCGCGAGACCTTCGTCGAAGGCTGCGCCAAGGTGAACCAGATCCCGGCCAAGCAGGCCAACGCGATCTTCGACTTCCTGGAGAAGTTCGCGCAGTACGGCTTTAACAAGAGCCACAGCGCCGCCTACGGCCTCCTCTCCTACCAGACCGCTTACCTCAAGGCGAACCACCCCGTCGAGTTCATGGCGGGTCTCCTAGGCAACGAAATCAACAACACCGACAAGATCGCGGTCTTTGTCACCGAGTGCGCGCGGATGGGGATCTCCATCCTCCCTCCGGACGTCAACCGGAGCGCCCTCACCTTCCTTCCCGAGGAGTTGCACGGCGGAAGGGCCATCCGCTTCGGACTCGCCGCCATTAAGAACGTCGGCGAAGCGGCCATGGCCACCGCCATCGCCGACCGTGAGGCCAACGGCCCATTCAAGTCGCTGGAGGATTTCTGCTCGCGTCTGGATTCCAAGACGGTCAACAAGAAGATTCTCGAGAGCCTTGTCAAGGCGGGGGCCTTCGACTGGGATGGCCGCCACCGCGCCGCCCTCGACGCCGCGATCGAGCCTGCCATGGGGGCGGCCGCCTCCGTTCAAAAGGACCGGGCCAGCGGACAGGTCTCGCTCTTCGACTCCTTCGCCGATCTAGCCCCCGCACCCGCCCCCAAGGGAGACAAGAACGAAGAGACCATCGAACGCTGGACACGATCGGAACAACTCGCCCACGAGAAGGAACTCCTCGGATTCTACGTCACCGGCCACCCCCTCGACGACTACCGCGGCAGCATCGAGGTCGGAAAATACGATTCCGTGACCGATGCCCTGGCGATGACCGAGAAGGGAAGCGTCAGGCTGGCGGGACTACTCTCCACCGTGGAAAAACGCTTCACCAAGAAGGATGGCCGCCCCTTCGGCGTGATGACCTTCGAGGATGACAGCGGCACCCTCGAGTTCACCGCTTGGGACGAGTCATTCACCAAGCACGAGGAGATCCTCAAGGCCGGCACCGTCATTTCCTGCACCGTCCGGGTCACCCCCAACGACGGCTCCATCAGGGCCAACGCCAGCGACTTCAAGACCCTCGCCCCCAAGCCCTCCAAGAAGCCGCTCCGACTTCGCATCGACCGCACCACCCTCAGCGAAGCGGATCTCCCCAAGATCATCGAAGCCATCGGAAAGAACCCGGGAAAACGCTCCCTCATCCTGGAAATCATCACCCCCTCCGGAACCACCTTCCCACTTCAACTCGGGGAAGAGTTCACCTTCGGGGATGAACAGAAGCTTAGGATAGCCCTGAAACCGTGGCTGAAAAGGTAAGCGGTTTGGGATTTAACCCAGAATTTGCATTGGGAAATGCTGAGATCATGGGAGGCGGCGTTAAAAGAGTTAAAAAGTGAAAATGTTACAACCAAGGCTCTGAAACGAGACCATGGGGTGGTCGAGTTGTAGCCACCGAAGGTGGACCCAAAGGGTGAGCCTTGCGGGAGCAAGCGAGTACAAAAGAGCCGCGTAAGATCCCGCGTATCCGGGACCCGAAGGGCGCCACCGCTTGCCGGGAGGCAAGTGGCGTCAACATGGATCCGGGAGATCCCTGACCCGAGATTCGGGAGGGGAATGTCAGTGATAGCGTCGTCAAAAGATGCCTGCATGAGTTCCATTCGGCCTCGGACTTCAGCCCCTTGTAACCTTTTAAGGGTGTAACGCTTTTAACCCTTCCAGGGACTCACCATCCGGATGAACCGCTCAAACCTGTCAACACCGCTCTATTGCGCAATCCGGGTTTAATCCCGGTGTTCCCTAGCCCTTTCCAAGGGGTGAGCTTTTTGTGTAGGGTCAACCGATATGCATAAATTAGTTCTCATCCGCCACGGCGAAAGCACCTGGAACCGAGAAAACCGTTTCACCGGTTGGACTGATGTCGACCTGAACGAGAAGGGCCTCGGTGAAGCCAAGGCCGCCGGCGAACTCCTCAGGAAGGAGGGCTACTCCTTCGACCGTGCTTTTGTCTCCGTTCTCAAGCGCGCGCTGCGGACGAACTGGATGATCCTGGACGAACTCGACGAACTCTGGATACCCATCGAGCGCTCCTGGCGCCTGAATGAGCGGCACTACGGCTCCCTTCAGGGCCTCAACAAGGCGGAGACCGCCGCCAAGTTCGGCGACGATCAGGTGCTGATCTGGCGACGCAGTTACGATGTGCCGCCTCCGGCCCTCGAGAAGATCGACGAGCGTTTCCCCGGACACGACCCCCGCTACAGGAACGTGCCCCCGGCGGAACTTCCCCTCACCGAGTGCCTCAAGGACACGGTCGACCGAGTGCTGCCTTACTGGCATGAGGAGATAGCACCCGCCGTGAAGCGCGGTGAAAAGATTCTCGTCACCGCGCACGGGAACACCCTCCGCGCCATGGTGAAGTATCTCGACAATCTCTCCGAGGAGGAGGTGCTTGCCCTGAACATCCCGACAGGCATTCCCCTGGTCTACGAGCTCGACGACAACCTGAAGCCGATCCGCCATTACTATCTGGGTGATCAAGAGGCGATCGCCGCGGCAGCAGCCGCCGTGGCCTCCCAGGGAAAGGCTCAGAAGTAGTCTCCATGCGATCCGCCGCCGCTCCCCGACTCATCGCCGACCTCTCCGGGGAGGGTGGCACTTCCACGCTGAAGACCCGTTCCGAGGTTCCCGTCGCGGATACCTGGGATCTCACCCCCATCTTCCCGGACGACGCCGCCTGGGAAGCGGAGTTCAAGGATCTCTCCTCCCGCCATGACGGCATCGGAAGATTCAAGGGAACGCTGGGCCGGAGCGCCGCCGACCTTGCCGCGGTTCTGGAATTCGAGAAGTCGCTCGACCGCTCCACCGAGCGACTTGCTCAATACGCCGGATTGCGACTCTCCGAGGACAGCTCCAACGACGCCTCCCTCGACCGCGACGGCAGACTCTCCTCGCTCTGTGCAAAGATCAGCGAAGCCTGCTCCTGGATGGCCCCTGAGATCCAGGAGATCCCGGACGAGACCTTCGCGGCTTTCCTGAAGGATCCGGTACTGGGCGACTGGCTTATTCCGCTCGGCCGCCTCCGCAGGCTCAGGCCCCACACGCTGGGAAACAAGGAGGAGCGCCTCCTCTCCCTCTCGATGCC
>JBAPTI010000100.1:0-16540 GCA_049282095.1 Chthoniobacterales bacterium
CTTATAACCCCAAGCCTGAATCAGGCTGTTTTTGCTCCTGAGATGCTGGCCTCGCTGGATGTGCAGCAGTATCAGGATCTAGAGCACATCGTCTATGATGCAGGATCGACTGACGGGGTGATCGATATCTGGAGGAAGGCAGAGGCAGAGGGGAAGCTGAAGCTCTTTGTCGAGCCTGACCGTGGCCAGAGTGATGCGATCAATAAGGGGATGAGGGTGGCAACTGGAGAGATAGTTGGGTGGCTGAACTCTGATGATGTGTTGCTGCCTGGTGCTCTCCGCACAGTGGCCGAGGCATTCTCTAAAAACCCGAATGCAGTCGTCATCTGTGGCAGTGGTGGCAGGGTGAGTCGTGATGGCAACCTGATGAAGATAGTGGAGCCCAAGTGTGCCCTCCCGGGGAGAATCAATAAGGCCTTCGAAGGCGTGCAACCGGCCATGTTCTTCAGGCGTGATGCCTACTGGAAGGTTGGGGGGCTAGATGAGTCTCTGCACTATGTGATGGACTGGGATCTTCTCATCAAGCTCTCAAAGCAGGGTAAGATCGTGGCAATCCCGGAACGCTTGGCAGATATCCGTTACTATGAGGATACAAAGACCAACACGGGAGGCTGGAAGCGGATGAGGGAGTTGGCAGAGGTCGCCAGAAGCCACAATGGCCCCCTTGATAGGAATTTCCTTTCATTTCAGATCCGTGATCTTCTCTCCAAGCAGCCCTTCAGATTCCCCCGCTCGATTTTCGATCACCTCTGCTGGAACCTCTTCAAGGATCCTCCGTTGATGGTGCAGGGGTGGAGGGAAGCGGAAAATGCAAAATGATGAATGATGAATGAAGGCTATTGGACTGTTAGGCTATTAGGCTGTTAGGAGCTGAACCAAGCGCCTGGGAAGAAGCGCGGTAGACTGCCTAAGGCAGCCCTGAAAGGGCGGCACGGCTTGCCGGGAGGCAAGTGCCGTCAATCGAAAGACGAGGGTCGAGCGTCGAGTGCCAGAGGGGAAAGGCTAAGAACTGACCCAAGAGAGTCAAAAAATGAACCAAGCGCCTGGGATGGCGCGCGGTAGACTACGATGAAATCGTAGCCCAGAGGGCGCCACGGCTTCCGGGAGGAAGTGGCGTCAAAAATGAAGAATGAGCAGTGAGGGAAAAATTGGGCTGAGCGGAGAGGGGAAAATAGTGAAATCTAGAAATCTAGAAACTAGAAATAAGGAAATTGGGGAATTAGAAATAAGGAAATTGGAAATGGGGATAGTGAAAGTGAGATTGAAAAGGGAAGGGAAAATTGGAAATAGGGAACCAAGACAGTGAAACGAGGTCTGGGGAAGACCGAGTTGTAGCCATCTGCAATCGGCGGATGAACCCGGGGGCAGACTGAGTCGAAGTGGCCGGGTTGAGATTTGAGCCTTTAAATAGGAATCTCAAATCCTTCCTCAGCAAAGTGGGCATCAAAGCTTAGGGCCTTGGTGATTTGATGCCTGCGCATGACATGAAAGCTGGTGATATCGACAAGGCTGAGATTGCGTCTGCGGGCGAGGCGCCATTGATGCACTGATGAGGTAAAACCCTCGTCTCCCACCTGTATGATTTCGCAGGCAGGCAGGATGAAGTCTGCAAAATCAAGGGCTGCTTGAATGCCGAGTCGGCGCTGGATCAGGGCCCAAGACTCCAGCCTGATGTAGTCACTTGTGCAGAGAGTGCAGTCATCGTTGATGTATTTCTGCCAAGCGCTTGAGGACCGCTGATGGTATGCATCGTCGGCATCCAGCAAGGCAATAAAGCCGGAGGTGTCGACAAAGATGAGATCACCACTCATCGGGAAGGTAGGCGTCGTGATTCTGGGAGAGGTCGTTGACGCCGCTCTTATAACGGCCGACGGCTTTGAGAGATCGTGCCAGCTTGGGCTTGGCTTTCTGCGAGGGGAGGGTGGCCTGGATACTTCGCCGAATCAGTTCAGAGATGCTGCACCCCAACGCAGAGGCAGTGGATTTTAACTCTCCATATGTCTCTTCATTCAATTGGATCTGAGTTCTGATCATGACTACATGATGGCATAAAAGTGACTACATGTCAAAATTGAGGGGAGGGGAGGATGAAAATTGGAAATCTGAAATCTAGAAATTGGGAAATGGGGGCGGGAAAAAGAGAGTGAGAGTGTAAAGGGATGGAGGTGGGTTAAGTCACTCTTGACCCAAGGAACTATCCATGCGATGCATTGATCCATGCAAAAGATGCAGATCCTGTTTCCTAATCCTCTCATGGGGAAACTGCGCGCCGTGGCCGCAGAAGAGGATCGTCCTGTTAGCGAGCTTATCCGCAGGGCGGTGGAGAAATTTCTGGAGATGAAGCCGGAGAAGCCGCGTCAACTCCGTGAGTTGCCGACTTTCCACGGTGGAAAGATTTTGGTCTCTGCCGAGAACTTGAAGGATGCGATCTACGACGATGAGTCGCTCTAGAGAAGCACTGATTAAATCCCATGATGGCCGCTGAAGAACAGTTGCTGATTTTTAAAGGCGCAAGCGCTGGGCAACACGTAGCTGCGGGGGCTGCTTGGGTAGATTTGCCGCAGGCAAACCCATCAGGGCGAGCCTCGCGGGAGCGAGCGAGTCAATACCCGCAGCGGTCTCGCCCGAGCGAGCAACGCCATAAAAATCGACAACTGGCTTCAGCCCATGGGGTTGCGGAGATAAAAGGCCGGGGGCTGTGTTGGCTTCGCGGTTTGCTTGCCCGGCCGTTGCTTCGCATCCGTTACGGCAGCCCACTGCGGGGATGCGCCCGCGAAGACGCCTTGCCCGCGGCCAATTCTTCTCGCAACGGCCTCTATGCGATTTAATCAGCGCTTCTCTAGTCTTGATACGAACATTTTGCTCTATGCGGCCAACGAGGACGCCCCTGAGCATGGTGTCTGCAAGGCATTTCTGGAACAGATCGTGAGGGATCCGACCGATTGGATTATTGCCGATCAGGTGTATCTGGAACTCTATCGCGCCCTTCGTAATCCCAAGGTGATGTCGCATCCGTTATCGCCCAAGCAGGCGGCGGGCCATGTGTCAGTCATGCGTGATGAAATGGGCATGATGCATTGTGGCTATGTGTCGGAGTGTTGGGGCGCTTTAATCCGTAAATTGGAGACAGGTGATTTCCCATTCAGGCGCACACATGATGCCGTATTGGCGGCGACTCTCATCAGTCATGGCGTCAAGACCTTCTACACAAGGAATACGAAGGACTTTATGGATGCCGGCTTCATGGAGATCATTAATCCCGTTGATCGCGATTAATGCCTGCCGCCATGATAAGCAGGGTCATCCTGCAAATCTTCTGCGCTGACCTCGGAGTATATATTCAAATTTTCATATTTCCCGCCTTACTCAGGTTTGAACTCGCTTGCTCCCGCAAGGCTCGCCCCTCCGGGGCTTCCTTCGGAAGTCCAACTCGGTCTTCCCCAGACCTCGTTTCAGGGTTGCTCGCTTCATCCGCGCTTTATCTTGCCAATAGTCGTTTTGTGCTCCATATTTGTAGCATCGTGAAGACAGCGACTGTCAGAGACTTAAGAAACCACTACATGGGAATACTCAAGTGGATCAGCTCAGGGGAGATCGTCCAGATTACCCAAAGGGGTAAACCGATTGCCAGACTCGTCCCGGAACCCCCAAAAACAGCGTCGACCGTTGACTGGGCAGCCAGTGCTGCCGTGAGGCGCAACCGCAGTCATGAAAAGGTGCTTTCAGCGGAAGAATCAATCAACCTAATCCATGAATCCGGGGGGCGATGGTGATCTGTTGCGATACGAGCTTTCTGTTCTCGGTCTACGGAAACGACACCAATTCAGGGCGCGCGCTTGATTATCTTCAAAAGGAGGGAGCCTCACTAGCGGTGAGTGTCTTCAATGGTTTTGAACTGGCAAACGCGTTCCGCCTTGCGGAGTTCAGAAGGCTGATCGAGGGAGGTAATGGCGAACGGTTTATCGATCAATATCGCCAGGATATTGCCGAGGGAAGGATCGTCGAGTACCCGTGCAACCTGGCCGAGGTGCTGAAAAGAGCCCGAGAACTCTCTGCCTCTCACACCTTGACGGGAGGGCATCGTGGATTTGACATCCTTCATGTGGCGGCGGCACTGGAAATGGGCGCAGACATGTTCCTGACTTTCGACCGGAACCAATCGTTGTTGGCTACAGCCGAGAAGCTGAACATACCGCTTGAAGTCAGGGGAAGGTAGATTCCTACGGGCTTTCAAATTTGAGATTCCGCATTCCCTTTAACTTTTGACGGCACTTGCCACCCTCCCAGCTACGACTCTGTCGTAGTCAACTGCGACGGTTGCGACTGTCTTGGTTGAACGTTCCCTTTTCCAATTTCTAATTTCTAGATTTTCCTTTTAACTTTTCCCTTTCTCATTCCCCATGTCCTCCTCTTCCACTTCCCAATCCTGGACCACGGTCATCACTCCCCGCCGTGGACTTCTGCACATCCCCTTCAAGGAGCTCTGGGACTATCGGGAGATGATCGGGTTGATGGCCCACAGGGACTTCGTCTCCCAGTATAAGCAGACGGTGCTGGGAACCTTCTGGTATGTGCTTCAACCGCTTCTGCAGAGCCTGATGTTCGTGATGGTGTTCAGCAAGGTCGCCAAAATTCCAACGGGGGAGATCCCTCCGATCCTGTTCTTCCTCTCCGGGACGGTCTGCTGGCGTTACTTCTCGGAGTGTGTCACCAAGACGGCCAACACCTTCACGTCAAATCAGAGTGTTTTCGACAAGGTTTATTTCCCCCGGTTGGCCGTCCCCATCTCCCAGTTGATCACCAGTCTTGTGGGCTTTGCCATGGGATTACTGTTGTTTCTGGCCTTTTACGCTTGGTTTTACTTCAAGGGAGCCCCCATCCACCTGGACTGGAGGATCATTGTGCTTCCCGTGCTGATCATCCAGATGGCCGCGCTCGGGCTCGGTGTGGGTTGCCTCATCTCCGGTGCCACCAACAGGTTCAGGGACCTTCAGGTGATGCTGGGATTCCTCATCCAGTTGTGGATGTATGCGAGCTGTGTGGTGTATCCCTTGAAGGTTGTTCCGGAATCCTACCGCTGGATGTACGACTTCAATCCCATTGTCTTCGTCATTGAGTCATTTCGCTTCGCCTTCATGGGCGAGGGAACGGTGACATTTCATCAGGTTGCCGTCAGCGCGGTGCTGAGCATCGGAATTCTCTTCCTGGGACTCATCGTCTTCAACAAGGTGGAGCAGACTAGCGTGGACACGGCGTAGGAGGGGGGAGTGGGAAAATTAGAAATTAGAAATTAGAAATTAAGAAATAGGGAAAAGTGAAAATCAAAAGTGAAAGTGAAAAATTAGAAATTAAGAAATCGGAAAACGAGAAATAATAAATGGCATCCAGGCTCACAGAAGAGTTTCGTCAGAGAACGAAGAGATTCGCTGCTTCAGTGATTCGCTTGTATGTCGCTATGCCCAAGCAGAATCAAGAGGCCAGGGTCTGCGGCAAACAACTGCTCAGATCAGGAACCTCGGTGGCAGCTCATGTCCGAGAAGCCAGTAGGGCGCGTTCAGATCAGGAGTTTACTTCGAAGTTAGGGGGTGCTCTTCAAGAGTGCGATGAATCACTGCTGTGGCTGGAACTTCTCCGCGAAGAGTGTCACGTTGGAAGTGTTGATTTCATTCAGGTCGAAAAAGAAGCCTCGGAGATCATTGCCATTATGACGACCATGATTAATCGGACAAAAGATAGCGTCACAAAGCCACAGGCTTCATCTTATTAATTTTAGGTTTCAAGACATTCACATTTTCGCCGCCTCTTAGATTTTCCTGTTACTAATCTCCATATTTCCTCATTAAGCACGTACGATCACCTATTTCCAAATTTTAGATTTCTGTATTTTTAATGATTTTCTCATAACCCGTCTGCGTATTTTCCATTTCAGATTTCCCTATTTCCTATTTCTATATTTTTCCCATGTCTACTGTCATCAAAGCCGAGGGCTTGTCCAAAAAATACCGCCTGGGGGTGATCACCCGTAAGATGTTGGTCGATCAGATCGAAAGTTATGTGGCCCGTAAGCTGGGCCGCCCGGATCCGCACTCATACGTGCATGAGAAGGATACCCATATCATGCCGAAGCCCTCGGACTTCTGGGCGCTCAAGGATGTCAGCTTCGAGGTGCGCAAGGGTGATATCGTGGGAATCATGGGACGCAATGGATCCGGGAAGTCGACCCTGCTGAAGTTGCTCTCCAGGATCACTGCGCCGACAGAGGGGGAGGCTTATCTGAAGGGGCGCGTGGCAAGTCTCCTAGAGGTGGGGACGGGATTCCACCACGAACTGACCGGGAGGGAGAATGTCTATCTGAACGGGAGTATCCTCGGACTAAAAAAGAAGGAAATCGATGATCGCTACGACCAGATCGTCTCATTCGCAGAGATCGAGGATTTCATGGAGACCCCGGTGAAGCGTTACTCCAGCGGCATGAGGGTGCGCCTGGCTTTCGCCGTAGCTGCGCACCTGGATCCTGAGATTTTGATTCTGGACGAGGTTCTCGCCGTGGGTGACGCAGCCTTCCAGGAGAAGTGTCTGGAGAAGATCGAGGCAACCAAGAACTCGGGAGTCACTATTCTCTTCGTGAGTCATGCCGCCGAGAGCGTGAAGCAGCTCTGCAATCGGGCCATCGTTCTTCAGAAGGGCAGGGTGGTCTGTGATGCCCCGGCGCTGGAGGCTGCGGATTTCTACACGGAGGGATTGCACCTCCATGGAGGAACTCACAAGGGCGGAAGTGTAAGCAGGCGTGGAGAGTTGATCGGGGCCATCAGCGCCCTGCTGGCCAGGTCGCTTCCCGATGGTCATGTGCTGGTCGATGTGCCGATCGAGACGAAGGACGGAATCAGAAAGGCCGATGTCGCCTGGATCTCGAATGCCCGGCGATCAACGCTGTGCCGCGAGCCCGCTTACAGCGGGGCTCCAGAGATCTGCGTTCATCTGCCCGGCGGCGACCGCTCGGAAAATGAGATTCACCGTACCATGGGACTCCTATTCAAGTCGGGAGCTGTGGAAAATTGGTTCTGTGAACCAAGGGGTGACTTAAGAGTGCTTAGGTCACATCTTACCGATCAGGTGCGTATGGTGGCTGATATTCCTGAAAAGATAAATCTTGATTAGCCTGACTCTGTGATTCCGTAAATGCGCGTAGCCACAACGATCTTCACCTTCGGCGGTGGGCGGAAAATCACCGGACGGCACCTCCCTGTCTGGCAGAAATATTCCGATGACGTGTTGCTAGTCTCTCCGAAGGACGATCCTTGCGAGATGCCGGGTGTGGACATGGTTGCCCACGAGATTTCCAACAAGTTCGGACTCCCATGTCTGAAGAGGCAGTTCTTCGGGATGAAGACTGCGCTTCGCTATGTAGCGGACTATTACGTCTTTACGGAATATGACGGATTCATGCTGAAGCGTCCGGTGCCCCGTCCGTGTATACAGGCCAATGTCTTCGTGGATCACAGCGGCCGTTACCAGGCGGATTATTTCGCCCACTTTCCGTGGATCTTTCCGGGAGCGGTGCTCAAGGAATTCTGCGCCAAGGCTTCCTTGGAGACCTTTGAGGACGGTTTTGTCGACCGATGGCTCGCGGCCCAGTTAACAAAGCTGAATCTTCCAGTTCGCGACCTGCAGGAGACGGGCGAGGGATACTCTCGAAACAGCATCGAGTCCCACAAGGAGATTGGTGAGTTGCTCAAGAAGATCAAGGAAGGCGCTTACGCCCTCCATGGCATCAAGGATGAAGCCCTGTTTTACAGTGTGCTTGAGGCGGCGGATCAGGTAGAATTACTACCCAAAACGAGAAAATCAAAAACACGACTGATGCTGGAACGAATGTTAAACCCCCAAAAAAAGCGCAGATCATGAAAGTGTTCTGCTTTCTGGGGCCTGTGCATGGAAAGTCACGAAGCGAAGAGTTGGCACTTGTTGAGATGTGGGGCGCAAGCTGGTCGACCCAGGGGTGGAGCCCGGTTGTTCTGACGCCCGATTCGCTCCATCGTGATGTGGAAACAAAGAGGCTGCTCAAAAAGTTTTGCCGTCTCCCTTCCCGCAATAAACGCAAGCTGGACATGTGGTGTTACGCACGATGGCTGGCGGTTGCCCAGCAAGGCGGGGGCTTCATGTCCGACTATGATGTGATGAATTATGGATTTGTGCCACGAGAAGCTGGGAAGTTGACCTGTTACAGTGGTGTCGTGCCCTGCCTTGTGAGCGGCACCAAGGAGGAATTCCACCGTGCGGTGCGATGGTTTGATGAGCTTGAGGTCGAACCGCTCTGGCGGTTTTGGCGCAGCACCAGGCATATCTCGGACATGTTGGTGGTGCGGAACAGGCAAAGTGAGTTGTGTCTCTCACATGAATGCATTAATTATGCTGAAACGGGATGGGAAACGGCGCCTGCTGTTCATTACAGCAACTTTGCAATGCAACCCAAGGTGTATGTGCCGAGGCACAAATGGATTCCCAAGCTCCGATCCCAGAAGTGGCCCTAGATTCACATGGAAATCCGGATAGTGTGAAGGTCGCTTTTGTATTCGCCGGCGGGCGGCATCTTCGGGGAACCGACGGGCCGTCCGATTTCTTTTACGGGGCCAGGGAGCTTTCCTCTCGCCTCGGATGGTCGGTCGATTGCCTGGAGTTGGATTCAGATCCGGTCGATCCGCTGACCGGCCTGATCGCAGGGAGGCTCTTGGGCAAGCTTGTTCCTCCGAGAACTTCGGCCGCTTGGATCGCCCGTACTCGACGTTTGCTTCCGAAGTTGGAGGGCTACGATGTGGTGGTTGCAACAGCGACCGAGATTTCCTTCGGTCTGGCTCTTTGGAAAGAACTGGGGCTGTTCAAGAAGCCTCTTGTCGGAATTCTCTGCGGAGCTGTCAATTATCCTATAGGATCAGAGGTACGCAGGATCATCACTGCCCGACTCCTGCGCCGGATGCAGGCAGTGCTCTTCGCTGATTCAGAGGAAGCTGAGATCAGGAAGCGTTTCAAGCCCGACGCTGATGAAATCCAATCGGGATGGTTTGGTGTGGATGAGACTTTCTGGATCCCTCCGCCTATCGACGGAAACCGCAGTGGTGTTCTTGCCGTGGGAAACGATGGTCGTCGTGACTACGGCACACTTGTGGAGGCGGCAAGGATCCTTTCGGCGATTCCCTTCACCGTGGTCACACGTCTGGATGCCCCTGACAATTTGCCGAAGAATGTCCTCTGGCGCCGAGGCGACTGGAAGGAAAATGCGCTAAGCGATGAAGGGCTCCGGGATCTTTACCAGACAGCCGCGTGCGTGTTGGTTCCACTTAGGGAAAGCCTTCAGCCGTCCGGGCAGAGTGTGGCCATGCAGGCGATGATGTGCGAAGCCCCAGTGGTCATAACAAAGACCGCAGGATGGTGGGGGAGCGATGTGATCCGTGATGGCAAGGAAGTGAGGCTCGTAAGTCCGGAAAACGCGGAAGAGTTTGCGAAGGCCATTCAAGCAAGCGTTTCAACGGTCAGCGTACACGCCGGAAGGAATGCGCTTCTGGCGGCAAAATGGACGGCTCAAGGTTTTGCCGAGAGATTGGCTGCCATTATCCAAAAAGCTCGGACTTCACGGTGAGGAACGAGTAGGTTTCTTGGCTAAGCCGCGCGCTATGATTTTCAACACTGAAAAAAAACCGATCCTGGCCATCAGTATGGCCCCCAATCGTTCTCCTTGGGGCGGGGCGAGCCCTTTTGTCTGGCAACTTGAGGCGATCATGAAACGCAGGGGTTGGAGGGTTCAGTACTCGCTCTCCCCGACGCCCGATGTCGTGTTCGTGATCGATCCGAGGATGGATCATCCGAAGAAGAAGTTCGGCCTGGAGGAACTTCGTGCCTTCCGCAAGGGGCATCCATCGGTTCCGATCCTGCACCGCATCAATGAATGCGATCAGCGCAAGGGAACCAATGATATCGATGAGCTACTCCGCCAGACCAGTGAACTTTCCGACTACACGGTCTTCATCGCGGAGTGGTTGAGGGATTACTTCGCGGCCAAGTGGTTTGACCTCACCCGACCGCACTCATGCATCTACAACGGGGCGGATCCATCGATCTACGATCCTTACGGGTCTGCTGTTCCCAAACCAGGGGAGACACTCAGGATCGTCACTCATCACTGGTCGGATAATGCGCTCAAGGGCTTCGATATCTACGAGAAGCTGGATCACTTGATCGCCGATGGGAAACTGCCAGGTTTTTCGCTTCGGGTGATCGGGCGTTGGCCGAAGTCGATCCGCTGGCGTTCGTCGGAACTAATCGGTCCAATGACTGGCAGGCCGCTGGCTCGGAAACTGCGGGAGTGTCACATCTATCTGACCGCTTCGCGCTGGGAACCATGCGGCATGCATCATGTGGAGGGGGCCCAATGCGGGTTGCCCCTCGTTTACCATGAGGATGGCGGCGGCATCGTGGAGGCTGGCCTCAAATACGGGATCGGATACCGGGATGATCCGTCCGAGGCGTTCAGGCAGATGGCTGCCCGGTTACCCGAGTTTCGCAGGAAGGTGTTTGCGCAGATGCCTTCAGGAGACCGGATGGCCATGGACTACGCGGACATCTGCAGAATGCTTCTGGCCGGGAGGGCATGAGCAGGGAAATTCCCATCCTGATGCCGACGGCGCCGCGTTATCTGGCGCTGGCCCAATGGACATGCGGGCAAATTGCACGATTTTGGCCCGGGCATCCCGATATCATCATCTGTGGTGCCGAGGGAGACCCCAGGTGTCTCCCCTTGAAGGATGATCCGGCAGACTGGATGCGTATTGTGGCCCGTGCCTGCGAGGATCTTCTCGTGCGAGGCAAGAAGCAGGTTTATTTGATTCTCGACGATCACCCCCCGATCGCGGGATGTAACGGCGATGTGCTCGAACGGGTGCTTCCAGAAATGGCGGAAGAACTGGGCGCCACGACGGTCCTTAGTGTCGGATATGGGCCCTTGATACAACCAAAGGGATCTATCGCGGCATGGAGGACATATCATCCGGAGAGACTGCCCATGGATGCTGTCTTCAAGTTATCGCTTCATCCCGCTCTCTGGAATCTGGAGCGCCTTCACATGATCCTGACCCATCTCATCGTCCATCTTCCCTCCCCGGATCATAATCCTTGGGCGTTTGAGAGGATTGGCAGTGATCCCGATCGGGGAGTCGTCAGGAGAGAGTGGCTTGCTTCCTGCTGGAGGGTGGGTGGGTTGGAAACATCCACTCCGGAGGCAGCCGCACTTCATGATTGGAAAGATAGGGGGCAGAGAGGATGGCGCCGGCTCCAAGGGTTGATCGGGAAGATGGCAGGAACCGCCGAAACGATCGATCCTCTGCTCCACCCTCGGATAGGACCCTATCCATGCTTCTGGAGCGGTGTCATGAAAAAGGGGAAAATCAACGCCGACTATCTGGCCTACGCCGGAATCAAGAAGAGGACGGAACTTACCAACGGCCTGGAAGAGGCTTTCTCCCAATGCAGATCATAGGAATCCTTCTGGTCAAGGACGAGGACCTCTACGTCGAGAGAGCCGTCAGGAATGTGATCAGGTTCTGTGATCGCATCATTGCGGTGGAGAACGGCTCAAGCGACGGGACGGCTGAAATCCTAAAAAAGTTGGAAACGGAGTTCCCTGGAAAGATCGAGCTGCATCATGTTCGTCATCCGGGGATCAGTCATGATCTGATCCAGCCCTTCGCCGGTACCGAAACTTGGGTCTTTGGTGTGGATGGTGACGAGATTTACGATCCCGAAGGCTTGGCCAGGATGAGAAGACGCCTTGAGTCGGGTGAATTCGACCGGGAGTGGTGTCTCTTCGGAAATGTCCTGAATGTACGGCATCTCAATCAAGGGGCCGGAGTGGCGGAGGGGCATTTGTCGCCCCCATGCCGGAGCATGACGAAGCTCTATAATTTCAACGCAATCTCGGCGTGGGAGGGGCCGTGTCAGGAGCGGCTTCACGGTGGCCGCGTGATCTTCCGGAAGGGGTATCACGAGAAACTCCGAAGAAATCTTCATGAGTCAGTTGCTTGGGAGGATGCCGATTTCAGATGCCTCCACCTCTGCTTCATCAAGAGATCCTCGCTGGAGTCCGATGCGCCGTCACCACGCAGGAATATCATGGATCGCTATGCGTGGAGCTTCACGAAGCTCCTCAGGGCGGCAACGGACTTCCTCCTCCGCAGACCTCCGATCGACTGGAAGGAGCAGCGGTATGGAAGGGGGGCCTTGGTGAGCAAGCCGACAGCCTCTTTTTTTCCAAGTGATCAAAAGTCATGAAGAGGGTCGGATTCATCATCAATAGTCGTTTTCCTGAATGGAAAGCGGTGATGCGAGGTATGAAACCTCATCACCTCCTGACGGGGTGGCCGGACCGGCACTCCCCGATGCATTTCATGCGCTTTGGCTGGATTGCGGAGGTGGTGAACCATGATCCAGGTTTCGGGATGCGCTACGAGCTTTTCAAGCCGTGGCGCCACTATGATGCCGTGGTATTTCTGAAGTCGATGGAGGCAGGCTGCGCGATCCATGCCGAACGGCTCAAGGAGAAGGGGACAAAGGTCATCTTCGAGGCCAATGTCGATTACTACACCGAAGGGGTGGAAGGAATGCTCCCCGGGCATTTAAGACCAACCTCAGCGCAGAGGGAAAAAGCAATCAGGATGACATCCCTGGCGGACGGCGTGATTGCCTCCTCCAGTCATCTGACATCAATTTGCGCGGCGTGGAATCCTAATGTTTTCTGGGTTCCGGACCAAATTCCCGCGAGAATGATCCCCACGCCGCAGGCTACCGTCCCGCGCGATAATTCCGCACTCCATGTCTGGTGGTCGGGGATGGCTGACAAGACGCCCGATCTGCTTGCGGCAGGGGATGCACTGCGCTCAATGGGAAAGAAGATCAGGTTGCATCTTGTTGCCGGGGATATGAGGGAGGCCATGAAGCAAATGGATCCAGCAATCGCTTCCAGGCTGGAGGCGATGCTGTCCGATGTGCCCCACACAACCCATCGCTTCAGATCGATCGAGGATCTGCTTTCTCTGTACGCCGAAACCCCCGGGGTAATTATTTCGCCGAGGTTTCTGGAGAACCCGTACAACCAGTCCCATACGGAATGGAAGATCGCCCTGGGGATGGCTTGCGGCCTGCCCGCTATTGCAAGCCCCCAACCCAGCTATCTGGATGTGAGGGATCGGAGCACGGGGGGGGAGGCCGTTACGATCTGTGAGTCCGGCGAGGAATGGAAAACCGCATTCGAGACTGCTCGCCGTGATGGATGGCGCGCTGAGGCATCTGAAGCGGCGCGACGTGTGTTTTTGGAACATTATGCAACGGAGGTGGTCGCGCCACGGCATGTTGACGCGGTGAAAGCCGTCTTGTCCCCGAAATGAACTCATCCCCTTCTCCTCTTGCCGGTGGGATTCCGGATCGGATCATCCTCGTCAAATACGGCTCGTTCTCACACGTGAACGCGAAGGTGGAGAGGGCGTTGAGGGAGCAGTTTCCGGGCTATGACCTGGAAGTCGTAGATGCTGCCCGGGATATTCTGGCTTCCTTTCCGTTGCAGTCGCTGTGGCTACGCTTCAATGCTTCCGTGAAGAGGTTGGTGCCATTCCTTCGGGGAAGGCATAGTCCGTGGGATTTCGTTTTCCAAGAGCCGCAGGCATGGGAGTTGATCTCGTCGTGGATCCTGCGGAATGCCGACCCCGCCGAGGTTGCCTTCATTGTTCAGACCCAGTCGATGTTTGATGCCTCGCATCCGGGAATCCCATTCTTCATCTACACGGATCACACCCGTGAAGCGCACAAACGCCAACCGGGCGGGGGATCGCCGGCTCCTGCATCACCGGAATGGATAAGACTAGAGGCCGCTCTTTACCGGAAGGCGACAACGGTCTTCACCCTGAGTCGCTTCTGCGCGGAGTCAGTCGTCTTGGATTACGGGGTTCCCGAGGAACGTGTGCTGACGGTTTCCACCGGGATCAACATGGATCTGCCGCTTCTGGAGGAGTCTGCCACGACGCCCGAACCCGTGATTCTGTTTGTCGGATCGGAGTGGGGGATTAAGGGAGGGGAGGAACTCGCCGCGGCATTCAAACTGGTCCGGCAGAAGATGCCCTCCGCTGAACTCTGGGTTGTCGGTGCGAAACCACCTGTCATTCAGGAAGGGATGAGGGTATTCGGGCGGGTGAGGCTCGGGGAGTTGGACCTGCTCTTTCGCAAGGCCGCCGTTGTCTGTGTCCCAAGCCGTGTGGAGCGCGCAAGCATGCTGGCATTGGATGCCGCCGCCTATGGATTGCCGGTGATCACCACCCCCTTCGGAGCAGGGGCCGAGCGCGTGAGAGCAGGTGTAACCGGACTTCTTGTTGATCCCAGGAATACGGAGGAGTTTGCCTCTGCCATTGTCGCCCTCTTGCAGGATCAGGACCGGGCGCGCGTCATGGGAAGCGCCGGAAGGACGATGGTGGAGAAAGAGTTTACATGGGATGCCGTGGGCGGGAAAATCGCATCCCGCATCCGATCCCTCCTTCCTAAGGAAGCGCTGATTAAATCCCATGAAGGCCGCTGAAGAGCATTTGCTGATTTTTGAAGGCGCGAGCGTTGGGCGATACCCGCAGCGGTCTCGCCCGAGCGAGCAACGCCGCAACGACGAGCGGCGGGAGCCGTGTCGTAGCCTGCGAAGCAGTCCGAAGGACGAACCAAACACCCGGGAGGGTGTGCGGAAGAGAGCGATGCAATCGCTCCCCGAAGGGTGCCACAGCTTCCCGGGAGGGAAGTGGCATCAACCCGTGGGGAGACGGCGAGGCAAAAATCGACAAATGGCTTTAGCCCTGCGGGTTGCGGAGATAACCGGTCGGGGGCTGCGTTGGCTTGGCACTTACAGCCCGCTTTGGGGATGCTCGTGCCAAGCCGCCTTGCCCGCGGCCATTTCTTTCCGCAACGGCCTCTATGCGATTTAATCAGCGCTTCCCTAAAGCTGACCATGCCTAAAAAGCCCGACATCAACGCCGAGATCTCGAAGGCATGCCGCCTGCTTACCGCTCCGCTCAGGACGCGACCTTCCTTCCTAGTGCCCGGGGCTCCGAAATGCGGATCCTCCTCCCTCTTCGACGCACTGCTCCTTCATCCGCGAGTCCGCAGGGGGCCGTTCAAGGAGCCGGCAAGCCTGATCCGTTATCCGGGAAGCGAACTTCGTCTGAGGATGAACTTCCCTTTTGTGAGGCCGTTCGCCCCATGGGTCTGCGGGGATGCAAGCATGGAGTACTGGTTCCATCCCGATTTGCCCGCCCGTGCGGCCGAGATGATGCCGGATGCCAGGCTGATCTTCATTTTTAGGGAGCCGGTGGCAAGGGCCTGGTCGGAGTACAGGATGTTCCGCAAGTCGGGTGATGATCTCGCCGATTTCACCAGGACCGTGACGAATGCGATCCGTTGGCTGTCGGATCCGTCGGGAAAGGTTCTTTGCCAATCAGCACTGCGGCAGTCGAACAATCCTCTCCGTTATGTCCGTTGCGGCATGTATGCCGACCTTCTTCAGGACTGGTGGAGACATTTTCCCCGGGATCAATCGTTGGTGCTTTTTCTGGAGGAAATGACGGAATCCCCGCAGGAACACTTGGCAAGAATCTGGAGGCATCTTGGCTTGGAGCCTGTTCCTGTCAAAAAAATGCCCCACGCAAGGGATGGAGGGGGTAAAGAGCCCCTTCCTGCCGAAGCAGAGCGGATGCTGGTGGAATTTTACAAGCCTTTGAATGCCGATCTTGCGGAGTTGCTGGGCCGTGACCTGCCATGGTAAGGCCCGAACCGACACTCCCGGTGAATGATCTGCTGTACGCCCTGCGGGAGGTTGGCAGCAAGGTTCGCCGTTTGCCGGAAAAAATCTCGGCAAGATCCAAGGCCTCCCTGATCAGTATTTCAGAGACCGGAGTTCCCGCAGTCAATTACGGCCACCTCTCACCGATGAAGGCCGGGCGTCCCATCGGCGGGGAGATCAAGTTAATCCATCTCCGGAAGGCATTTCCGGAATGTTTCGACAACTTCAACCTGATCTACCTAGTGAGTAGTGCCTTGCCGCCACAGGTTGAGGAGATCGTTAAGGTGGCAAAAAGTAGAGGTGCTAAGCTTGTCTGGAACCAGAACGGGGTGGCCTATCCGGGGTGTTACGGAGACTTTTATCCCTGGTTCAATCGCCGGATGGCCGCGCTACGCGATCAGGCCGACTACATCGTCAATCAGAGCGAATTTTCCCGCATCAGTGCCGAGCGTTATCTCGGATCATCGACCGTCCCATCCGGGATCCTGTTCAATCCCGTCGATACGGAAGTCTTTTCTCCCCGAATGCAATCGTTGCCGGATGGCCCGTGGCGCATCCTTGCGGCGGGAACGAGCCATGCGCTCTACAGGACCAAATCGGCCATCGATACCCTCAGGGAGCTTCTCTCCCGGGGTCATGACGTGCAACTGACGATTGCAGGGGAATTCCGCTGGAAGGATGCGGAAG
>JBAPTI010000101.1:0-5077 GCA_049282095.1 Chthoniobacterales bacterium
AATCCTCCTGCCTGTCTCCGCGTTCGGCCTCTTTCTCTTTCTCGGTGGGGTACTCTTCGCCTACTTTGTGGTCCTTCCCGGCACCCTCGATTTCTTCTTCAAGGATGCCAAGGCGATGCATTGGACCCCGACCTGGACTGTCCGCGAGTACTACTCCTTCACCACCCAGTTCCTGATCGCATTCGGGGTCGCCTTCGAGATGCCGATGGTGGTGCTTGCCCTCGTGAAACTCGGTGTTCTCAACTCCGCGAAACTCCGCAAGACCCGCTCCGCGGCGATCGTGACCATCTTCACCGTGGCGGCATTCATCACGCCTTCACCCGATCTGGTGACCTATCTCCTCATGGGGGGACCAATGGTTGTTCTCTACGAAGCCTGCATCTGGCTGGCCCACTGGGTCGAACCAAAACAGGCGGATGAGGCTTGCGGGATTGACGGCTAGCGGCGTTGGGCTGCGCTCGCAGTATAATTTATACAGCTTCGCTTGCCCGCCTTGCTATCCATCCAATCCTGCTGCGCCTGAGAAAAAACAGACGCAATCTGATTACTCAGCTGTATAAGTCTCGTTGTAGATGTCGCGCAGGGATTGGCCGTTGAAGGTCCAGTAGGGGCCTGGGGCGACGCTGTATTCGAGGCTGAGCATGATTCGTGTGGCAGCCGTCAGAGACATCTCCTGTCCTCGGAAGCTGACTTTCTTTGGAGCGACCACAGTCGCCGTAGAATCATCCTCCACCGAATGAAGGACTGATCCCTCGGGAATACCCATCTCGGAAAAGTTGAGATTGGGACGGCGCGCTTTTAACGCTACTGCCGCTTGGGCAGATTCCGCATCGATCTCGGTCTTTTGGCCCAGAACCTCCTGAGTAGCATCCTCTGTATTCAGGAGCCGGAGGATTGAGATGGCCTGTTCTGGCTCGATATTGAAGAACTCGCGCTTGGGATTGGTGCGCTGGGGCCCGAAAGCGATATGGAGAGCCTTCTCCACCTCATCAGGATTGCTCACTTTGCAGGCATACTCGAGGGTGAAAGGAACAGGAACGCCCGTTGTGTATAGCTGGGCAATTCGGATATTTGCATCCGCATTGTCAGTTCGGCCGATCTTCACGATACCGGGCATTGCGGGGTTGGTGAGGACGTAGACGATCATGATAGGAAAGTAGGATTTCCTAGGCTGAGTAGGACTCACCGGTTTGGTGGATACGGCCGAGGGTGACGAGGGTATCGAGGATTTCCTGGATGTCGGATGCGCTGGCGCGGGCGAAGGTCTTGGAGAGCGCTTTGGCGGTGACGGGGGCGCTGGCGGATCGGAGGGCTTCCTCAACGGCGCGGACGCGTTCGGCGAGGGGCTTCGGCCAAGGAGTTTTGGCTGAGGAGGATTTCGCACCCGAAGCAGTCTGAAGGGTTTTCGCGCGGAGGCGCGGAGACGCGGAGAGGGAGAGAGCGCTTTGGGAGACCGAGGCTTCCGAGGGTTTCTGATACTCGGGGCGGAGGTAGCGGATCACTCCCTGAGCCTCTTCGGTAGCGCGCTCGGCATTGAGCGCCACGAGGCGGGTGAGGATCTCCTCGTCGCTCAGATCTGCGGGCCATCCGTAGGCTTCAGCCACTGCGGTATCGAGGTCGTCGTGGAGTTGGCGCAGCACGGAGACGAGGCCCTGATCATGGATCGCTTTTTCCTTGGCCGTGAGGGTGAATCCCTCGCGCAGGGCTTCGAGCACGTTGTAGATCCCGGTGAGGGTGAGCGTCGGATGCTCGGCCTGTACACACTTCCGATGTACATCGAGTTCTTCGGCAAGGGAGCGGATCCGACTCTTCTTCGATTCGTCACAGTTGGGGAAAGGAAAGGGATCGAAGCAACGAGATTTGTTGTAGCGAGGGCGATCCTCAAGCGTTCCACCAGCGGCCAGTGCATAGGCGACATGAATGCGGCTGCTGAGGACTCCGAGATGAAAGGCGTCATCGCTCGCAATCGCGATCAGCATGTTATCCGGGAGGACTGAGCCATCGAGGAACTGGAAGTGGCGGTGCTTTGAGGTTTCAACGCTCGCGATGTAGCGAGAGAGACCTTGAAGCGCAGGGCGAAGCTCAGGGCGTGGACGTCCAAAGATCCACCAGTTTTCTCTGATGCTTTTATCTCGGTTGGCATCTCGCTCTGGTTTCAGATTAGTTAATAAATGCTGATATAGAGAGGGAAATTGCTGCCGTGCTTCGTCGACGCTCAGGCCGTAGAGATCGATCACATAAACACCCCTTGGCTTATCTGTAAGGTCGCGACCGTTGCGATATGAGCGAATGTGCTTTTCCAATCCCTGGATAGTGCCAAGGCCCAGCTGATTTGCCGTATCGGCAGCAATAATAAAACCATCCCCAAAAAGACACATTCCTCGGTATGTCAGGCCGTCATTGGCTCGGAGCGGCAGAGTCTCCGAGACCTTGGCCCCGATGGTTAGATCAGCAGCCATCTCTCCCTTGCTCTCTGTGAAGGTGACTTTGGCCGAACCATCGGGCTGAGGTTCTTCCTCAGTCACGGTGAGAAGTTGGCCCGGCAGGTCAGACTTCGCCGCGACGGTCATGGCGATGCGGACGGCGGCTCCCTCTTGAGTATCGACCCACGGGTGATCGGGAATCGCAAAGCGTAGGGAGATCTCCCCAAGGTGTCGCTCCAGCACGCGGCGGTTGAAGGTCTGGCGGAGACTATTGGTTGTGATGAATCCGAAGCGCTTGGTGTTTTTTGCTTCGACAGCTCTCGCCGCTTTCTCCCACCAATACATGACGAAGTCGGCGCTCTCGGGAACCTCGGGATAAGCTTTTCTCAGTGTCTCGGTGTAGCCGTCTCCGAGATCCTCGCGCATCCGGGCAGGGCCGAGGAACGGAGGATTCCCCACGATGTAGTCAGCCTTAGGCCACTCGGCGGGGCGGGGATTCGGATAGCTAAGCAGCGTTGACCGCTTGCTCTCATCGGGCACCTCGCGTCCGGTGACGGGGTCGGTTTTCTTGGACTTCCGATCCCAGATGGTGACTGTCTGGCCTGACTCATCAAGGACGGGTTGCGGTTCCCCATCCCAAGCAAGGAGGGCATCGCGGCACTCGATATTGTGAAATCTCCGCAGGACGGGTTCCTCAGGCAGGGTCTGGCCGCGGGTGCGGAAGTGCCATTGGAGGTAGCCGATCCAGAGGACCATCTCGGCGATGGATGCGGCGCGGGGATTGAGCTCGATCCCAAGGAACTGGTGGGGATCGACGCTGTGGGTGGAGAGGTCGAGGAGGAGGTTCTCCCCGAGGTCAACTGAGGCATCGAGGACCTCTCCCTCGAGGCGCTTCAGATGCTCGAGGGCGACGTAGAGGAAGTTCCCGGAGCCACAGGCGGGATCGAGGATGGTGGTCTTGCAGAGCTGGTCGTGAAAGGCGCGGATTTCCTTTCTGGCATCCTCCATGCGTCCGGCCTGGGCGTGGACGACGGCTGCGGTGCGCACACTTTCCCAAGTCGAGCGGAGGGGCTCGACGATGGTGGGGATAATGAGGCGCTCGACGTAGGCGCGCGGTGTGTAGTGGGCTCCGAGGGCGTGGCGTTCCTCGGGATCGAGGGCTCGCTCGAGCAGGGTGCCGAAGATGGCGGGCTCGACGTTCTTCCATTGCGCTGCTGCAGCCTGGATGAGGATCTCGATTTGGATGGCATCGAGAGGAAGAACGCTGGCCTCCTCGAAGAGGCCTCCGCTGAAGCGGAGTAGCTTCTGATTGAGGATGACGGAATACTCCGTGCCGGTCTGCATCTCGGAGAAGAGCTGACGGAGCTTCGGAACGAATCCCTCGGGCTGGGTGCGGATGGACTCCAAGAGGCCCCGGAAGCCATCTTTGGGCAGGAGGCCGACATCCTCGGCAAACATGCAGAAGAGGCAGCGGGTCAGAAACTCGCCGACGAGCTTGGGAGGGTGACCGCTTCGTTCGAGTGAAGCCGCAAGAGCAGCCAACAGGTCGGCGATCTCGCGGGTGACGGCGGCGCTGATCTTGGAAGGGTCTAGCGAGAGGGGATCGAGCCAGACTTGGCGGAGGCGATCGCGGACGCTCTCCTCGGCAAGGTCAGAGAGGCGGATGCGGAAGGTGCGCGGATCGGGATAGGGAAGGTAGGCTTTCCCTGCCTGGGTGAAATCGGCGTACAGCTCGATGGTGTGGCCGATGTCGGCCACAAGGAGAAAGGGCGGGGTGGCATGGCCGTCGGGGAGGGAGCGGGCGTAGCGTTCGGCCTGTCCGCGGGCCTTCATCATGGCGTCGTCCCAGGCTCCACTGCCCCGAACAGGACCGTTCTTTGCTCCGCTTTTCCGTGCAGGGAGATAGACGCCAGCCTGATCCATGACGCGGGCCGAGTCGGATTTCGGACCCTCCTTGTTCTGAGAGTCGGCGTATTGCTTTGCCTCCAGCACGAAAGCATCGCGGCGGTAGAGGTCGATGCGGCCGTCGCCGAGGGAGCCATCCCTAAGGGGGATCTTCACCGGAAACTCGAAGGTGTAGCCGTCGGCGTGGGTATTCGAGGGACGGGGAACCTCCAGGAGGTCACTCAGCTCACTCAGGAAGAGCTGAGCATTCGCCCGCTCCGAGGCCTCGGCACGCGACCACCGCTCGATGAAGGCGTCAGCGGGGGTGGGCGTGGAGGAGGGGGTGGTCATGAAGAGAATGCTGAAGATGTCTTACTCTTTATTCCAGTTCCAAGAGGGGTAGAGGAAAAATAATACGACTGAAAGATGGGGAAATAAGCAAAATGCCACGGTGATCAGAAAGACGATCAGGAAGACCTTGATAGCCTCTACAGTGCGCAAAAGAGATCGGGCGAGTTTCTCAGCCAAGACAAAGATCAGCATGATGGCATCCTGAACTTCATCGCTCCCGTCGCTGAGGTTATGAACTGATAAACCTGTTCATGAAGCGAATCTATCACGCCCACCAGACACAGAGGGTCCTAGGGCCTGTTAAGACTAAAAGGCAGGTGGCGGTGCCAGGAGTTTTGTTGTCAGGCGAGGCGCATAAGAGAGGCAATACCCTTGCGGTCTTGCCTCTCTTGGGCAACGAAGCATGGCGGCAAAAGAAC
>JBAPTI010000102.1:0-23238 GCA_049282095.1 Chthoniobacterales bacterium
ATTTGTCGATTTTTGTGGCGTTGCTCGCTCGGGCGAGACCGCTGCGGGTATCGCCCAGCACTCGCGCCTTCAAAAATCAGCAAATGCTCTTCAGCGGCCTTCATGGGATTTAATCAGCGCTTCCTTAGAGGCTCATCCTCTCCCTTTCGATCCTACCATTCCTGCTTTTCCTGATTCCCAGATTCCGATCCCTCGGAAATACTCCCTGCGCATGGAACCCACACTCCTCCAAATACTCTTCCTCGGACTCGTCCAGGGAGCTGCCGAACTCCTCCCCGTCTCCAGCTCAGCGCATGTCATCGTAGCTGAGAAACTGATTGGCCTTGATCCAGCCAGTCCCGCCATGACCTTCCTCCTGGTGATGCTGCATACAGGGACGATGTTCGCGGTGATCCTCTACTTCTGGAAGGCATGGAAGAGGACTTTCTTCAGCGACGCTGCCAGCTTCTGCAGGATGTGCCTCCACGTCGGATCGGCAACCCTCATCACCCTCGTGGTCGGTTTCGGCCTCAAGCTCCTTATTGAAAAAGTGATCATGCATGGGAGCACTCATCACGAGATGGAGGATCTCTTCGGACATCTTCCCTCGGTCGGAACGGCACTTCTCACAGCCGGACTCCTGATCCTTGCGGCAGGTTATCTTCGTGGAAAAAACGGCCAGCAGGAGATCAGCCTTTCTTCGTCACTCTGGATCGGTGCCTCCCAGGGACTCTGCCTCCCCTTCCGAGGCCTCTCCCGCTCCGGAACAACGATCTCGACCGGAATGCTTCTCGGCCTCTCCCGTCAGAGGGTGGAGGAGTTCAGCTTCGCCCTCGCGGTCGTGATCACTCCGCCCGCCATCGCCAAGGAACTGCTCCGGTTGCTCAAATCGCATGATGCGGCGGCCGCACCCGCTGAACTCCTTCACCTGCTTGGTCCCGGGCTCTTCGGAATGGCCGGAGCCTTTGTGGCCGGCCTTCTCGCCCTGAAGCTCCTCTCCAGCTGGCTTGAGAAAGGCCATTGGGCCTGGTTCGGCTACTACTGCGTTGCCTTTGCAGGGTTCGTTTTCTTTCTCGCCTCCCGGGGCTACTAGCCGCTAGGAGTACCGTCATGAAGATCACCCTCCCCTCCCTCATTCTATCCGCCATCCTCGTGACCGGCTGCGCTTCGCAGTCGAAGGAGATGCTCCTCTCCGCCGCTGGATTCCGCACCGTTGTCCCCACGACCCCTGCCCAGATCGCCCAACTCAAGACCATGCCGCAGTACAAGGTCATCCCTGTGACCAAGAAGGGAAAGACTGCCTTCCTCTATGCCGATGCGGCCCGCAACACCCTGCTGATCGGAAACCAGAAGCAGTATCAGCAATTCCAGCAATACTCCCTCCAGTACAAGATCCAGCAGGACAAGGATGATGCAGCCGCCATGAATGCGGATGCATCCGAATGGGGTGGCTGGGGTGGCTTTGACGGCCCTTTCTGGGGCCCCTGCTTTTACTAAAGGATCCGCTGATTTAATCGCATAGAGGCCGTTGCGGGAAGCCGTAGCGGATGCGAAGCAACGACCGGGCAAGCCATGGGCCGCGGGGAAGGCGGCTTGGCGCGAGCAGCCCCGCAGTGGGCTGCCGTAACGGATGCGAAGCAACGGCCGGGCAAGCAAAGCGCCAAGCCAACACAACCCCCGGCCTGTTATCTCCGCAACCCGAAGGGCTGAAGCCATTTGTCGATTTTTGCCTCGCCGTCTCCCGACGGCCTCGTCCTGCGGACTGCTTCGCAGGCCACATCGTGCATCCCGGCACTCGATGTTGTGGCGTTGCTCGCTCGGGCGAGACCGCTGCGGGTATTGACTCGCTCGCTCCCGCTCGGCTCGCCCTGACGGGTTTGCCTCCGGCAAATCTACCCAAGCCGCACCCGCAGCTACGTGTTGCCCAGCACTCGCGCCTTAAAAAATCAGCAAATGCTCTTCAGCGGCCTTCATGGGATTTAATCAGCGCTTCCCTAAGGAAGCCCTTACTCCAGGGCTACTCGCTCGGGGTGTACTGCGAGATCTTCGTTCCCTGCAGACCCAGCCCACCCATGAGTCCCTTCTGTCCCCAGATGAAGGCGGCGATCCCGTGCTGGAACGAGGCAACCGACATGCTTCCCGAAAAGCCCTTGTCCCCCATCACCAGACCGGGCGCCGCGGCCAGGTCCATGCCGTCACTCTTCTTGAGATACTTCAGCGAGTCCTCGTCCATGAAGAGAAGGGCGTAAGAGAGCTTCTGGACACCGGCCTGGATGCCGTATCCCGCCGAGGTGATGTTGTAGTATCCGGCCACTTGGCCGTTCTTGAAGAGCACCCCGTCCCCACGCTGTGCCGCGACCATGAATCCGGCCTTGATCACCTCCGGGAAGACGAGCACGGCTACGGCTTTCTCCCCGAGCGTCCTCGCCTTGGAATTGGATTCATAGAGGCGGTGAAGAGCCTTCTCAGACTTGGCCCGGAGTTCATCGCCGGAGTAGGCCTCGGATCGTGTTGTGAGCGACAGGATGACGGCTGGGAGAAGCAGGAGTCTGATCAGGGTCTTCATGGGTGTTGTTTTCAGGAGTCGGGTGTGATGGAAAAGTTTTACCGGCGCAACTGCTCCTGCACGGAGGCATTGTTCATGACAAGGTCCAGGATGCGCTGGCCGGGAAGCGGCTTCGTGCTCAGGCAGTCAAGATTACCGTCACGACCGATCACGGCAATGGCGAATCCCTTCGACACATCGTAGGCGGCCGCCGTTGCGGAGGGATCGTTCACCTCGATGAAAGGGATATTGGAGCGGATGCGCCCTCCCTCCCGGGTGAATGCGGAGAAGCAAAGCAAGCCCTGGGCCGCAAGTCGCTCATAGCGTCCCTTCAGCTCCGACATCTGTCCCCGGAATGCGTGATCCCTGGGAGAGGGAGCGATCACCAGGATCACCGGCTTCCCCCTGAGCGAGGAGAGTTGGATATTGCGGCCGGCGGAAGCCCCTCCGGAAAACGATGGGGCGGCATTCACGACGGAACTCCCCTTCGCGTGGGCGCTCACAGCGGCAAGCGAAAGCATCCCCAAAAGAAGGGCTGCCCCGATCCGTCTGGAAGCTGGTGATGGTTGCATGGGAAAAGAGGATTGATCCGAGCCGTGACAAGAACCGGTCAGACCGTCATCAGTTCCGACTCCTTGTGCGAGACATGCTTGTCGATGTCACCGACCTGCTTGTCGGTGAGCTTCTGGATCTCCTTCTCGGCGCGCTCCAGCTCATCCTCGGTGATGACGCTCTCCTTCTGGAGCTTCTTGCTGCCGTCCATCGCCTCGCGACGGCAGGCGCGGACACGGACGCGCGCCTCTTCGGCCAGCTTGTTGACAGTGCGCACGAGATCCTTGCGGCGCTCCTCGGAGAGCTCGGGAATGCGGAGGCGGATGAGCTTGCCGTCGACGGCGGGATTGATCCCGACATTGCTTTCCTGAATGGCCCGCTCGATGTCCTGGACGGTTCCAGCATCAAAGGGCTGGATCACAAGAAGACGGGGCTCGGGAGCCGTGATGAGGGCCAGTTGCTTGAGCTTCATGCTGCTGCCGTAGGCGGTGACGTCGACATTCTCGACCAGTGCGGGGGATGCCTTCCCAGTGCGGATGGCGTTGAACTCGTGCATCATGAATTCAACGGCTTTTTCCATGCCGGCTTCGGCATCAAACAGGACTTCTTCTGCGCTCATGGTCGTGGGTCTTGGCTCGTGGGGATCTTGGGTGGTTATTTGGCTGGCTTGTTGTCCGAGACGAGTGTGCCGACGGTCTCCCCGCGGACAGCGCGGAGGATATTGTCGGGATCGGACATGTCGAACACGATGATGGGCATGGCATTGTCCATGCAGAGGGAGAAGGCGGTGGAATCCATCACCTCGAGACGGCGGCTGAGCGCCTCCGAGTAAGTCAGCTTGTCGAAGCGCACGGCTTCGGGATTCTTCTTGGGGTCGGAATCGTAGATCCCGTCGACCTTGGTGGCCTTGAGGATCACCTCCGCGCCGATCTCGTTGGCACGGAGTGCGGCGGTCGTGTCGGTGGAGAAGAAGGGATTGCCCGTGCCGGCCACGAAGATCACGATGTGTCCGTTCTCAAGGTGACGGATCGCCTTGCGGACAATGAAGGGCTCGGCAACGTTGTTCATCTGGATCGCCGTCTGAACCCGGGTCGAATGTCCGATGTCCTCCAAGGCGCTCATGAGCGCCATGCCGTTGATGACCGTGGCCAGCATACCCATGTAGTCGGCGGTAGCCCGGTTCATCCCGCGGTGGCTGGCCGAGAGGCCGCGCCAGATATTGCCGCCGCCGACGACCACGGCAACCTCCACTCCCATCTTGCGGATCTCCGCGATGGATGCAGCCACCTTCTGGACGATCTGGGGAGAAACACTGTCGGAGCTACCCTTTTCCTTGAGGGCCTCGCCGCTGATTTTCAGGACAATGCGGCTGTACTTGGGCGACTGGATTGCTTGATCGGGCATGAACAAAGATCAAACCGCAGGAAGCGCCCGAGGCAAAGTCAAATCATCCCGGATTATGCGATAGGGCGGCGGCGACAGGTCTGAATGGTTCACCCGAATGGTGAGTCGTCGGATGATTAAAACCGTTGAACCAAGCATGCTGGAACATGCGCGGAAGATCACGCGCAGTCGTGACCCGTAAGGGCGCCACCGCTTGCCGGGAGGCAAGTGGCGTCAACTGTTGAAACGTTACAACGTGCTGACAGCAGACACTCATTCCACTCTCCGAGCCGAGCCATGATCAGCAAACTTCTTGATGGCGCCTTCTCGAATTCAGTTTCAGGGATTTCCGGATCCACCTTGTAACCTTGTAACGTTTCTAACCATTTTAACTCCCCTTTCCAGGACCTTCGGGTTCCTGATGCAGATTTTGGGATCATCCCGGATTTTGCAATGGAATCACGCCGACAGAGCGCGATCATTCACAGGAATTTCACGAGGCGCTCGGGTTAAAAAGGTTCGAGAGACGTCACCCCCTCAGCCTTCAGCCTTTGACGGCACTTGCCTCCCGGCAAGCGGTGCCGCCCTTTCAGGGCTGTTCGCTGCTCTCACAGTCTACCGCGCCGCTTCCCAGCGACTTGGTTCGCCTTTAGCCTTTTCCGTTCCTTGGATCGGGCACCACCTGCTGACGTTTTTCGGAGGTGCGGATCACGTCACGGTAATAGTGGGCGGCCGGCTTGAGCACGCGGTCGCGCGTTTTGGGATCCATCGTCGCGAGGCCGAACTTGGGGACATATCCGTAGTGCCACTCGTAGTTGTCGGCCAGCGACCAGACGAAGTAACCCTTCACGTCGTATCCCTCGTCCATGGTCTGGCGGATCTGTGCGATATGGTCACGGAGGTAGGAGAGGCGCTTGGTCTCGTTCTTCGTGGCGATGCCGTTCTCGGTGATCATCATCGGCTTGTCGTAGCGCTTGCCGACATAGCGGATCTGCTTGCCGAGGGCCTTCGGATCGATGCGCCATCCCATCATGGTGTAGTTGTGCCCGTGCCTTGATCCCTCCGAGATGAGGCTGAGGGGTCCGGCGGCCTGGCTGTAGTAGTAGTTGAACCCGATGATGTCGCAGACATCGTGGATGCGGTCGAGGTGGTCGAAGTTTGCATGCATCACCGTGTTGTAGACGATGCCACCCGGATCAAGGGGACCGTGCGTCCACCATGGAAGCGCCTCGACGCTGAGCACCTTGGCGGAGGGTTTGACCTCCTTGATACGCGCCGCGGCATCCCGGAACATGTCGGCGCTGGCGATGGTCGCCGCCTTGAATCCCTTGAAGTCGAGCGTGTGGCAGGGAGGCCAGAGACCGGCGATGTAGGCGGTGAGGACTTGGCCATTGGGCTCGTTCTCCGGAGCGTAGTAGTTCACATAAGGCGAGGTCGCCCTGACCATTTTCTTCACGTAGAGGTTCCAGCGTTCCCGCGCCAGCGGGTGGAGCCAGTTTGTCTTCGAACTGTCCTTGGTGTCGGTCAACCATGCGGGGAAGGTGAAGTGCCAGAGGGTCACGACCGGCTCGATCCCGGCCTCCTTCAGCTTCCGGCACATGCGGACATATCCCTGCACGGCCTCCTCGTTGTAGCGGCCGGGCTGCGGTTCCACACGCGCCCACTCGATGCTGAAGCGGTAATGGGTGACTCCGATCTTCTTCAGGGCGGCGAGATCCTTGTCAAAGTCACTCCAGCTGTAGAGGGCATTGCCAACCACCGGAGCCTTCTTCTGCTGGACGAGAAGGTCCCAGTCACGAACGAAGTAGTTTTTCTCTCCGGGCTTCTCCGCCTTGTTCTCATACTGGAGACTGCTGGTGGAGATGCCCCAAGCGAAGGGGGCGTAACCCTTGAGCTTTTCCGCATGGTTCTCCGGGGCCTTGTCGAGCGGCCCGAGCGGATGGAGGGCGCAACCGGGAAGGATTGTCAGGAGGGCCGCGGCCGTCGCGGGACGGATGAACTTGGTCATTGGCTTGTCGTGGGAGCGGAGGTGGACTGCTTGAGCTTGTCCGTCGCCTTCGTGGTGAGCAACTTCAGGTCACCCATCGAGTCGCGGTAAAATCCCCTCAGATCGGGAACCATTTCCGACCACGACTGCACGGTGCCGGAGAGAAATTTCTCGAAATTGTTGTGGCGATCCTGCCTGAGCTCGCCGCGGGAGTTATTGACCACATGGAAGGGAAGAGTGTTCCTGCGATACACGTCATCGGGGACACGGGCACTGTCGAGGCGTTTCGCATCATAGATCGAGATCCACCATCCCCCGTAGGAATCGGGTGCATCCTGAGGGGCCACCTCGAAGGTGAACTTTCCGACTTTCCTAATACCGCCGCGGTCACTGATCCCATACAGGGCGGAAATCTCATCCCGGGAAGTCAGGAGGCCGGCCAGATAGTCCCGTGCAACCTTCTTGAATCGCTCCAGGGCCAGTCCCTTTCCGTAGACACCGAACTCCACGCACACCGGATCCTCGGGATTGCCGTACACATTCAGCTCGGTGCGGTTGTTCACCCGGAAGGAGAGGTAGGGAATGTTGCGCAGACGGCCATTGTCGATCGCCGTGGCGGGCACCTGCCTGAAGGACCGGATATTGTCATCGGTGCGAAGGTCATGAACGATCATCCTCCATGGGGGAAGCTTGCCCGGATCGGCGATGTCGGCGAAGTAGACCAGAGCATCCCCCTCGTCCATGATGCGGCGGATCCTTGCCTTGGGGATCGTCACCTCACCCATGCGCTGCTGGAGAATCACCCCCTTGGCGTCGTTCTTGAGGATCAGGCCGTGGAGCTCGCTGCCGTCGTTCAGGATGAGGGTGTCGGGTGCCAGACGGCCATTGGGCATATCGATGGCCCTGAGCGGCTGTACCATCGTCAGCAGCAAGGCCGTGGCAGAGAGGGAAAAAATGCGCTTCATCATTGATCGTTGGATCCCTTGCTACTAGGGCTTGTCCCATGCATCAAGCAACCTTACGGATAAAGATACTGTTTTCCCTGCTCATTCCGCTCACCCTTGCCTTCAGCGGATGTATTTCGCCCGTTCCTCACTACAGGCCTCCGGCCAAGGCGATCGTTCTCGGGAAACTCCCGAAGGAACCGTTCTGGTGGGGCACCTCCACCGCATCGTTCCAGAACGAGGACCGGGGATGCACCCCGGGTTCCAAGTGGTATTACAGGACGGATTGGGACTGCTTTGCGGATGAGGGAGGGGCACCTCCCCGCGGTGATGACGGAGTCTTTTCCTGGAGCGAATTCGACAAGGATCTGGCCGCCCTCCGGAAACTGGGAGTGAATCACTTCCGCTTCGGCGTCGAATGGGCACGGATCGAGCCGCGCAAGGGGGTCATCAACGAGGCGGCCCTCCGCCAGTATGCCGGGATGGCGCGCAAGTGCCGTGAGGCCGGGATCGAGCCACTCATCACCCTCTGGCACTTCACCTTCCCCGACTGGCTCTATCCCAAGGACAAGTCCAAGGCCAACTTCCTCAACCCCGACGTCCGCACCGCCTGGCAGGCCCACGTCCGCCGCGTCGTGAAGGCCACCAAGGGCGATGTCCGCATCTACATCCCGCAGAACGAGCCTAACGGGGCCCTTCAGCTCGGATGGCTAGCCGCTCACTGGCCCCCCGGACTGCTGATGCGTCCCGGCTCCTACAAAAAGGCCATGCGCGTCTCCGCCGACATGTTCCGCGATGCCGCAGGGATCGTCAGGGAAGAGCGACCCGACGCCCTGATCATGGGCATCTATTCACTGCCCCATTGGAAGAAAGCCCGCTTCCTCGACCCCACCCGCTCCGTCTACAACCTCATGCAGCACCAGAACTTTGACCAACTCGACATGGTGGCCGACACCTGCGACCTGATCGGGGTCAACTACTACTACTCACAGCAGGCCAGCGCGATTCGCTTCATTTTCCGGCCGAGCGGGGAGCATAACTCCGGATACACCCAGCTTGGATGGGAGATCGTCCCCACGGGTCTCTATCACATCCTCAAGGATATCGACGGGCGCTACCACAAGCCGATCGTCATCTCCGAGAACGGCATCGGCACCCAGAGCGGACAGAAATCGATCCGTTACTTCCGCGAACACATCGCCCAGATGCGCCGCGCGATCAGCGAGGGAGTTGATGTCCGGGGATATTTCCCATGGACGCTCGTCGACAACTACGAGTGGACCGAAGGTTGGAATCACGCGCAGTTCGGCCTCTTCTCCTACGACAAGAAGACCCACAACCGCATCCCCACCCCCTCCGCCTTGTGGTACGCCAAGTTCATCGAGGCATATCCGGAGCCCTAGGAAAGGCAAAAGGATGAAGGCGAAAGGCTAAAACGAAAACAGAGAGAAACCCTTGGGCGATTTACATTCTCAGATGGAAATCACCAGGATCGTTGATGAGGTGATACGCGGCAGGCGCTCAGTGAGAGCCTTTCTGCCCACGCCGGTGTCCAGGGAGACCATCCTCGAGATACTGGATGTAGCGGCCCGCGCACCCTCCGGAACCAACACCCAGCCCTGGAAGGTCACCGTCGTCACCGGAGTGAAAAAGGAGGCCCTCTCGCGGGAACTCATCGAGACCGCCCTTGATCCCGCCAGGGACGAGGAACATACGCAGGAATATTCCTACTATCCCGCGAAGTGGACACACCCCTATATCGACCGGCGGCGTAAGGTCGGCTACGACCTCTACGGTCTCCTGGAAATCACCAAGGGTGACAAGGATCGGATGAACCGGCAGTTCGCCCGCAACTACGACTTCTTCGACGCACCCGTCGGTCTCTTCTTCACCATCGACCGGATCCTCGGACAAGGGAGTTGGCTCGACTACGGAATTTTCCTTCAGAATGTCATGATCGCCGCACGGGCCCGCGGTCTAGACACCTGCCCGCAGGCCGCCTTCACGAAGTATCACCGCATCGTGTCGCGGCATCTGGAGATTCCCGAGGGAGAGATGCTCGTCTGCGGCATGGCCCTGGGATATGAAGACACTTCAAAGATTGAGAACTCACTCCGCACAGAGCGCGAACCCTCCGGGAGCTTCACTCGGTTCCTGGAATAGAGCGTTTTTGATTCAGATGTAGACAAAGGATTTGCGGATGCCATGGGGTAGTGTGCAAGGAGCAAGTGAAGCGGCTGTAGTCTCTGCGCTACAGCCCGAGCGATTCGACACAGCCCTATGCCTCATGCCACCGCAAAGAATGTCTCGAGATGAAGCAAAGCCGCTCTAGCGAGTCTACAAGTCTGGTTGTACGCCCAGCCTAGCCTTTTCAGCCTTCATCGTCCGCCCGAGGGCTTGGAGAGCAGATCCCTCTCCTCGGGCCTAAGCAGTGCAGGGTTGACCGATGCCGCGAGTGCAGCGGCTTCATCATCCTCCCCGTTGGCCTTGAGCACCGCGTAGCGTACCACCTTCCAGGGATCCCCCGCCGTTTTCCAGTCGATCACCTTGTCATGATAGATCTCAAGGGCGCCTCTGGAATCGCCCGAGCGCAACCTGCCCAATGCCGCCGTGCTGATGCGAGGGAGGGAATCGGGTTGCTCGATCAGAAGCTTCTCCGCGACCGTCGTGGAGTCAGCGGTGTCTTTCTTGGTCAGCAGTTTGAGATAGATCAGGTCGCAGGTGGCGTCGGGGTTTCCCGGCACGACGGCAAGAAGTTCCTGATAAAGCGGTATCAGCGAAGCGGCGCTTGCCGATCGTGGCTGGCATCGGATCAGGCCGATGAGACCCGGCACTTTCGTTTCCTTGCGATCCGCCAGCTCACGATAGGTTCTGGCTGCACGGGCCACCTCCCCGATCTGCTCCTCGTACCCCGCGATGTAGGCCAGAGTCTCGGGCTTCTCGAGATGAAGGGCCCCTCCCACACGCCTCCATTCCTCCTCGGCAACCGCGCGGTTGCCTGTCATGAGCGCCGTTCTGGCAAGATAGACGTGCTTCACGGCATCGGGGATCCCGGCGCCCGCCGGCGAGTCCATCATGCCGGCCATCTCCTGCCAATGTCCCTGCGCTCCCTGGGCATCCATCACGACAAGAAGCCAGTCGGTGTCGTTGCGGGGAAGATCATGCCCGGCAAAGGCAATGGTCTCCGCAAAGAGACCCTTCGCATTCATCCAGCGCGCGAATTCCAGCATCTCGGCCCGGGGTGCCTTGCTGCGCTCCTTGGTCATCGCTTCCACGATCCTCGGCTGGGAGGCTGGTTCCGACTTGATCTTCAGGTCGGCGTCGAGAAGACGATCCTGGGATCCCTGACCGGACAATTTCGGAAAGATCGCTATGAGTTCGGTGATTCCGGCAGTCGAGACAAGGGAAGCGGCTTCGGAGGAAGGGGAAAGCGCCAACTGCGCCAGAATCCTCCACGCGGGCAACGAGGCCTGAGTCTTGCCGCGGACAACCTCCATCAGGACCATGACCGCCTGATCCCGGTCCGGCGAATCCTGCCGGGAGAAGAGATAGAGAGCCCCCTTGGTACGCAGGAGATCCCTCTCCTCCCTGTCGAGTGAACTCCACTTCCCGGAGAGGCAGATTTCGGCGGCGTTGGAGAGACTTCCCTCCCTGGCTGCCACGGCGGCCTCGATCAGGGCCACGCGCAGCCCCTCCTTGGAAGAGATGTTGCCCGGCATACGGGCAAGCGTTTCGCGGACGACATCCGCATGACCCGCATTCGCCTCCAGATCCGCAAGGCCTAGGAGTTCCTCCTTTCCGGAAGAACCCTCCCTCATTCTGGCAATGATCTTTTGCAGCGACGGTTGGTCGCCGGCACGGGCATTGTAGAGCTCCACGGCGTGCTGCACGACGACATTGCCGGGGGACAGGGCAAGCGCCTGCTTGAGCAGCACAATTCCCTGCTGGGAATCACCGAGAGCGAACGACTTCGAGGATTTGGCCAGAAGGGCCTCCGAGCGCAGGTTCTTGATCCAACGGTAGAGCGGCGGAGCCGTCAGCAGCAGGAGAATCAGGATTCCCAGCCTGATCAGCCGCTTGCGCATCCGGGGAGAAAGGAAAGGTGCATCCCTTCCGGCCTGAGGCGCATGCACAACCCCCTCCTCATAGTCGGGAAGTTCGGCGTGCTCGGGGGGGGGCTTTTCCATGACAGTTGAGGACCTAAGGTTCCTGGGGAAAAGCACCCCTTCGCCCAGGAGTATCCACCAGAAGGGTCTGGCGCAGATAATCGGCGAGCTCACTTCGGGCCGAGTTCTCGTCGGTGAGATTCCAGAAAGCCACCTCCACCATGCGTTCCCCGGCATTGCGCCGGGCCGCACGAAGACGATGCAGTCGACCGCGGAGCGTGTCGGGGATGGCCTCATTCTCATCCTTCGGCGATCCTTCCTCGACGATCGCATGAAAGACAAAGACCGGTTGCCCGTTCTGCTCGAAGAGCCATGATCGGAAAGGGATCACGATGCCGTCCTTCTCGACATTGAGAGGGGAGAGCGACTGCCGCATCTTCATCCCGATACTGCGGAGACAGACCTCGGGATTATGCATCGAGACAGCCTGGACGGCCGTGCGCCCCGCAAGCCAATGGAAATAAAAAACCTGCCCCTGCGCACCCGAAGGGGAGATCCACCGCTCCGAGAACCCTTCGGGATTGAACATCATCCGGAGAGTTGCCTCGGGGATCAGGACCGGCGACACCCCGATCGCCCCGGGCCTGCTTTGAATCGTCCAGGGGATGCTTTCGCCGCGTCTGTCATGGAGCGCAAACCAGACTTCCGTGGCAATCATCGAGAGCCCCAGCATCGCAAGCATCACGGACATCACCAACGTGCGGGGCCTGCTGACGATCAGCCAGGGGGGGAGGAACGGGACATTCGGATTGCCCGGAACGGATCCGGTTTTCTTCAACCGGATCGCACAGAGGATTACCAGACCGAGCGTGACGATGAGGACCATGAACCCGGCCGGGTCATGCCAGGCCTCGATGGAGGCAAGACCGTTCCTTGATGCCAGCAACGCGAGCAGGGAACTCCGGAGAATGTTTCCCAAGAGGGCGGCCAGGACGGCGATCACCAGCAGCAGGATGCGACGGGTGACCCTCAGTCGGAACATCTCCCCCAGGAAGAGCGCCACCATCAGGCCACTCTGCAGGGAGCGGACACCGCTGCATGCCTCCTCCATCCCCAGGATGCCGCAGGGGAGCATGATCAGGTTTCCTTGGGCCATGGCCTCGCGCCCCGCCCAGTGAAGGATCTCGAGCGTCGCCGCAGTGTTCCAGGACATGAGCTGACCCATCGCCCACTGCTCGAAGTTACGGGGCCATGGGACCGCGATGAGGAAGAAAAAGAGCGGGAAGGCAAAGTGCCGCAGCCACGAACGCCCGCCAATGATGAAGATCAGGTCGAGGGAGATGACAATGGCGGCGAGGGATGCGATCCCGGCAATCGGTCGCCATTCAGGATTGGCCTGGGAAAGCGGGATCATCAGGGCGAGGACGGAGACCGCGGCGACCGCGATCAGCGCCGCCGTCCAGGAACCGACGCGCGTCGTCACTACGGGATCCGGCCTGTCCTTCCATCGCTGCAGCATGAGACCGAGCACCAGCACCGGAACAAGCAGTCCGTAGCTGTATTGGGGATCATGCAGCCAGTCGTTCCAGATGATCCGGATGGCGGCATACCAGGCCATCCCCAGAACGATGACTGGCAGGATCCACTTGGGGTTGAAGTTTCCCAAGCGAGCGGAAATGGAAACCCGGGCGTTCATCGGTTACCTAACGCCCCTTGGCGAAGGACATCACGTGAAGCGTCTTGAGGATCACCTCGGCATCCAGGCGCAGCGAGAAGTTCCTGATATAGTAGAGGTCGTAGGAGAGCTTCACAAGCGTGTCCTCAAGGGAGGCCCCGTAGGGATAGTTCACCTGGGCCCATCCGGTGATGCCCGGCCTGACCAGATGACGGTAGTGATAGTGGGGGATCTGCCTCTCGTAATCGGCGACCAGCCTCACCCATTCGGCGCGTGGACCGATCATGCTCATGTCACCCTTGAGCACGTTCCAGAGCTGGGGAAGTTCATCCAGACGCGACTTTCGCAGGAAGTAGCCGATCCGCGATACCCTGCTGTCACCCTCCCGGGTGTAGCCATCCCCCTTGTCGCTGCCCACCTTCATCGTGCGGAACTTGTAGAGGGTGAAGGGGCGCTGATGGAGGCCGGTACGAGGCTGGCTGTAGAGGATTGGAAAGCCGTCCAGCACCGCGATGGCGACCGCGGAAAGGATCAGCAGCGGTGACGAGGCGATCAAAAGAAGAAGCGCCACCAGAAAGTCCACAACCATCTTGATGGTGGAATAGACCGAATGCTGTACCAGGACGAAGTCGGTCTCCAGCGGCCAGGCATCATTCACCAACTCCAGGGGAAAGCGATTCCAGTAGCCTTGATAGAAGGCTTCCATCGTGTGAACGGGCAAGTCCTCGAAATTAATCTCGCTCAGCCGCTTGAGGACTCCGGGGGGCAGCCTGTTTGGCTCAGCCGCGAGCACGATCGCCTCGTAACCGACGGCACTCTCCCTGTCGAGATGAGGAAGCAGATGGGCGGCCTCCACAAAGGCGGAAGGAGAGCCAGCGCCCCCCACAGGCTTGCCTCGGAGTTCCTTATCGGAAGCGACATAGCGGAGTCCCTGATGCTGGGGGCTGGCCGTGTAATCGCGGTGAAACACCGGTCCCAGACGCTCGTCGAAAATCACCAGAAACTTCCCCAGGGAGCGGGACGACTTCGTGGCAAACCAGAGAATCCTGCGAAGGATGAGAGTGGCAAAGGCCAGCATGATGACCGACGAGACGAAGATACCGCGGCTCGATGTCGCGGCGGGGCCGAAGGAGGCCACAGCATAGAGCGCCAGGGCGGCTATCGGCATTCCGCACAGGAATGCAATCAGATGCTCGCTGGCGTAGCGGAGCGAAGCGAAATCCGAACGACTCCGATAACCTCCTATCAGCGCCATGCAGATGATCAGGACAAGGATCGGAATGTAGACCGCCTGAGGCGTGATGATGTTGTAGAAACCGGTTACGGCCGAGATCCCGTAATAAATCGCAACCCAGCACAGGACATCAAGTAGCGGAAGGGCGAGGGCAAAGAACCACTTCTTGAGCAAATTCCTCTGCCTCTTGATTTCAGCGGGATTCCTTCTCATCACCGGTCAAAAAAAAGACCCCTGGATCGGTGCTCAGAGTGCGCGCTGGACCTGTTGAATGACATGGGGAGGAAGACTCTTGGCGCGAGTTTGAGGAAAAAGGGCTGCTCAAAATCTCTTTTAAACAGGGAAAAGGTGGCCAGCAATGACTTATTTGATCATCAGGGACTTATGGAGCAACAGATTAACCCAGATTTTGCATTAGAGGAGGACCGAAGGAAGAAGTTAAAAAGTTAGAACGTTGAAGAGTTACAATGTGGCTGAGGGAAATGCCGATGACAGCACTTTGCGCCCCAAATGTGTGGCGACTTGCGCGTTGAGAGTTACCGGGGATTGGTTTGAACCCTTTTAACCTTTTTAACTTTTTTAACCCCTTGCCCTCTCCCTGTCCCCCGCCCCCTGTCCCTAATGCATAATCGGGGCTAAAATCTCCGTCGCGATCCGGATCAGAGCCACGGAGGCATCACCCGCTCCCAACACATTGGGTGCCTTGAGGCCCTCATCCTGAGTAAGTTGGGGAGCCGCGCGATACCTCAGGATTGCCCGGAACAAGGCATCGGCATCCCCCGGAGCGATCACCTCGCCCACCCCATACTCACGGATCACGCGGGCCACCTCGGACTCATCCGGCCCGACAAAGAGGCAAGGGCGCCCGGCGGCCATGACACCGTAGAACTTGCTCGGCACCACGAGCCCCGACATCCCCGACTTCATCGTGACAAGATGCAGATCCCCGGCTCCAAGACTCTCGGAGAGAAATTCGGCCGGCTGCGGCGGAAGGAACCGGATGTTCTTGAGCCCCATTCGCGCCACCTCATCACGCAACAATCCCTCTCCGGGGCCGCTTCCCACAAAGAGGAACAGGATGCCCGTCTCCCCGCGTTGCTCGAGCAGGCGGGCCGCCTCCAGAACCGTCCCGAAGTCATGTGCCCTTCCCAGGTTGCCCGAGTATTCGATGACGAAAGCCCCTTCCAGGCCATGCCTTTTCCGAAATTCGTTGTTCTCACGGGGCACCGGCACGATGTCATCCTCGACGCCCGTATTGGGAACCACTCGGATCTTTGCTTGCGAGATACCCCTGCCCTCCAGGCGTTTCGCCATGCAGCGACCGACGGCCACGACGGCATCGCACGCCAGCATCGAGTGTGTGGAAACCGATCGGATGACTCCGGCCACCACACCACCCTTGGAAAACACCCCGACCTCCTCCGCCACTTCGGGATAGAGATCCTGGGCCCAATGGATCGTCCGTGCCCCCTTCAGGTATTTCAGAAATGGGCCGAGAATAAGAAGCATCGGCGGATCCGTCTTCGTCACCACCACATCCGCACGGGGAAGCATCAGGGCTTTCAACAATAGCGAAGGAATCATCAGCGCATAACCCACAGCCCGTGCAAGCAGGCTCTTCTTGGAAAAAGGCATGGCGATTCTGATAACCTTAACACCGCCCCGGCTCTCCTCGCCGGCATCCGATCTCTCACCTGCAGTCGTCAGAACCGAAACATCCCACCCCGCGGAGACAAAACCGTGAGCCACATATTCCAGAACGCGCCCAGTCGCCCCGCTCTCAGGTGGATAAACCCGGTTGATGAAGAGGATGGAAGGCACTCGGGAAAGGCTAAAACATAAAAAGGCTAAAAGCTAAAACGAAAGATGATTACAATTGCCGGGAGGAGGCGTAGGGCCGGTGAGCTTGCACGCAGGACAACCCACGTGGGGAGGATAAAAACCGTCGAAAGACAAGGGACGAGATTCGAGGGCTTTTCAGATCACGATCAGATCAACGATTAGAGAAGATTCATGAGGCAATCCGGCGTCAGAACATTGCAGGCCATCCTCAACGTTTCATGCCGTCGACACTCGTCCCTCGACCCTCGACATTGATCGGAGACACCCCATAAATCACCCAGTACTCCGCAGTCTTAAGGAATTCCAGCCAGACGAAGCGGTTGAGATCGCCCCGTCCCTCCGGCCTGCTCCACCAGCCGATCGAGGCATCCGTCACGCCGAAGGTTATACTCGGAATCACCTTGCGAAAGGTGGCAAGGGCTCGGCGTGTATGGAACGGCGAGGTCACGATCAGTGCCGATCGCACCTTGGCCTCCTCCAGGAATGGTTTCAGCAGTGTCGCGTTGGCGTAGGTCGTGGTGGATTTGTTCTCGAGCGTGATCGCCTTCGCGGGGACACCCGCCCCCATCAGCACCCTTTTGCACTCACCGGCATCTCCGGCGCCGGTGACGAAAACCCGGGTAGCCACCCCCTCCTTGTAGAGACGAGCCGCCTCAAGGGGACGTGCGAGCGGTTCGCCGCCGAGGACAATGATCGCGTCCGCACGGCTCATCGGCACGGAGACCACCAGCAAGCGATGCCACAGCCGCTCGAATCGATCGCCCCTGGAAAGAAAAAAGGCGCCGGCCAGTAAGGCGAGCGCCAGAATGAGGATTGTTTTTTTCACGGGCTTGGAAAATTACCCCTAGCGGGGTCTCTCAAGAGGGCAACCGGAAACCCGCCTTCCGAAAATGCTCATCGTCTGCAATTGCCTCCGCGCACTGCTCGGACAACATCACCTCAAACGATATACAGTCGGTCAGGCTCAGCCTCCTTTCCCTTGCCTGACGCGATCTCGCGGCACCCAGCGCATAGATGGATTCGTCAACCCAGACGATTTCACAACACGGCATCAAGGAAGATAAAAAGTCCTCCACTGCATCCCAACCCAATCGCGCTAGAATGAGTGCCCACGATTCATGCACCACAAAACTGGATGTAAAGAGATGCCACCCCTCCTCGGCACCCTTTAAAAAGAGATTCTTACAGGTGTCGTGGAAGGGATCCGTTCGATCAAGAAACGCGTAGAATCCGCTTGTATCGACAAAGATTTTTTTCACCGGATCGATGTCACCCAAGCCTCATCGTGAGCTTTGAGGTCGGAGATGGGGAGAGGCTTGTACCTGCCCGCAATCTGATGAAGAGGAGTTCTGGCTTTTCTGGCCGTCTTATTTAGGAAAAGAGTGACCCCCTCCCTAATAATATCGGAGACACTCCGCGAAGTGGTGGCACTCGCGCGCTTCAACGCATCATACTGCCAGTCCTCTAATTGGATCTGAGTCTTAATCATAATGGAATGATGTCATGAAATGACATCATGTCAATTTACCTTGGCCGGATTGCCGCTCAGCACCTCGCCAGGCCCAGAGCTCCGTAACACCACAGCCCCCACAGAGCAGAGCGTGCCCGGGGCCAGCGTAACACCTGACCCGATGAAGGCATTCGCCGCTATCCAGCATCCCTCGCCGATCACGATCGGCTTGGTCACCAGGTCAAAGTTATCACTGCGGAAGCGATGCGATCCCGTGCAGAGGAAGGCCCTCTGCGAGATGCAGACATGGGAGGCGATCGTCACGGGCGCCAAGGTCAGGATCAGCACCTCCTCGCCGATCCAGACATGATCACCGATCGAGAGACGCCAAGGGAAGGTGATGTTCACATGGGAACGGATCACCACCCCTTTGCCAACCTTGGCACCGAAGACCTTCAAGGCGACCACCTTCAGCTCCGAAGGAACGGGGAACCACGGGGCAAAGAGCAACGAACGGACGATCCACCAGAGAACCTCCTTGAGCTTCGAGGCCCCGCGACTGAAGTCGGAGTTATCGTATCGGTCGAGTCTCATGGATTCATCAAGCGTCGGGAGACGAAAGACGATAGTCGAGAGCTTTTTGCCTTCCCACCTTCCCACTTTTTACTGATCCATCCTCCATTTCTGATCGCTTATTGCTGATTGCGCCCTCGATTGATGTCACTTTGTGGACTCGTTCGCACACGCTCAGCTCGCCCTTACGGGTTCCGCTGCCGCGGAATCTATCCGAGGCAATCCCACGCCTACGTATTCTCGACTCAGTTATTAACCGCCCCCATTTCAGCTTTCCACTTTTCGCTTTTCGCTTTTTCCCACTTTGACGCCACTTCCTCCCGGAAGCTGTGGCGCCCTCCGGGCTACGATTGCATCGTAGTCTTCCGCGCCCGATCCCTCAGGCTTGGTTCAGTCCCCATTTTTCATTTATCATTTTTCATTTTTCATTTCCCCTTCCCTCACCTTCATCCTTTTCTAACACACCCCGGAGTCGCACCTCCCCCGAGCATCCATTCGTAGACCTCACGCATCTGGGCGGCGACAGTCTTCCAAGTGAAGCGCGCCTTCACGAGTTCCCTTCCCTTCTCACCCATCGTGAGGAGGTCTCCTTCACTCATGGAGAAGAGCGCATCCAAGCCTCGCGCGATGCTCTCCTCATCAGTCTCTATCCTGATGGCCGCATCGGCGGCAAATCCCTCAGGCAGATTACACTCTGGTGTCATCACCACCGGCAACCCATAGGCCCACGCCTCCAGCACCGACATCGGAAGGCCCTCGCTGAAGGAAGGCAGGATGAAGGCATCGACATTGCGAAGCAGATCCTCTTTGTCCCGACCGAAGGCGGGGCCGAAAAAGAGGACTGCTGAGTCGAGGGACGAGTGTCGAGCGTCGAGGGCTCTTCTTTCACCTTCAACTTTTAACTTTTCACTTTTTACACCCTGCTCATTGCAGAGCTGGATCAACTCTGCCTCATGTCCCCCCTGATCCCAACCGGCGATGACAAGTTGCCATTTGCATGAGTCGAGGGTCGAGCGTCGAGCGTCGAGGGCTTTTTTCAAGGCGCGTATTAAGTTCGGCAGCCCCTTCTTGGGATGAAGGCGTCCAAGGAAGAGAAGTGTTCGGGGAGTCGAGCGTCGCCGTAACGGATGCGGAGCAACGGCCGGGCAAGCAACGTCGAGCGTCGAGGGCTGTGTGTGACCCCCCATCTCCCAGCTACCAGCTACCAGCTCCTGCTCTTCCTTTGGAAGAGCAACCCCATTTGGGATAATGGCGATCGGATTTTTCAATCCATACGCACGAAAGGCATCGGCTTCGGACTGGCAGAGTGCTCTCAGACAGGAAGCCTTGCGGAGTTGACGGTTCTTGAAGAGAACTGCGGCGATCCGTTTCTTCCATGCAGCATTACGAAGGGCCCACTCATCGAGCGATCCATGCGGGGCTACCATCATCGGCTTGCCGGTTTGTTCCGCCCATTGCAGGGCCGCCCAGGAGGGGTATTTCCAAAGCGTACCGGCGTAGAGGAGATCTGCCTTCGGATTGAGCGCGTGAAGGAGATCCGGCGAATAACCTAAAGCCCCCGGCCCCCTTGTCTTCAGTGATTGAGGCTTCAGCGGAAGCCATCGGCAGGCATCCTCATCAGTGAATTGATCCTGAAGACCGACCACATCCACCTGCACCCCTTGCCCCAAGAATAACTCCCTCTGCAGAGCCAGCTCCGCCTCGAAGATCCCCCCGTCCGCACGGCTCACGGATTCGAGAAGGCAGATTGTGTGCATAAAGAGAGTCGAGAATCCGGTGGTGTGGGAACACTCCGGATAGACTACCGAAGGTAGCCCTGTAAGGGCGATATGAATGGGAATGAAAGAGTCAAACGAAATGTCGAGAGCTATAAGAAGAAGGCAACCAAGCCGCTTGGCAAGCGGCGCGGAAGACTCAGAGTAAAGCGATGAGCCCCTTTAGGGGCGCCACGGCTTCCGGGAGGAAGTGGCGTCAAATGGTGTGCATGACGAAAGGCTAAAGGATGAAGGCTAAAAGTTAAAAAGTGGTAAGGTGCAGCTTTGACTCTCTCTATCGCTCGATATTTCCCAAAGCCTTATCGCTGACCTCTTCCACGGTACGGACAAGATACTCCCAATAACTTGACTGCTCAACTGTCTGGACGGAGATCGCCGTGGGAAGGAAACGTCGCATCTCTTTGAGAAAGTCGGTCCTCATGGCGGGATGCTCCACCAGCGACTTGACCCGTTCCCTGAGCAGCGTTGTGAACTCCGCCGGCGCACAATGGTGATCCTCAAGCTTCAGAGGGATCAGTGTATGCGGCAACTCCACACCCTGCTGCAACAGCCATAGAATATCCCAGAGATCCCTGTTCTTGATTCTGTTTTTGCGCAGGGCAAGGGCAACAACCTTGTCTGCAAGGATCTCCTCCCTGCTCTGGGCCTGGAGAATCAATCCGGATGTCCCCATCTCCACCCCGTAAATATTGCGCAGCATCATGGGACGCGCGTCATGGCTTGGAATGGAGCAGATATCCAGATGAATACGCTGGGCAGGCATCTCTTTCCTTCCGGGCCGAGTCTCCACGCTCATCTTCCATGTCGAAACGCGGCCCTCCTCCTTGACCGGATCACCCACAGTAATTCGGAGCCCGTATCGGGTCTGGAGATTTTTTTGCAGGATCCCACCAAGATCAGCAAGATCACTGCGATTGAATTGGACTCCTCCCGTGAAATCCAAGTCCTCGCTAAGTCGCGGCGAACCATAACAGGCGCGAAGACATGTCCCTCCGATGAACGTGAGTCCTGCAAGAAGGCCGGCACCACTCATTTCGCGCAAGATGTCGTGATGAAGCAGCTCCTTCTCAACGACAGGGCGGAGCAAGGCCAGATCGGCACGCGTCCGGAGTGCCTCATCCACCAGAGCATCAAACAGACTCATGCGCAGCCTCCAAGTTCACCAGATCCATACTTCGTCTTGTCGCCTTCATGTCCCTGAGCGCTTGGCTCACCGAGGCTCTCCAGAGATGACGATCAGCATCATAGGTCAGGTCATCACTCAGATCCGCCGGAGATTGAGCGGTGTGGACAAACTCCATACGGCCGAATTCACCGCAATTCACCACATGACTGCGTCCGGAAGACATGAGCGTAATCCAGTTCATGGGAACTTGGGAAATCAGACCGGCATCACTGAGCGCGGTTTCCAGACTGATATAGTTCAGCTCATCGGGACGGAGACGGGCGGCCGCATGGAAGAGAACGTGCTCCAGGCTCCCCGCAGCTGGAGGATAGAGATAAACACCCCGACAAACACGCTTGAGCAGACCCGCCTTGACCGCACGGGAAAGCACAACGGCCAGATGCTTACCATCTCCCATGATCCCTGAGAGATCTGCCGCAGTGAAGAGAAAGTGATCCTTATCCGCTAATGAACCCAAGATACCGGAAAGTTTCTTTAGGGGCTGCATCTTGAAATAGACTATACATTACATTGCACTTACTGCAATCTTTTGTTGAGTCGAGGCTCGCCAACAGAGGGCTGGTTTGGTAGCTCGAAGATGGAAGCTAGTAGTTTGGAATGAAGTTAAAGCCTGTCGTAAGTTCTATGAATTCAACGAATAGCTCGTACTTCTGCCGCCGGCTTCATCCCGCCTAAGCATGCCCATTTGACACAGTTGATTGATGTCGCGGAGTGCGGAGTCAGGCGAGCATTTGGCAATCTTGGCCCATTTTGAGGATGTCATCTTGCCTTCAAAACCATCCAGCAGACGGTTCAGCATTTCAACCTGCCTCGCATTGAGGGGCGTGCCGGCCCATCGCGCCCAGAATGAAGCCTTGCAGAGAACATTAGAAATGATCACTTCCGCTCCGTCGATCGATCTCTCCAGGCACCCCAGAAACCAGCACAGCCACCCCGTGTCATCCAGGGAGCCTCGGGATGCTTTTTCCAGCACGGAGTAATACTCCCTGCGTTCCTTTTGGATCTGAGCGGACAGACTGTAATACCGTTGGGGGATACCCTCGGCACGGGCCAGCAGCAGATCACTGATCGCTCGACCGATGCGCCCGTTCCCATCCTCAAAGGGATGGATGCACTCGAACCACAGGTGCGCCCTACCCGCCTTCACGATCGGATCGATTTCCGATTCCTTATCGATCCATTCCAGAAATTGTCCCATCTCCTCGTCTAGGCGATCGGCTGATGGAGCCTCGTAATGTACCCGCTCCCTGCCGAGTTCCCCTGACACCACCTGCATGGGACCGCTCCGATCATCACGCCAAGCACCTGTAAGGATCTTGGAAGTGCCGCTGTACCCAGTTGGGAAGAGAGCCGCATGCCATCCCATGAGGCGCTCCTGCGTTAAAGGATCTTGAAATCTCACCGTGGCATCCAACACCATCTCCACTACCCCATCGGCATAACGATCGGACGGCGCGAGCGCCCCTATGTCCATTCCCAGTTTGCGGGCCAGCGAGGAACGCACGGCCTCCTTGTTAAGATGCTCTCCCTCGATCTCGCTGGTGCGCAGCACCTCCTCGGTGGCTACCTGTAACCTGGCCTGTGCATGGAGAGCCAAGCCCACCCCTTCCATTCTGCCGATCAATCGGGAGTGCTTGACCCGAACAGCATTCAGCACAGCCGCAATTTCTGCGGGGTCGTGCCTCCACCGTGGCCAATCTGCACTTTTCCAGACATACATATATTCACCGCGTTTTATGCGGTGAATATCCCCTTATTCACCGCATGGGTCAAGATGGAAGCCTATTCCCCTTCACTACTCTTAAGAGCATACATCAAACCCCTGTGCATCCAGCGCATTTTTTACGCTCCCTAGATGTGGAGGCTCAATAGGTTGTTTACTGGGAGATTGAGACGTTGGATGGGAGTTTTGAGTTTTAAAGCGCAATGAGGACGATGCCAGTTATATCTGTGGAGCCAGGGATTGAGATGGGATTGTCTATGGTCTGAGTTTTGGTAGACGGCAGC
>JBAPTI010000103.1:0-20249 GCA_049282095.1 Chthoniobacterales bacterium
CTTCAGAGGTTAGTGTCACTGAAGCTCGGCCGGGGTAAGTCAGACTCTTTTTCCACGCTTTACGTCGAGGGCAGGCTCACCGAGTCCCGCCTATCCCCCAGCATTTACCCTTTCGGCTTTTTCTTCGGAGGAATCGGGTGCGCATCGATGAAATCCCTTACCGCTCGGACCACCACGTCGCTGAGAGTCAGATCAGCATGATCGGCAATCTTCTGAAGGACATCCTTCTCATCGGTTGGGATTCGCACCGTCATGATTCCATCGCGTCGTTTAGGCATAACCGCAAGGTAAGTCATTTAACTGCTTTGACAATAAAAAATTTGAATTACTTAACAGTCAGACCGTCGATACTCAGTAAATCCCTATCAGCACCCACCCCAACCACTCCACTCACCCCTTCTCCACTCCTCAGAGCCATCCGAATTGCATCTCCGATGTACTTCTGTGCCGTCCTCTTCATAGGACGTGCTCCCAAGGTGCGATGAATGCCTTTTCGGACAAGGAACTCCAGTGCTTCGTCTGAGAGGCTTAGATCAAAGCCCTTCTCACTGAACCGCGCCAACTCCTCGTCGATGACCAACCGGGCAATCTCGCGCTGTGTCTCCGGTGATAAAGGCCGGAAAACGATCTTCTCATCGAACCTCCCGATTAGCTCCGGCCTGAAGTGTCGGTGTAGCTCCGCCAGGACGGCCCGTTCCAGGGTAGCAAAAGGCAGCCGGGTGGGCCTCATCAACTGCTGGGAGCCGATGTTGCTCGTGCAAACCACATAGAACCCACTCAGGTCATGGGTGCGGTGATCCGCCAAGGTGATCCGAGCCGCATCAAGCATCTGGAGGAATAGATCCCAGATCAGACGGTGGGCCTTCTCCACCTCGTCAAAGAGAAGGATCCCTCGAGTATGGGACTCCAAGACCTTCCCCAGACGACCAGACATCCCTGACTCATCACCCAGGAAGAGCTTCACGCTGTCGAGATGCTGGAACTCCGACATATCGAACCGATGAAGAGTTCCCTCCCCAAAAAGATAACGAGAGCATTCCAGGGTAAGCTCTGTCTTTCCGACGCCGGTAGGCCCGAGGAACAGAAAGGAACCCAACGGCTTGTCCGGGGGCTGTAGCCCCAGCTCCCCCCGCTCCAGAACAGAGCAAACCCTCGGGATGACATGGCCTTGTCCCCGAATCTTTGAAGCAAGATATCCCTCCAAACCGGAGAGTTTCTGGATGAGGGCGGGGTCAGCATTCATGAGCGGGATGGGGTAGCGTTTGTGCCCTGCCACCATTGACGCAGGGCATAATCGGGACGAAGTCGGGTGAACCACTCGGGGTAATTCCCCTCCGGGGTGATGGGGGCCAGAAGACGCTTCCTAAAAGGCTTCTCGCAGTGGCAGACGATCGCTGTGAAGCGGGGAAGCTTCCGCAGCCGGAAGGCATCGAACCATGGCTTAATCCGGGTCTGGTAGTTGTAGGAACGCTTCCCGGCAGACCATCCCCATGATTTCTCGGTGACTTCGTGCTCACCGATGTTCTTGGCGGCGATCACTGCAGAATCGTGATTCGCCACTGTGAAGATCAACTCATTGCTCAAATTGAGCATCAGGACATCGGCATACCGCTTATCCAGAGATCCCAAGAGAGAGGTGTAGGCTTGGGTAGCCAGAACGATGGTGGCCTTGGCCTCACGGATGACTCCCGCAGCCCGGTGATCCGCAAAAGCCGATTCGGCACCCGTAATGATCTCCTGCCCTTCGTCAGCAAAGAGGATGAGGAGATTATTCTTTTCCCGCTCTTCAGCCGTTTTGTCGAACCTGCTCAGTGCATGGAAGTAGTAGGAGAGCTTCAAGATCGTGTTGATGTAGAGTCGCTCGCTCTGGAACTTCTGAGGCATGGCGAGACAGACGATCTTCCCCAGGTCGATCTCTGAGACCGAAAACGTCGGCTCATCGGCACAAAACACCTCCGCAATCTCACGGTTTAGAAAGAACTCCAGGTAGGTGCTGAGAGTCCCTTGAACGCCCCCAAACTGCTCAGGCGGCTGGTCGAAATAGCCTTGAAGGCTCGCTAAGAGCTCCTCAGAGCGCTCATCATCTCGTTCATCGAGGCGCTTCATCAATGCATCGGCATCCGTCTGATTCATCAAGAGGGAGTGGATATTCGGAATCGTCACGAAACACTCCAGATGCCGAAGAATGTCGAAAGCCATCTGGATCGCCAGCTGAGCCCGGATCGGGAAGAAGGGGTTCCCTCCCCTCCCCCCGGTGAGCGAGAGAGCGGTGTCGACGATCACCTTCGCATAGGTTGAGGAAGGAACATCGGGGTTACCCGTGATATTGATCGTATGAGGCGGTCTCCAGAGGACACTCTCTCCAGTTGGGCGGGCCTGCAGAAGAATGAGGTCATCACTCCGTCCGAACCGGGCTGCCATCCGCACGAGGATCTCCCAGTAGAGCCCCTTCTGATCGAGGCAGACGCCGCCCCAGTTCTTCACGTTCTGAAAGATCTGATAGGTGATCGTATTGATCCCCGACTGGGTCTTCCCTGAGCCAGTCCTCCCGGTGATGAGCCATCCCCTGACGAAATCCTCCATCGACCAGGAGAGTCCACCTAGCCGGACAACCACATTCCCCGCATGGGACTCCCCAAAGAGGCTCCATGCCCCGAACGCCGCGCTGAAAGCAACAACGAGCCACGAATAGGGAGGCACGAGCAAGAAATGCCCGAGTAACGCGCCGGCAATGCTGCCGAAGAAGATGATGAGATCAGGAAGCCTCATCGACGGTGTCGGGTCGCAGACGCTGAAGCAGGTAATCGTAGAGAGTACGCTCCGGGTCCAGAATCTCCTGGGTATAGCCCTGAAAGAGTACCGTGGTGATGGCGGCATCGCCGATCATCCGGTGCGAGAAGGCATCGACTCGACGGGGTCGGAATACGAATCCGGAACAGAGCACGAATTCAGAAACTCTGCCTCGCGCCTTGGCTCTGTGATTGGGTCCCTCGATAGGCATAAGTGTTGGATTGGTTGTTGTCCGGGAAGCCGTAGTGCTGGCAGTAGATGCGGTGATCTGCGCGGTAGGTTTGCTTCATCAGGAAGAGCTGCTTTTGCATTTCCCGGATGGAGGTTTTCTCAATGACCCCAGCGACTTTTTCGACAGTGCGGAGCGCAGGGCTTCTTCTTCGACCGAGGAGTTTCGGTACACGCCGAAGGATCAATGAGGCGCGATTGGCCTGTCGTTTTTTCTGCAAGGCTGCCTCAAGATTCAGGATGGACTGATAGCCGTAACGCAAGCGCATGGCATAAAGGGACTGATCGTGTTTTAGAGCCTCGCTCTGCTTTGCCGTGATCTTGGGAACGATGGTCTGCGTGTCAGAATCGAGTCGTTTCCCAAGAGCCTCCTGAAGCTTCAAAGGATCGGAGAGTCGCTGCTCCCAAAGACGGTTCTCCCGCTTGAAGCAGGTCATTAGATACTCGATCTGATTGCGGTTTCCGGATGTCCGGGTGCGTGACTTACTGCAGCCAACATAGGCCCCCTTTTTGGTGCGCGGGCAAAGCGCCACATGGATGTGAAGATGATCCGTGTCGTGATGGATTCCGTAGGCGTAGCCGATTGAGTCTCCGGGATGAAAACGCTCCTGAAACTGCCGCATCATCTTTTGTAACGTCCCTTGGAGAACCCTGTCGGGATTGAGCCCAGCGGCCACCAGTTTATCGTGGAATGGAGTCGACATCGTGAAGATCAGCCTGTGCTGGATCACGGGGTTCTTCGCCTTGGTTTGCCACTTCCGGATGTGGGCAAACCACTCCTCGGTTATTCGTTTTTTTCGCTCCGTATTGCTGAGTGCTGCAGGTGCCGTTCGAGTACCGTTCGGATTCACCACAATGAGGTGGTGCAGGAATCCCCCCGCATGAACCTGGCCGATGGTTTCCTTGGAAGCATAGTCAGCGAATTGCTTCAGGCTTTTGCCGATTGCCGAGGGATCAGCCTGATCCACTTTGCGCATGGTATTGCGCTCCCCTCGGGCCGCAATTTTCCGCGCTGATGTCTCATCGAGGTAGTCGAGATCCAACCGGGCACGCCAGGTCGTCTTGAAGGGAAAGATCATCCCGTTTTTCATGCGAGTTGCTCCAATCTCTCAAGGATCAGGCGGACGTTTTCCGCAATCTCTTCGGTGAGAGTTCCCTCACCCTTTTCCTCATCGATTCCATTCAAAAGCAACGCCTCGATGACTTCGTTTTGATTCCGCAACCCGAGCTGTTTCTTGATCATTTTGAGACGGGAATGCCCCTCCGGCGTGAGCAGGATTTCGATGCGATAGGTACCGGGAATCTTTGTCCTGACCATGTTCAGTTGATCAGATTTGCCGGGTGGATTCCGAAGCGTGCCCGACACGCGCAGGAAACAGTTCTTTGCAAAGCAAAGGCGAAGCAGTGATTTCCCCGGGGGAAATCACTATCCTGCATGACATGGAGTACGGGGAAACTCCCCTCTGGTTGGCTACTCCAGCAGGTCGGATCGGGGGACTGATGGGGGTAAAGAGCTGGTCTTCTTGGGTGATTTGGAAGGGAGCCGATTGCCGGGATGCCGAAGGCCCTGCCGAGGTCTCCCGGTAATGGGCGGAACCGCTGCCAGTCACTCCTCCCGGTGGGCTGATTGGCTGGGAGAGGAAGGCTCCGGGGCAAGGCCTTGGCCAGCCCCAGAGCCGTCAGTGCAACGACCGATCCCGGCCAATGAGCAGGGCTATAGGAAGGGTTCCCCAAGGTGAGTTTCCGATGCCTCATAGGCTCATCCTTGGACTACGGGTTTTTACCCGTGGGATCTCCTGAGCGAGGATCGGCTCCTCCCTTGGAAGAGCAGGTGATTGGGTCTCACCGGAAAGGGACTCCTTCAACTCGATACCGAGGATCAAATCGGTACTCCTCTGGGCCTGTGAAGAAGCTGTGAAGATCATCTTCGGATCCTTCTTAAGACGCTCAACCCATGAAGCCAGGTACGCGGCGGAGTTCTCAAACTCCACCTTGTTGAGGATCCCCGCTTCGTTCGCCAGAAACGAAGCTCCAAGCTCTGCGATTAACTCCTCCTTGGAGTACCTTTCCGACCCAAACTTCACCGGCTGGGTGATCCCCTCCCGGTCGAGCCGGGAGGCATGACCCGTGGCATGAGTCATCTCATGGAAAAGGGTCTGGTAGTAGGCCTCGGGACTCCGGAAGGTCTTCTTTGCCGGCATCCGGATCACGTCATCCTTCGGCGAATAGGCCGCCACAAATCCTGTCTCTCGGATCGGACAAAGCTTCGCGTCACGAACGATTGCGGCAGCCTTTTCAAGGGGCTGGATGACCTCTTGAGTAGCGGTCTGGGTAGGTGCCTGAATCCCCTCGGTCTGATCCAAATTGAAGACATTACTCCAACGGATGAAGGGGATCCGGGTAGGGTGTCCATTGCTGCCGAGGACGAGATTTCCTTTGTCATCCCGCTTCTCGAAGAGCTTGTAGTAAATGACAGGAGTGGCTTTTTCACCCTGGCGGACGGTTCCTCCGAGATCCTTGGCCTGCTTGAAGCTGATCCAATAAGGGGACTGAAACTCGCTTCCTCCAAGGATCAAGGAATTGATCCCCCGATAGGGCTTCCGGGAGACGAGGTTCTGGACTCCCGTCCACGGCCTCTGCCACGGGACGGTGCCCTTCTGCAACTGATCGATGAAGCGGGCCGTAATGCTCTCGTAGATGTCCCGGCTCATAGCGCAACCTCCCTCCGGGCAAGTGCCAGGGGCTCCTCAACCAGCTCGGGTGGAAGACCGAACCGGCGCCCCACAGCAGACGGAAGGTCTTCTCCCTCCACCACGCCTGTGAAGAGAGGGGTGGCCCCCACGGCTACACCCCGATCGACCCAGCTGAAAAAATACTCCTCCAGTAACAGGGCATGGAGGTCAGCCGGAGGCATCCCGATGATTTTCACTTCCAGTTGATCGCGTGGCAGAATCCCTGGATAAGGTCATCAACCTCCCCCTCCGAGTAGCGGAGAGAGAAGGCGAGATCGTCCAAGCTTTCCTTACCGATCAGATCGGTTCGGACGCAGTAGAGCACCACGGCGGCACGAAGGCCCTTTTCGGTAGGTTCATCCGCCTCGGCTACCCACTCAAAGGTTCGACCGAGCACCTCGCAGATACGATCAATGCTCTCGTCCCCGCGCTCAGGGGCGGGCTCGATGTGATCAACGGGATGCCGAGTGTCGGCGTTGTGGATGTCGTTTTCAGGTGGTTGGGGTGTATTCATCCCCACCACGCTGACCGATAAGGATTGGGTTCCTGCTCCCGGTTGGGAGCGGCTTTCCCAATTTTGGGCCGGGTTTGACACCGCACCCCTATTGAAAAATCAAACCACCCCAATAAGTATTTCCATGAAAACTATAAAACACTTCAACCAAACCCTCTCTCTACTCGTCCTCCTAAAACTCCTCTCAATGATTTCGGGGTATCTCCATCTGAATGGTTGAGGGGATCCCAAACGGACACCAAAACGGACACCAATTTGTGGTTTTGGGGTAGTTTTGGAAACGCGCCGAGTAGTCTTGATTACTCTGTAGAAGGTGTTAATTTGAACCTGCAAACGCGACAGACGCAGCCCGATTCCGTCCCCCGCCTCCATTCCTTTCGATCTTCGCCAATTGAAGAGAGCGGAGAAGAGATTTCTCCCACAGGGGCGCAGAGTCGCAGAGAAAGGATGAAGCAGTGGGATCCGTAACGGATCCCTGTAAAAACCTTCGTGTGACTCAATCCCCATTTTGCTGGCGGCCGTTGCTTCGCATTTGAATTGATGATGGGGCAGCCCATCCGATGACCCTTATACCATTTCCATGATTAGACTAGTGGAATTGGCAAAGGGATTTTGGTGATGGGCTAGGCGGAAGACCGAGGGCAACCAAGCCCGTGGGGACGGGAGCGGAAGACTGCGGTTGATGCCGCAGCCTCGAAGAGGTGGCACCGTCCGCCGGTAGGCGGATGCCATCAATCTGAAGATAACCCGAGGGATGACAACAACGCCCATTGCCGAAAGAACCAGTTGATTCCACCGGAATAAGAGTGGAGGTGGTATTATGGGCTGTCCTGTGGCAGATTCCATGTCTTTCTTGCCCTCGCATGACCCCATTCAGGGTTTTCCAAGCAGTTCCAAAGGCTATGTTTTCGCCAATCGCTGATTTGTTACTGCTGATTTTTCCCTGAGTTTACACGCTTGAATCAACGGGAAACCGACACACCCCCAAAGACCACCGAGGTGGTTACTGCCAAGGCTTGGCGATGATGATCACCAAGACGGAGAACTGAAGAAGCGTGATGATTAACCCGTAACCGACCACCTTCAGCAGGGAGACCTTGTCAGGGAACATCTCCGGGACTTCCTCATAACCGTGACAGCAATCAGTCGGAGGATGGGATACCTCTTCGTGGAATGGGGGTATTGCTTCCATGGGGCCTATCTAGAAGCTTCCCGTCAGGATTGAAAAGAACTTTGTTACATTATCGTAACATAATTTCTCTTGACATATCAGATTTCATCTTTGGCTTTTATCCCGAAAGCCTCCATTTACTGGAGCCAAACAGCATGTTTACATGCTTTTCTCCTGCGATTGTCCGTGCTTTTCACGCCGGTAGGCGTCACGAGTCATGATCACCAGTTTGTTGTGCATGGTCTCGTAGATCGCGAATGACCTGCCGTTCCAGGAATTCCATACACGGTTCAATGAAAGGCGGCTTACCGGCAACCACTCCATGCCTCCGCCGAAATCACGGAGAAGATTTTGAATCTCATCATCGGTCAGAGCGACAGGAAAACCCTGGGTCTCCTTGTCGGAAAAAATACAGATCTGGTCGCATGCACCGTGGTAAAAAAGGGCGATCAGATTGCGCGGAGGCTTGTGATAGTAGATGAGATCCCCCGATTTTTTAACCGGGGCTCCAAGCAATCTGCCCAACTGCTCCTCCGAGGCGCCAAGTTGGGCGCTTGCACGACTTGCCTCAACCAGGCAAATCAGCGCGACAAGGATCTGCAAGATCACCCCTCCCAAGCCGCATCTCTTAACAAGATGCGCCGGAGCGATGTTCAATGGGGGGCGCATGCAAGTGACGTGATGGGAAACTCAGTAGTCTTTTTGCAAGCCCTTGGCCACAAGATGCACAGGAGGCACAGGAAAAAAAGAAAGTTGAAGAGGCAGTTTCTGCAATCACTCAGAACTTCATCCAGCACATTCCCCCTTGTGTCTTTTGTGCCTTTCGTGGCTAGAGAGTCTCTGAAATGCCACAGCACTACCTTCAGTTCCCCTTGGGGTTGACGAGTTTGGAAACAGCGATTTCGTTCAGGGTCACGGGATACTGCTGAAGCAGTTTGGCAAGATAGGCCTTACCCAGAACCTGGGCCCGTTGACTGCGAAGCTCATTGGAAAGCGATCCCTTCACCTCGTCGAGGGTCGCGGTGTAGGGCTCTTTCACCTCGAGAACTTTGATGAGATGCCACCCGTCGTTGAGACGTACCGGATCGGAAACCCCTCCCTTGGCAAGGGTGGCAGCAGCAGTTTTGATCTCGGGCTGAATCTGTGATTCAGCAAGGAAGCCAAGGTCACCCCCACGCTGGGCGCTGGCTGCATCGTCACTCTGCGATTTGGCAACAGCCGCAAAATCACCCGATTTGATCCCCTTCACGACGGCATCCAGCTTTGCCTGGGCCTTGGCCTCGGTATCCTTGTCGCTTCCCTTGGGACAGGCCACATAGATCTGGGCAAGGCGATACTGCTTAGGCACCTGAAGGGCGTTGTTTTTCTTCAGGGCATCATACGCTGCCTGCAGATCGGTTTGTGACGGGTAATCCTCCGGAGGAGTCGAAAGTGCCTGCAGATAGCCCTGAGTGATCGCCTGCTGACGGATCTTCTCCAGTTGAGCCGCAACCTGCGGCTGCTGTTCCCACTTCTTGGAGAGAGCCTCTTTGTAGACAAGTTGCTGGATGATGATTTCGCGGACAAAATCATTCAGCATGGCGGCATCCTTCGAGAGAATGAGTTGGTCTCGAAGGGAAAGCTTCTCAATGAAGGGCTTGATATCTTCGGCCCTCACCTCGTTTTCACCGACCTTGGCGATGACGGTGGAATCGGCCGCAGAAAGCATCACGGGCACTCCAATCAGGGCGGTTGCTAGGATGGTCAGGTATCTGGCAGTCATGGTATATGGATGGTTAATCTGGTGGATGTCTATTGGATGAAAAAAAGTGATCTCCCGGAACAATCAATTGGTTTTCTTAACTTCCGCAGGAGCCTCATGGCGGATGGTCTGGTCGGACAGCTTGTTCTGGTAATCCTGAACCAGATTCTGGAACTTGACCTTGGTGATCCCGACAAAGGGTTCGCGTGCGGAAATGGCCGTACCGAGCCCGAATTGCGCATAACGGTCCAGCACCTCGTTGCCGAGACGGTACATCTCGGCATTCTTGACCTGCTGATCGGCAATCCTGCGATCAAGCAGGATGATCTTGGAGGCGAGTTCCGCGCGCTTCCCCTCGGTCGCCTTGGCATAGTCGGCCAGCTTGGCGTAGCCGAGCTTCCATTTGCCGAGGGACTCGGTGAGGTGATTCACCTGATGTTCCGAGGCGGCTAGCTTTGTCTGAAGGTCATCAATGGTCTCGGTTGCGGCTTTTTTTTCCGCGGAAGATTTCTTGGTCAGTTCCTCAAGCTGTCCTTGGAGTTCCTTGTTCTTCTCCTCGGCCTCGGCTTGGGCGGTCTGGGCCGTGGCCAGCTTGGCATTGGCATCACGGAGTTGGATCATCGTGTTACGGATGGTCTCCCTCATTTTCTGCTCGGCGGGGTTGACTCCCTTTTTTTCGGATGCCCCGGCCGATGCCGTGATCATCAGGAAGATTCCCAAGCGCATAAGGGGCCGGGTTATATGGTTCGTCGTCATGTCGGGATCTACTTAGAATCTGGAATTGATATCCAACTGGATGATGTCTGCCTTGTACTGGGGACCGGCAATACCCGTGGCGCTCAGCCAGCGGGCGCCGATGAAAACACTCTTGGAGAGTGCAAGATTTCCACCAACCGAGAATCCCTTCATGTTGGTTCCTCCCCCGCCGAAATCGGAATCGCAGAATCCGTCAATCACCGCATCGGACTCCACATAGCGATAGGCCACGCCGAAATCCCAGTCCCATCTCTTCTGAAGGGCTCCCGAGCCGATCTTTGTCTGGATGATCCATGCATTGTTTCCGCCGCCATAACCGATGCCATTCGAGCCGGGGTTGTTGATGTTTCCCTTAAGCTGCGAGGGACCGTTATTCATGATATTCTGCGCATTCCATGCAAGGTTCTGATCCCATTCACCCGAGAGTGAGACGACAAAGGGTTCCCAATGACGATACTCAAGCCGGCCGTTTGCCGAGAGAACCTGGAACGGTGTGGCCAGACCGAAATACTGGAACTGGTTGATGGTTCCATCTTCATTACCCCCTTGTGCTGCTGATCCTGGAACAGCGGGGATTTCGCGGAGGGCCATGTAGGTGTTACCCTTCTGGGCAAACGTCGGGCGGCTGTCATCCGTGCTGAAGGGGGTGTTTTGGTCATAGGCCACCTGCGGCGCCGAGACCTGCCCCTGGACATTCTGAAAATTGTAATAACCGATGGCCCCCTTGTAGTGGAGATCCTTGGTGATTTTCAAGTCGATGCCCGCCTGCGCTGCATAGAGATACTTGTCGTAGCTGGAAATCTTGGGTTGCTGTTGCGCGGGGAAGTTCAGATCCGTGTTGAAGATGGGAAAGATTCCGGCAGTGGCAAAGGGTGTGACACCTTTTAAGATTTTGTACCGTGCCTGCGCGGCAATACCGTCAAACGCAATATCGTTGGCCCACATGATCGTGGTGGGTGTATAGAACGGATTGTCAAAGCGTCCGAAGGTGAGGGCCGCCATACGGTCCGGATCATTGCCAAGCTCGTATTTCAGGAAAGCCCGGTCAAGCCAGATGGCGTAGTTGCTGAAGTTTCCTCCAGCACCACCGAACTGTCCGTTCTGGGCGGCTCCAAGGGTCTGGTTTTCTGAAACCGGACTTCCGTTCTGGCCCGTACCAAGGCGGAATCCCCCCGTGAAGTTGTCACCCAGATCCATGTCGGCGCCGAATCGGAATCGAATCCGCATCTGCTGCCTGTTCTGCGTGGTGTCGTAGGTGGGATAACCGATGGGAGGTGACTGGTTTCCATTTGCCTGCGAAATATTGAAGGGTTGTCCCGTGTTGATCCAATTGAAGTTCAAGGTATCCAGCGGATTCTCGGAATTGCCGTCAGGAAAATAGATCCCCTGATAACGGGAGCGGAAATCCATGAAGGGCCGGAACTTTCTGACCCACTCCGGCACATTGGGTTGGGCCCATCCCTCGGACTGTGCGGCGGCCATCACGTCGCGCTTGATCTCATCACGCATCTCCGCCTTCACGATCTCGGGAACGTAAGAGACGCTGACCGCATCGTCGGAGGAGGGAGGGGCCGCGGCTTCCATGGCCATCTGCTGGGCAGTTGCCGCTTGGGTTGCCGCCTGCTGGGCAATCTGGGACTGCTGGGATGCACGCTGGGCATCCTCCTTCGCCTGTCGGATAAGATCACTGGCATCCTCCTTGGTCAGGATGCCTCGCTGGACGAGTCGATTGATCAGGTTCAGGGTAACATTCTCGGAAGGAGCCACCGGAGGAGGAGCGGAAGCCGCCATCACATCGGGAGGTTGTTCCAGATTTGGAGGCGCATCCACCGGTATGGATGGGAGTTTTTTGGGAGCCGGAGGCTCCGCCACGATAGTGGGAGATACCTCTTTTTTAACCTCGGTTGATGGCGCGGAGGCAATATTGGTGTCGTATGAACCGCCGGGCAAAGAATTCGGTGTCCCTGCAGCAGATGATGAATCCCCGTTGCTCGTCTGGTTGGTTGCCGTGTTCGAAGCCACCTCGCCTGAATTGGCGGGGATGGCCTCGGTGACTGTGGTATTCGTGATGGAAGCAGATTCCGAAGGGGCTACCATGCCGGACACCGGGGGAGCGGTGTTATTCGGTTCCAAAGCGGGCGCAGGAACATCGCCATTCTTGAAGAGATTTGACCAATCCCCGGAAGAAACCGGCGAAGTCTCAGGTGATGTCTGCGCTGGTTGCACAGGCTGCGCCGGTGGAACCGTGATGGGGGTGGCTGTTGAAACGGGTGCAGCCGTATCAGCCATCGTGGAAGGATCCGTGCTCAAAGACGATGGCGCCGGGCTCGGCGCCGGGTTTGTGTCAAAGAGGGATTCCGCCGCGACAACAGGCACGGAACCACTCCCCATTAGGAGAAGTCCCGAGGCTATCGCCGCTTTGGTCAGAAGGTTCACTTTCATGGGAAAAGGGATCAGTTGGGTCGCCTTGCGTTGAATTTCATCACGATCGGCATAGGCATGCCCGGCGGCGGCGGTTCGCTCAGCACGACATCGGCCAGCACCTCGTTCTTGATCGCGGCATCGAGTTCCGGGTTTCCGGTGGATTGCGCGAGCGAAACCTTGTTGATCCGGCCCGTGTTATCAGCCCAGACGCGCACCTGGACGCACATGACGGCGCTTCGTGTCTTCTTGTGCGATCGGAGGGCCTCGGCCACACGGGTCTGCACCTTGCCGGCATACCAGCCGTATTTGCTGCCACCGCCTCCCCCCTTGCCTCCGAAGCCGTTGCCTCCCATTCCGCCACCGTTGCCGGCGGCAAGACCCGAGGCATCGTTCCCCTGGATGCTGGTGCTCAAGGGTGCGGCTTCCGGCTCGGGAGCCTTGTCAGGCGGCTTCTCCTCGCTCGGGGCCTCCTCTTTCTGGAATTTAGGCTCCTCCGGCTTGGGAGGTTCCTGCTTGGGTGGTGGCGGCGGCGGTGGGGGTGGGGGGGGCGGGGGCAGGCTCACCATCCGAACCTCGTTCTTGGGTGCGGGTGCACCCCCCTCGTCATCGGAACGGAACAGGAAGAAGGCGACAACGCCTGCGACAAGCACGGCGCCGCCGATGATCAACGGCAGTGGCGCTTTCTTTTTCTCCGGTGATGAGGGATTCGTGGCCATGGTTGCTCCTCTTTCCTTATTGGCGCTTCTGGGTGGCCAGGCCCACCTTCTCCATGCCGATGCGGCCGATCACGTCGAGAACATCCATGATCCCCTGATACTGGGTGGCGCTGTCGCCGCGGACGACGACGGGAGTCTCGGGGTTCGCCGATTTGGCCTCCTGAAGCTTTTGTTCCAGTTCGGGAAGGGTGACCGGGAGGGTGTTCAGAAAGATCGCCCCCTCATTGTTCACGGTGACGGCCTGAGTCTTGGGACCACCCATGCTGGGGGCGGAACTCCCCTTGGGAAGATTCACCTTCACTCCCTGAATCCCAGCGCTGGTCATGATGATGAAGATCAGCAGGAGAACAAGGTAGAGGTCGACCATCGGCGTGACATTGATGTCGGCGATGGCTTCTCCTCCGGAATCGGCTTGCATGGTCGTGGCGGGGTTGGGGCGTTAATGATTCGTGATTAAGGATTCGTGATCAGTGGGAAGATCCGGAGAAATCCTTCTCGGGGTAGAACTCCGCCATCTTGGTGATGAACTCCTCGACGAAGAGCCTGAGATCCGTGGTGATTTCCTTCACCTGCACGCTCAGGTAGTTGTAGCCGAAGAGGGCCGGGATCGCGACCACCAGGCCGGCCACCGTGGCGAGCAGCGCCGCGGCGATACCGGGGGCGATCGCGTTGATGTCGACCTCGCCGAGCATCGCGATCTCGCCGAAGGTGATCATGACTCCGATGATGGTTCCCAGAAGGCCGACATAGGGCCCGCCCGCGATGCAGATCGTCAGCAGGACCATCATGCTGTTGAGGCGGGTCGACTCGCGCGTGACCTGGGCCTCGAGGCTTGATTCGATGGCCTCGATGGAGCGGTGGCTGAGTCCCCCGCCTTTCCCGACACGCGACCGGATCTCCTGACAGCCGAGATGGTAGACACGGTAAATCGGCGTGGAGTGGATGAACTTGATGTGAGCCGCGTCGGCCTTCCCCCCAAGCGTGGCAAGCTGCTCCTCGTCGTCGGTGTCGAGTGCGGTGATGTCCTTGGAGAGGTGATGCCACTGGTTCATGAACTCCTTGGAACCGCGCGAGAGGCTCTTGATGTAGTTGTTCTTGGCCACCATCACGATCCAACTGATCGCCGACATGATGCCGAGCACCCCGATCACGACCCATGCGTCGACGGTAACCGACTTGAGCAGATAGCCGAAGAGGCCGAGGCTATCGAAGAAGCTGACCTTTGCAGGCTCAGGCTTGCCGGCGACGAGAAGCTTGGCGTTCTGCTGGCCCTGACCGAGTGCCGCGAGCTTGATCAAGGCGGCGCTTCTCGCGCTCTTGGAGATCTCCATTTCGTCGATCTCGCCGCCGAAGGAGCCCTTCCCTTCCTCCCCGCCGATGAAGGCGGGACCATTGAGGGCGGGCATGGCCACCGGCAGGTTGCCCACAGCATTGCCGTCCACATAGAGTGTCGTGCGGGTGCCGTCTGAGACCAGGGCAAGATGCTTCCAAGTCCCGGCGGCCAGAGGCGCAGCGGGTACGGAGCGCTGGGTGCCGGCCGGCCCGGTGATCTCGAAGAAGGGTGCACCGTTATCCAGACCGATCTTCAGGGCGGCTGCGCCATCCTTGCGGCTGTAGATGATCGATTCCGGAGCAAGCGTGGTCGGCTTGACCCAGGACATCCAGGTGAAGGGTGCGGCCTCGAGAACGGCGGCCTTCGGATTGGCCGGGATGCTGATCGGCTTCTTCCCGTCCAGCTTCACGCCGCCGCCGATCATCGAGCCCTCGACGGGAATTCCCGGTGTCTCCGCCCTGATGCCTTCGCCGGAGGAGTCGCCGGGAGGAGTCCCGTGCTCGTTGAAGTGATAGACGGTGATGGTGTCGGCGTCGAAGGCCGTCTTGGGCAGGTCGGTCTTCTCACCCTTGGCCGGCTTCTTCTTCTCATTGCGCGCCGAGTAGAGGTAGATGTCACGCGTGGCTCCGGCCTTGACGTCGGGAATCTTCACCCAGACGAATCCCTCGTTCATCACCGGATCGAATTTCTCGATCTGGGAGGCGAGCATGGTCTTGTCGTCGCTGTCTACGAAGCGGAGGTCGCTTCCATCCTCCTTCGCGGAGGCGAAGTCGAAGTTCCCGTCATGGAGCCTCACGACGACCGTGGCGGTGCCGGCCGCATCGGGGAGAGGGACGCCGTTGTCGGAAGTGTCGACGGTGAACTTGGTACGGGTGCTCCAGGCTTCGTTCCACCAGGTGCGGGCCTGAAGCTCAAGGGAACCGCCGATCAGAAGCAGAAGGGCCGGCAACAGTCCCGATCGCACGGAACCGGCAGACAAGATGGAGGATGAAGAGATGGATTTCATGATGGATGAATGGTGGGCAGGGAAATCTCAGAACTCGCCGAAGATCCGGAAGGTGATCAGGGGTGAATAGGCCATGACGGGTTGCTGGGTGACGAGAGGAATACCCACGTCGATGGAGCCGTTGAGATGATTGAACATTCTCAGACGAGAACCGAATCCGTAGGCGGCCATGTTGAAGAATGCCGTCTGCTCCGGAAGCGGGTCGTTCAAGGTCACCGTGCCGCCGTCCAGAAACCCGTAGAAGCGCCATTCATTGACGCCGACATGTCCGCCCAGGAGCGAGGGACTCCGGAGCTCAATGCTTCCGAATGCGGCATTGTCACCCGCCACGGTCCCCTCGAGATATCCGCGGCAGCTATCGAGCCCTCCGCCCGCGAACTGCTCGCTGTAGACCAGCGGATTGGGTGAAATCTGTCCCTGCACTTTCCCGAAGATCTGGAACCCGCCGGGAAGATCATGCGTGTGCGAGAGATCACCCTTGACGACAAAGAACCCACCGTCCGAGTTGTAACGCAAATCGGCAAACTGCTCCTCATTGCCATAGTAACCGAGCTGATAAACGGGAAGGATCGCGCCACGGATTCCGAAGGAGATGCCGGCATCAAAGATCGTCACCGAGTTCTTCGGCGCCCAGACCGCGTTGTAGTTCATGCGGACCGGTGCATAGTCAAGAGGCGTGGGGGGCAACTCCGCCACCGCGGGATCCACGATCGTCTGGTTGACCGCCTGATCGAGGTGCTTGAAGTCCATGCCGGCGCTGATCGAGTGGCTGAAGTCCTTTTCATTCGGAAGCGCGGCGAGGAAGCGGAATGCAGCCGTCTGGCCGGCGCCGTTGACAGCGGTGCCGCCGAGCGTGGAAACATTGCTGTTCTGCTCCCCGTAGGAGAGATTCAGGCGCAGCCAGTCGATCCGGGGAAAGCGGGCCGTGTAAAAGACATTCCAGTTGAGAGCGTTCGAGGTATCCTGGGGAGCAACCTGGAAGGAGCCACCGAGCGAGTGCCCCAACTGCCAGAGATTGTCGTAGCTCGATGCAAGATTGATTCGGTAGGGAACGGTGTAGGGATTGTAGCGGTTATTGAACTCCGCGCTCCCGTGCCATGGCAGCGTATCCTTCACCTTCAGTGTCACATCGACCGTGCCGGGCTCGAAGCCCGGGGTGAGCGTCGGGATGACCTGCCGATCACTCCATTGGTTGAGGGCAAGGATCTCGCTGGAGACCTTGTTGAAGTTGGGAACACTGCCGGGTTGGAGCGAAGGCACCCCCTTCTTGATCGCCTTGAGCGAGTAGAACCGCGCCCCCTCCACGTTGAGTCGTCCGATTTTGGCCTCCTGCACCTCCAGGAAAACAATGCCGCGCTTCCCCGTCTGCTGGGGAATCTGGACATTGACGGTCTGGAATCCCTTGTCCTGAAAAGCTTTCTCCAGCGCAGCCCTAGCCTGCTCCACATCTTCAGGGGTCCGCTCCGGGCCCATGAAGGGATAGACCGCCTTCTCGATTTCAGCCCGGTCGAGTTGGTGGGAACCTATCACCCGGAACTCCCGGATGTAGAGCATCTGGCTCCTGTCCACCGAATTGGTTCCAACTCCGGCGGGTGATGCCGCGACAGCAGGCACGGGAGGAGGTCCATCATCGGAAGAGGATTGTCGGGGAACACTTGCCCGAACCTGAGAGAGCCCCTGAAGCAGAGAAGTCATCAGCATGCAGAGCATCATGACAGTCAGCCTGCCGGCTGCCTGCCTGATCGCCTTCTGTTGATGAAGTCGGTTTTTCAAGGGTTTGGGATCGTACCATCTCCCTCTGCAAAAGAGAGAAAAATGGTCCATACAGGTATCAGAAAGGGTCACTCCAGAGAAACGACCAAATGTTACGTTTTCGTGACATTGGCCAATGATCTGCGGATGCCTCTCGGAGAGGTTTGAAATGGTCTTGATCCATCATTGATTTGCTTGAAATCCGGTCGATCCGCAGCGGCGCTTTTCTATCGAAGTGAACCTTGGTGCTTTTCTTGCTCTAAAACACCCGCCACTCCTGGATTGATTGATCCATTGTCCCAAACCATGGAACCCCTACCTGATCCGTGATCACCTGAGGCCGGTGCATTGCATAGTGAGGTCGGCGATCGTCCACCACAGCCGCAATCTCGGCTTGGTTTTGTAAGGTTTTTTGTTGAGTCATGAATGGAATGAGTATTAAACGACCATAATGATCGTTATTTATGCTTATGCAATCTTTTTTGTTTTCCGAGTCTACCCCAAGGACCGCACAGATAGCGTGATTACTGTCCCGCCTCTGCGGCGAACTTCAATGCCTGATCATAGGCTTCCCAACCCCACTTGGTCCTGAATAACTCTTCATCACAAGTGCTTCCATGCCTCATCTGAGTGTTGACTGCCGGTGCAGTAGAGGAGGCATGCATAGCGGCCATGGACCGTCCCGCAGGAGCGGGACTAAGCACAAGCTCCAAGACTTCCGAGCCATCATCACCCGAACCGCCCGAAGCAGAGGGAATGATGCTCACCGTGGCCCCATTCACAACAAGTTGATCGCCGGTCGAGACTCCTTCTTGCTTAACCATGCCAGGCTTTTCTTGGGGAGGATCTCCCAGGTGACTCTGCCGCGTTGGAATCCTCGCCGGGGATACCATTGCATCTTGAACACCCCGTGGAGTGGTATCGGCAGGCGGCGCAACACTCGGCACTGCGCCGATGGGATGGACTCCGGCAACGCTACCTGGAATACCCCCCTGGTTGTTCTCATCGAAGGGAAGTCGATGCGGCAAAGCATCCACAGACTCCGCATCCACGGATCCGGCGGATCCGGGTTTCGAGCGTGGTGCCTTCCCGATTTGGGAGCGGCAACCCTCACCGCTAACAACTGTATCGGGAAGATCCGACGCCGACACATCCCTTCCAGGAACAGGTTGACGGCTCAGATCGGAGCCAAGAACCCCTGATATCTGAACCAGAAGGAACGCAAGACTCAGGCCGCTGAGCAAGCCCAGAAGGATGAGACGTGTTTTCATAGGTTGATCCTTTCGGAAGAAACTGGAAAAAACCGGCGCAGTTGATGCGCCGGTTTTCAATGCATGCACCCGAACCGAATCGGTCCGAGCCATGAAGTGATGCACTTCGACTACTTCTTGATCACGAAGCCGCCATCGGTGGAGCGCTGCACATTCATGGTTGAGTCCAGAATTCCACCTCCTTGGGTGGCCGAGGTGTTCCTAATCTGGTTCACCAAGGCGTTGGCAAAAGCCAACTTGAATCCGGTCAGATCGCTCGGCTTGATGATGCGGTTATAGAGCCATGCCGTGTAGCGCCCGCTCTGCACATTAGCCGTGGTGAGTTCCACCCCGTTGTAGGAGAGAGCCTTCCCTCGGGATGCTAGGGGAATGGTGCCATCGGATCCAAGCACCCTCGTACTGGCATCTCCCGGAGTAAGATAGCCAATGTAGTAGCCGTTGGTTGCATTGGGATAAAGGTACGCGTTGATAACGTCTCCGGTATCCGGATCGACGTCGGAGTAAGCTCCTCTATAGGCATCGGCAGACAGCGTGGTGGTCAGCACAGGGGCCAGATTGGCACCGCTGCTGTAGCCCCCGGATCCAACGACTACCGGAATATCTCCAGGTTGCTGATTCACAGGCCAGAGCACATGATTCGTGGCCGTGCCACCGAAAGTGATGCTGTTGCTCGTGGTCTGTCCGGTGATGCTAGGAAACCATACTTTCACGTTCCTCCTTGTTCCCAAACCGATCTCCGCATAGGCGGCAAACCGTTGACCCGCATCGGTGTTCCTGCCAATGGCCCAGACCGTGGAGTTGGCATCATTGGCATTTCCGGTGAAGAGATCCGCGGTCAGGGAACCCCCGCTATACAGTTGTTGGGCCAATTGGGTCGTAATATTGTTTCCTGGGAATCCGGGACTTGCGTAGAATCCAAGCGGGGACACACCAACGATATCCGCAGTCAGCCTTTCATACCTAACACCCTGATAGGTTCCATTAAAAGGAGAGGTGGATTGGAAGACTGTCGAGAGACCAAAGTCGGCCTTCGCAAGCTCATTGCTTCCAGTAAGGGGACTCTGGACGGATCCAGTGCCCGTTCCATCGGTGCGGACGAATCTGGTATCGATCCTCGGATTGCTGGCAACCCCTGCAATCGCACCGGCGGCTCCTATGAAGGATACCTTGATCACGACATTAGTGCCATTGTACGTACCGTTCCAGGCCCCAAAATTGGCACCTGACACGGTGCTATTATAGGAGTTGGAGCTACTGCCGTTGACCCCTTGGAATCTCCATCCCGGAGCCAATAGCTGGGAGATTGCGTGCTGGGTGGCCTGGCGATCTCCGTTGGATCCAACGATGCGGATGACTTGCTGCGCCGAGGCGCTTGAGACTGCAGCGATCGCAAGTGCCGCGAAGCTGAAGAGTTTGATGAGTTTCATGATATTGAGTTTGTTGGATGTTGTTTTTTTGTTTTTTTGATGTTGTTTGTTATAGAAGACACTCTCGCACCGTCGGAAAACGATCAGAGGAATCAGAACTCCACTCCAGACAGCAAGTTGTCAGAGCTATTGCGGGATATTTCATCCGGATTACGGGTTATGTTTTGCGGGGTGTTGAGCGATCAGAACTTGGCCCCCGCCGACCAGAAGATGTTCTGGCTCTGGAGGTCGTTGTTGCCTGCCGCCGCATTGTAGAAGAAGCCGGTGTTCCACTTGTTCTTGTACTCCACGGTGAAGCCGACCCCCGTGTAGAGGAAGTCCCTGATCGGGGTGCTGCTGGTGTTGGCGAAGGAGGCTCCTCCCAGCGAACTGTTGATCGAGTAGGGGC
>JBAPTI010000104.1:0-61449 GCA_049282095.1 Chthoniobacterales bacterium
GTTCCCTCCATTCCTGTTTTCCTGATTTGCTTGCTTGGCCGTTGCTTCGCATCCGTTGCATCCTGATAAAATTCTTTGTCACCACCTTCTAATGCAATTTTTGGGTTAAAAAGTCTGAACATAGAAGGAGTGCGGCGAGACAGCAGCGAAGTTTCTGGTTCCGCACCCCAAACCAACAGCCTAACAGCCTAAAATCCTTCAGCCTGCCCTAAGCCCTCGACGCTCGACTCTCGTCCCTCGACTCAGCCTTTCACGCCATGAACCGCCTCCGCGATGGGGCGGACAAAGTCGGCGATCTTGGAGGGAAGCTCCGGCACGTTGCCGATCTCTCCGATCTTGCGGACGATGGCGCTGCCCACCACGACTCCGTCGGCAAGTGCCGCAACGGTGGCTGCCTGTTCGGGATTGGAGATGCCGAATCCGACTGCCACGGGGACCTTGGTCAGGGCGCGGATGGCGGCGACCCGCTCGGCGATGTCCGTCGAGAGGCTCGACTGTTCGCCGGTGACACCTTCGCGGGAGACATAATAGATGAATCCCTCCGAGGCATCCGTGATCTCCTTCAGGCGATCAGGCGGGGTCGTCGGAGCGATCAGGCGGATCGTCTTGAGCCCCTTGGAGGAGGAAAGTTCCGCATTCCGGGCCGCTTCCTGCGGCGGGAGATCGAGCAGAAGCAGTCCATCGGCGCCCGCGGCGGCCGCATCCTCCTGAAATTTCTCAAATCCATAGACATAGACGGGATTCAGGTAGGCAAACAGAACGATGGGAATCTGGCTGATTTTGCGGATCTCGCGGATGAGATCCAGAATACCTGGAACCGAGGCCCCGGCGGCAAGGGCGCGTCCGGCAGCTGCCTGGATGGTGGCACCGTCAGCGAGCGGATCGGAAAAGGGAACACCCAGCTCCAGGATGTCGACTCCTGCCTTGTCCAGTGCGAGGGCCACTTTCGCCGAGGCGGCAAGTGTCGGATCGCCTCCGGTGATGTAGGCCACCATGGCTGCGCGCCCCTGTGTCTTGAGTTCGGTGAAAAGAGAGTCGATCCTGTTCATTGCTTGGCGATATGGGAATCGGAGATCAAAGGGCCAAAACAACCCCGAGACAACACCTTTGAGCCTCTTTACTCAGGATTTCAATAACTACAGATAATATATGTCATGAATAATTGGATATAGAGAAAGGAAACCCATGGAGTCACTTTCCCTTCTTTCCTCCAGCCACCGGCTTCCGAAGGATCTCGATTTCGGCAACCATCGATTCAGTGCCATTGACGGACGCGGTTTGGCGCGGACCCTGATAAATGAATCCATCCTTCTCGGCGGCGACCTGAAGGCTACCCGACAGCTTGGGCCAATCCTTCCCGGATACGATCACGATGATCCGGATCCGATCATTCTCCACGGCTTCAACAAATTGCTGATTCCGCGCATCCAGCACCCGATGAACCGAGTCGGAGGCCTTTTTCATCGATGGCTGTGGCGCCTCGATCTTCACCTGCTGAAGTTTTGGCTGAAGTTTGGGCACTTTGATCGCCGTTGCCGCAATCTTCTCCACCCTCTCCCTCAGCGAGGCCGACCTCTCCTTGACAAGGGCCTCCTCGGGCGAATCTCCGCGCGATTCCTGCTGCGCGGAGGGATTACTCGGCTTTCTCGTCACGGGAACCCAGCCGGTTTTCTGGATGGAGAGACCTATCGAGAGGACGGGAACCAATAGTAACAGGATCAGGATGACGATCATGATCAAGATCCAGTATTTGGGGATCCCCGGGGTTTTTTCCTGCTCACTCATGTCTTAAACCATTATTCCGCGGATTCATGGTTGCAAGGGCATAGATGGAGAGATCTGGGGGTGTGAAGAGTTGAGGTGTCCGCTGGGCATCCATGCCTGGGTGCCGTGCATTTCGCTAACAGCCTATCTTCAGCGAGAAGCCTCGTTCTTCATTCTGCATTTTGCCCCTCCATCACCTTTGCTGTGTTGACCGTACCCCCCTGCTTCAACGATAGTCACCGACTGCCCATGTCCGTCTCTCATATCCGAAATTTCTGCATCATCGCCCATATCGATCATGGGAAGACCACCTTGTCGGATCGCCTCCTGGAGGTGACCAACACCATCGCCAACCGCGACAAGCAGGAGCAGGTGCTCGACTCCATGGATCTGGAGCGTGAGCGCGGAATCACCATCAAGTCCCATCCGGTCACCATGCAGTACCGGGCCAAGGATGGTAAGGAATACACGCTCAACCTCATGGACACTCCGGGCCATGTCGACTTCACCTACGAGGTCTCCCGAAGCCTCGCCGCCTGTGAGGGAGCCATCCTGATCGTGGACGCAGCCCAGGGCGTTGAGGCGCAGACGATGGCGAACATCCATCTGGCCAACAAGCAGGGTCTGACCATCATCCCGGTCATCAACAAGATCGACCTTCCGAACGCCGATCTTCCCACCGTCAAGAAGCAGCTCGAGGATCTGCTGGCGATTCCGGCCGAGGAGGCCATCCCGGCCAGCGCCAAGGCAGGCATCGGCATCGAGGAAATCCTTGAGGCGGTCGTCGAGCGGATCCCGCCGCCACCCGAGGGCGACGGAGTCCTTCGCGCACTAGTCTTCGATTCCCTCTTCGACACCTACCGTGGCGTGGTCAGCTACGTCCGCGTCTTCTCGGGTGACCTCAAGCCCGGCATGCAGGTTCGCCTGATGTCGACGAACCAGTCCTATGAGGTTAAGGAGGTCGGCATCTTCACCCCGAAGATGACCTCCACCGGATCCATGGGCGCGGGCGGAGTCGGCTACTTCATCGGAAACATCAAGACCACCGCCGAGATCAAGATCGGCGACACCCTGACCGACTCAAAAAAACCGGCCACGGAACCCCTCCCCGGATTCAAGGAAGTCCAGCCGATGGTCTTCAGCGGCATCTATCCCATTAACACCGCCGACTTCGAGCAACTCAAGACGGCCATGGGCAAACTCCAGATCAACGACGCCGCCTTCAACTACATGCCGGAAAGTTCCGTGGCTCTTGGCTTCGGATTCCGCTGCGGCTTCCTGGGACTCCTCCACATGGAGATCATCGTCGAGCGACTCCGCCGCGAGTACGACATGGACATCATCGCCACCTACCCGAGCGTCGTCTACGAGGTGGTGAAGACCAATGGCGAGGTCCTCATGGTCGACAATCCGGCCAATCTCCCCGACATGAGTGTCGTCGAGGAGATCCGCGAGCCGGTCGTGAAGTGCTTCGTCATGATCCCGAACGAGAACATCGGCGACATCATGCAGATCATGATGGACAAGCGAGGCATCGTCGAATCGACCGACTCGATCGACACCAAGCGCGTCATGATCACCGCCATCCTCCCCCTCAACGAGATCCTCGTCGACTTCCACGACAAGATCAAATCGGTCACCCGCGGCTACGGCTCCCTCGACTACGAGCCCGCCGGATACCGTGCCGACCGACTTGTGAAGCTGGAGATGCTCGTCAACGGCGAACCCGTCGACGCCTTTTCCAGCATCGTCCATCGTGACAAAGCGGAAGGCCGGGGCCGCTCCCTCGCCGCCAAGCTCAAGGAGGTCATCCCCACCCAGCTTTATCAGGTCTCCATTCAGGCTGCCGTCGGCGGCAAGATCGTCGCCCGCGAGAACGTCAGCGCCATGCGCAAGAATGTCACGGCCAAGTGCTATGGCGGTGACATCACCCGAAAGCGCAAGCTCCTTGAGAAGCAGAAAGAGGGCAAGAAGCGCATGAAGGCGATTGGGCAGGTTAACATTCCCCAAGAAGCCTTCATCGAGGTTTTGAAAACCAATTGATATTGGTTTTCAAAGGCTCGCGATTTTGAGCCCTGGCGGCGTTGGTCATCGCTCGCAGTGTGTTTCACACAGCTTCGCTTGACCGCCTTGCCATCATCTCAAACTTGCTTCGCTGGGAAACCTTGTGCAGCCAACCCAGTATCTGCGCATCCAAAACTCCTGCGCCTTTTTAGAATCATTCCTCTCTCGAAACTTCGCTTGCAGGCCTAACGGTGCATCGAAACTTCCAATCCTTTGAAAATCACCTAGAGGCGACTTCGCTTGGCGGCCTAGGCACGGCATCCAAAATTCCTTCGCCCATGGGAAGCATCACAAAAAGAAATATGCTTTTGAAAGCAGCCCGAGGCATCTGCCCTTGGTTGACTCGAACACTTCCACTCTGATGCTGCTCCGTCTTAATCTCCCTGTTGATGCTTCTGATTTCGGTCTCGCTCCTTCGCTTGGCCCAGAAACGACTCAAGAGCACGGAGGCTCCCGAGATGCGAGACTCTGGCGCAAAAAGAACGACTGAGTCTGGGTGACCGCATTGGGATCAATTTCTTTCTGCTGATTGAAGAAGGGTGTCCCCTCTCCAAATCCGATAGCGGACTTCGACCCCCTGCGGGACATAGACCACCAGCGGCAGACGGCTGTTGTAGCGGATAAGTTGTGTCTCTCCTCCGAGGGTGATGAATCGATCAACCTTCGGTTCGTTCGGTTCCACCGCCATGAAGGTTCCGGCCATGGGGCCGAGTGATTTCAAAACGTAGCGATCATATCCCCAGCCCGTGATGGTTTCGGTTTCAAGCTTACCACCAAAGCAGTACCGGTTCTGGGGATCGAGTTTGACGGTCTTGCCGACCAGGAGTTGAACTTTAAGGAGTTCCTCGTCCTTCCGGGGTGGAAGCATGATCACGAAGCGTCTCATCCCCTCCCCTGCGGGTGGGAAGGCTTTGAGTTCCTTGGCGGCATTTGAACTGACATCTTCCGGCATGAGGCATGAACCAGTGGATGCTAAAAGCCAGAGGAGGCATAGAATGCCGCTCAATCTTAATGAAGCAATTCTTGAAACCTTTCCTGAGTTGGCTTGCTTGGCCGTTGCTTCGCATCCGTTGCATATGAGTTCCATATTATTCATCTGATCGATGGGGAGTTGCCGGAGATGACGACGGAGCAGGCTTGATCGGATCCATCCGTGCGACCCAGGCCAGGAGGAGGCTTTGTTGGGAGGAGGAGGTGAACCTGATGAGCCCTTGCCTCAGCAGAGCGGCCCCTCTCTTTCCATCCCCCTGCTTCTCGATGGCGCGCGCCTGCTCCAGCAGAAGTCGGAACTGCACCGTATTATTTTTAGCCAGTGCTGCGGCATCCCTGAAGCTGGTCTCGGCCGCCGGGAGAATACCCGCGTCCATCTGGGCCGATCCGAGGGCCTCGATGTATAGGCTCTCTCCTGCTTCTTGCGCCCGGGCCATCAGATCAGAGGCTGACTGGAGGACATCCCCGTTGTGGGAAAGGATAATGCGTCTGTAGTCGGTCCAGACGCTCCTGACTGGGGATGTGCCGTCGGTATCGCAAAAGCACGCATAAGGTCGATAGAGCGGATCGCCTACGAGGAGACTCATCCAGGAGAGGACCGGTTGGGCGGCGTAGTATCCTTCGGCGAGATTCGCTCCCGAGAGAAGAGTCGCGGCCATCGTGCCCAGATCGGTGGTGAAGCCCAGGTAGGGTTCGTAGACATTACCCAACGATGCGCCCGCCCCGTGCAGGATGAGGGGTGCTGTCCATCCCTTGAGGGGATCATGCAGGGTCACGGCGCTGAAGGAATAGAGGTGCGCCGCCACGGCGCCCGGAACGAACCGGAAGAAGGGATCGGCAAAGGGGCCGTCGATGTGTTCCGAATACCAACCGTAGTAGGCTGCCGCGTCGGTGATGGGAAATCCGGGTTGGAACGCTTCGGGAAGGTCGTCGCTGATCACGGGGATGCCGTTTCTTCGCATGGCCGCTCCCGCCTCCCTGATCCAGTTGTCACCCTGCACATACCCAGCCGAGGTGATGGAACGAAGGTCGATGTAGGCCCACCCCCAGAGGCCCTCCTTCTCGGCCTTGATTCCGTTGAGCACCATGGTCTTCACGTCGTTGACGGTCGGTGCATCCAGACGGGCGACAAAGAGCAGCGAGGGGGGTGGCTGGGGATTGAAGATGGATCGGGCGGCGTTGTTGAAGACGGGATTGTTGATCACCCCGGATATCTGCGGGGAGAAGAGTCCCAGCACGGAAAGCTCGGAGTCGACCGACGCGGAATTGACGGCTCCGAAAGGAGCGGGCTGGATCGCCGAGTCCCCAGGATAGTCGCCGCATGCCTTGATTTTCAGAGGGATGCCGCGGATCAGGACGGCATACCGGATCTGCGAGGCGATGACAATGGAACGGTTCATCATGTCCTTGGTGACCATCCAGTACCCCCGCTTGACAAACTCGTCCCGCAGTATCCCCGCTATCGATGTGTCGTAATCGCTCCGCGAGATTTCCTCGGTTGTCGGCGTGGCAAGAGGGATCTGATGCGAGGGATCGATTCCGCGGGCATCGCAGTAAAAATCGGCCAATCCCTTCGCATCGGGATCGTTGACATTGTAGATCACCACCGTGGCGGCAGCATCCTTGCTCAAGCTCGGAGAACCCGCCCCTCGAAGGCCGATTCCGGCCATCAGAAAGATCGCCAGAAACGCGCCACGCATCACGCTCCCACCTTGATGGTAAGTCCGTCGTAAGCCAAGTGGCATCCGGTCGGCAGTGCGCCTTCCTTTTCGGCATGGGATACCTCGTGGCAGAGATGGATCAGATATGTCGTTCCGGGCGAGATGGAGCGCGATGCCTCCAGTGCCTGTTTGAAATTCATGTGGGTCGGATGCGGGGTGTCCCTCAGCGTGTCGAGAATGAGAACCTCGGCACCGTGCGCCGCCTCCACGGCCTCACCCGGCACCCCGGAGCAGTCGGTGAAGTAGGCAACAAGCTTCCGTCCTCCCCGATGGAGAACATATCCGGTCGTGGTGAACCTGCCGTGAGGAAGGTCGACGGGCACGATCGTTGTCTCGCCCAACTGGAAGGGGCCCGTGATCTCCTCCGGGTCGATGCGGAGGTAGTTCTTCCAGACCTGGGGCTCGTCGAAGACATAGCGGAACGTGTTCCTGAGGCCATTCATCGTTGCCGGCGAGGCGAAGACAGGAATCTTCCTGTCATGCATCTCACAGAACCGGCGCATGTCGTCGAACCCCATGATGTGATCGGTATGGGGATGGGTGAAGAGGGCGGCGTCGAGACGGGTGATCCCCTCCCGCAGGCACTGGACGCGGAAGTCGGGAGCCGTATCGATGACGAAATGGCTCTCGGGTGTGCGGACAAGAAGCGAAGTGCGGGTGCGGTGATCCCGAGGATCCGTGGAACGGCAGACTGCACAGTCGCACCCTATGACCGGAACCCCTTGGGACGTGCCGGTTCCGAGAAAGGTGAGATCCAGTGACGACATGAACGGAAAGTTAAAGTTGAAAAGTGAAAAGTGAAAGGGTGATCGGTTGCGTAATTGAGCGCTTCAACTTCCCTCCCTCCGGTGGCATAGTCCCCTCCATGTCGGCGATGCTCCGATCTCTCAGAATCCGAAATCTGGCCCTTGTCGAGGAGCTGGAGTGGGAGCTTGCCGCCGGTTTCACGGCGGTGACCGGTGAGACGGGCGCTGGAAAATCGGTGATCCTCGGGGCGCTGAAGTTCCTTCTGGGAGAGCGCGCCGACCGTGGGGTTGTCAGATCCGGGGCAACCTCTGCAGGCATCGAGGCTCTCTTCACTCTGGATGAGACCTCCGAGATCGACGCGCTGCTCGAGGAATCGGGCGTCGACCCCTGCCAGGATGGCGGACTCATCCTGAAACGCACCATCGCCGCGGAGGGTGCAGGCAGGCAGTTCATCAATGGCAGCCCCTGCAATCTCTCGGTCCTCAAGGAGTTGGGAACACGGCTTGTCGACCTCCATGGCCCCCACGACCACCAGTCGCTCTTCTCGCGCCGAGAGCAGACGCTGCTCCTCGACCGCTTCAGCGAGGCACTCCCAGAACGCGAGGCCTATTTGGAATGCCGCTCTGCCATGGCCTCGGCGCGTCGCTCCCTGGAGGAACTCGACTCCACATCCGGCGGCGAGGAGCGGATCGCCCAACTCCGTGAGGAAGTGGCGGAGATCACCTCGGCCGGACTTTCCGCGGGAGAGGAGGAGGATCTCAATCAACGGTACAAGGCGGCATCCAACAGCCGCCGTCTCATCGAGCTCTCGGCAACCGCCGTGGGTCGTCTGGATGACGAGGAGTTGGGTGCGACGAAGGCCTTGGCGGAAAGCGGCCGCCTGCTCCGGGATCTCGGTCGCCTCGATGACCGTGCCTCCCCCTACCTGGAGACGCTGGAACGGATCACAGGCGACATGGATTCGCTGATTTCGGATCTGCGCGACTACGCGGAGACCATCGAGGTCGATGCCGGGGAACTTCAGCAACTCGAGGAGAGGATCAATCTGCTCGCCACCCTGCGCAGGAAATACGGCCCGACCCTTGCGGATGTCATTGCGCGCGGGGAGGAATCAGGGAAGCAACTGGAGCGTCTTTCCGGGATGACGGAACTCCGGGCCTCAGCGCTCAAACAGCTCGAGGAGGCCTCCGCGAAGATGCATAAGGCCGCCGCCAAGCTGGGAGCAAAGCGCCGAGACGGAGCCAAGGCCCTCTCGAAGCGGGTCGTCGGCGAACTCACGGATCTCGGGTTCAAGCAGGCAGGGTTCGAGATCAGGCTGGATGCCCAGGAGGAACCGGGTCCCGATGGCGCCGAGATGGCGGAGTTCCTCTTCGCCCCCAACCCTGGCGAGCCGGTCCAACCGCTTCGCTCCATCGCCTCCAGCGGCGAGATCTCCCGCGTGATGCTGGCGCTCAAGACAGCGCTTGCCGATCAGGACAGGATCCCTCTTCTGGTCTTTGACGAGATCGATGCGAACGTCGGCGGGGAGATCGCGACCCGTGTCGCCTCCAAGATGAGCGAACTCGGAGCCGGTCATCAGGTGCTCTGCATCACCCATCTGCCGCAGGTCGCCGCAGCGGCCACCGCCCAGTTCATGGTGATCAAGTCGGTGAAGGATGGCCGCACCGAGACAACACTCTCCCCAGTCGAGGGAGAGGAGCGGATCGCCGAGATTGCCCGGATGCTGGGCGGGGTGACTGATTCGGCCAAGGCACATGCCTCGACTCTGCTGAAAGGAGTCACGGAGCCGGCGGGTGCTACTTCCAATGCTTCAAAGGGTTCCAAGGCTTCCAAGGATGCCCGGAAATAGAGGGCTGCTAAGAGGAACTCCCGATGGCTCTGTATTATCTTCAGGAGGATGCCCCCTCAACCGGCTCATCCGGTAGCAATGGAAAGAAGGGTCAACAGGGAAAGGGGGAGTCCCATGGAAGGTGGATTGCGTATGTCGGCGCCATGCTGATTGCCGTGGCGGCCCTCCTGCAAGCCCTTGGCCTTGAGCCATTCTCCCTGTCGCTATCGCAAGCCCCCCGATTCCTCCCCTCGGGTTTCCTTCCGGCCACTCCGAAAATCATCTGGCTATCGATGCAACCCGCGTCGGGAGGATTTGTTCCGCTCGATGCCGCAATGGCCTTGCGTGGTCTCGGCAAACTGAACCCCTCGCGGATCGTGATCCTTGGAAAAGTGAACAAGGATCCCGATTCACTGACTCTCTTGGAAGGGATCCAAAGCCGCCTTCGGGAAAACGGAATCAGGGTCATCGAGGAGAGTCTCCCTTCAGTGCAGAGTCTCTGGCGACCCGTTCCTCTCTGCAGATACACTCCGCCAGCACCGCTCATCCTCGAGAGTCCGTTGCCGAGGATTGAAGGAAAAGTCATTCCGGAGGGAAAGGAAACCTTCCCCGCAGGTTATGGTGAATTGACCTTCCCTCTTTTCAGGGTCACTGATGCCGGGGATGTCGCCGGATCGCTCTGGTGGGAGATGCTCCTCCCGTCCAAAGTCACCGGGCCGTTCTGGCTTCTCGGTGGAAGATTGCTTCTTTTTCCAAATCACGCACCGCTCCTCCTCTCCGACGGCGCCTTGAGGATCCTCCCCCCCCCCTCCCCTGTCACAGTGATGCCCCTGGATCTTTTCCTCCTGCGAATTGAGGAGAAGGAGCGGGGAATGATCCGTCCCGATTTCGAGACACTCTGGGAAGGTGCAACCGTGGTGCTCGGGGAGTCCGGCAAGGAAGACTCGATATCACGTATCACCAGTCTCCGCGAGAACATGGCCATCGGGCGCTTGCCCCTGATTGCTCAGGCGATGATCGCGGCTCTACTGATCATTGCACTCTTCGCCTCAGGCCGATACTCCCGGGCAACCCGGCTTTGCTCGGCGCTGGCACTTCTCGTGATCTCGATCGGCGCAGGAACCGTCGCGCTGCACCATGGGCTCCTTCTTCCCCTCCTGCCTGCGATTCTGACCGCCTTGTGCCTTTGTGTGATGAAATCAGCGGGTCCCATGAGATTTAATAAGAGGAACCCTTGACGCTTGCGCTGAAGAGTGAAGCGTGATGCCCTCTCAATCATGTCCACAACCACCATCATCATCGGCCTGCTTCTCATCATCGAGGGAATCCTCGGATTCTTTCTCACGGGTGCCGCTCATTTCACCGCACTGATCCCTGCCGGTTTCGGATTGGTGATCACCCTGAGCGGCATCCTCGCACGCAAAGAGAAGTTTCACATGCATGCCATGCATGCGGCCGTGCTATTCGCTCTCATCGGGTTCGCGGCAACCTCCGCCGCTTTTTCCAAGATCTCCCTGCTCATCGCGGGTACGGCCGGAGAGAAGACCATGGCCTACGAGTCCAAGATCGTGATGGCCATTCTCTGCGGAACTCTGCTCTTCCTCGGCATCCGCTCCTTCGTCATCGCCCGCTTGCTCAAAAAGCAGGGGAAGAAGGCTTATTAGGCTGGGGTCTATCCCGTTGACATCGGTCGATTTACGGTATCATTCTTCGCGCATGAAGATCACCCACCTTCTTATTGCTCTTATCGCCATCAGCGTGCCCCTCAGGGCGCAACAAGCCGGTTCGGATAGAATTCTTGTCAAATACAGATCCACCAATGATTTGGTGGCGAGCAACTCATTGCAGAAAATCAGGAATAGAGGTCGGGAGTACAATGCGGTAAAGGAGTACAGCCGAATCCGGGAAATCGGAGTTCGCTCCATCGTCGTACCCAAGGGAAGGAGAGACGAAATTATTAAGGCCCTCCAGAACGATCCCGATGTCGAGTATGTCGAACCCGATTATGTGGCCACGATCAATCTGGTTCCCAATGATCCTTACTATTCCTCCTTTCAATGGCATCTTCCCAAGATCGCCGCACCCGCGGCATGGGATGTCACCACCGGGCAGACTAATGTACGCATTGCTGTGATCGACTCCGGGGTGGACCCCTCCACACCCGATCTCTCGGGACGGCTCCTTTCCAACGGTTATGATTTTGTCAACTTCGACAACAGTCCAAATGATGACAATGGCCACGGGACAGCCGTTGCAGGAACCGCCGCCTCCTCCGGAAACAACGGCCAAGGGGTTGCCGGAGTTGCGTGGGGAGTGTCCATTCTTCCCATCAAGGTGATGGGTGCGGATGGAACCGGTTCCTACTCGGCAATAGCCAGTGGAATCAACTATGCCGCCACCAACGGAGCCAAGATCATCAATCTGAGTCTCGGTGGAACCAGCAGTTCGCGCACCCTGCAGGATGCCGTGAAGTTTGCCTGGAGTCAGGGGGCCGTCGTCATTGCCGCAGCCGGCAACAACGGAACCACCAACCCTGTCTACCCCGCCGCTTACACCGAGTGCGTGGCCGTCTCGGCCATCAATTCCTCAGACACCATCACATCCTGGTCCAGTCGCGGCAGCTACGTGGACATCTGTGCTCCGGGTGAAAACATCGCAACCACCGGAACCAACGGTTCCTATGTCTCCATCTCCGGAACATCCTTTTCCAGTCCGATCGTCGCTGGTGTCGCCGCTTTGGCCGCTTCCTTGAACCCTTCATTGAACAACACCAGCATCGTTACCCTGCTGAGATCTACTGCAGATGACCTTGGTGTGGCCGGCGTCGACACCCTCTACGGTTCGGGTCGCGTCAATGCCGCCAGGGTAGTTGCAGGCGCAGCTCCAACACCAAGCCCCACTCCATCCCCCACGCCTACACCCGACACCATTGCTCCCGTGACGACCGTGACAAACCCGAAAGACGGCACCATCATCACCAGGTCGAGCAACGTGAGCGTGACAGTTTCCTCAAGTGACAATGTCGGGGTGACAAGAACCGAACTGCTCATCAACGGGGCGATAAGAACATTCTCTAGCACCGGAAGCCTGAATTTTAATTGGAGCACCTCGAGGCTCTCCCGGGGAACCTACACACTGCAATCCAAAGCCTACGACAAGGCTGGAAACTCCGCAGTCTCGTCGGTCATCTCAGTCATCAAGTAAAAGAAAGGGACGCATCCCTTGCGATCATAGGGATGCCCTCTCGATCCAGGTCCAGGGCACCGCTCCGTGGGCGAGGGCCCATTCATGGAATTTCCTGAGCGTCCATCCTTCGCCGTCGATCAGGCGTGATTTCACCCGCTCGAGTTCAATTCGTCCAAGCAGATAACTCATGGGGACGGTCGGGGCCGCCGTGTACCAATTCACATCAGCACGAGCGCGGGCGGGCGTGAAACCGACGCCCTTGACCAGTACCTGTGCAGCAGCCTCATGGGTCAGCTTCCCTGAGTGAAGGCCGCAATCGATGACGATGCGGTAGGCACGCCAGAGGGCATCGTGAAGTTGCTGGAGCCGAGCATGGGGCCCCCTCACCCATCCCTTCTCCACGGCCAGTTTCTCGCACCACATCGTCCATCCCTCGTAGAAGATGGCGTGGGAGCAGAGTCGGCGGATGCGGCTGGGGTGACGGTTCTGGATCGCGAACTGGAGATGATGGCCGGGATACCCCTCGTGCGCACTGGTGAGTTCCAGACCGAAATGCTGACGGGCCTCACGAAGGGCATCCTCGGGATCCTTTTTGGTGGCACCGAGGTCATTCACCCAGAAGATGCCGCGCTGCCGCTTCTCGAAGGGGCCAGGGGAGCTGTAGGCGGCGGTGGGAAAATGATCCCGCATGAAGTCGGGGACGGGAGTCACCTTCAGGCTCTCTCCGGGAGGAATCGGGTAGAGCCCGCTTTTCACCACACGCTTGCGCCACTCGGCCGAGGATCGTGTGTAGAGATAAAGGAGCGGAGCCTCGGGAGTCCAGGAGTCACGGGCACGGGCCAGTATCTGAGAGACACTGCCGCGACCATGCCGCCTCGCCTCCTTGGCCAGCTCCGAGGAGAGTTCGGCAATAAGGCGGTGTCCCTCGGCTTCGATCTCCGGAAGGCTCCAGTCAAGTCCGGTCCGCTCCCGAACGAGGTACTCGAAGCGCTCCCTGCCAATGGAGAAATCCCCGGGCTTTCCCTGTTTTTTCTTTGCCACCGTGGAGGCATAAAAATCGAAGGCCTTCCCAGCCGCACGGGCCAGTCTGCGTGTCCGTGCCGGATCGGGAGAGAGTGCAGCGAGCGTTTCGCCGATGGTCTCGACGAATTCCCGGGCACCCTTGCAGGACTGGACAGCGAGCTTGGTCCATAGAGGGACGGGTGAGCTGATTGCGGAAGCTCCTTCCTTGAGGAACCGCGGAATCGCCGCCAGACGCGACTCGATCGCGGGACGCGCCTTGCGAAGATCCTCGGCGTGACGGATCACCAGTTCAAATACCGCACCCACCGCGCCGTCGCAGCACTCCTGCGGATTCCTCCTCCAGCGTTCCAGATCCCGGCTGTTCAACAACTCCGTGCGCAGGAGCGAAAGAAAGCACCGGCGGTCAAGCCAATCATCGCCCGTGAGGGCGGCTGCAGGCAGCGACTCAGTCTCGGCAAGCAACTCCTCGAGAAAAAGATTCCGGGCTGTTCGGGTCTTCGCGTGACTGCCGCCCAACATCGGCTCATACTTGGAAAATCCAAGACCGCTCCCCCATTGAGGAAAATCCCTGCAGGTTCTCTCGATATAGCGCTCACCGAGAGCGCGAAGCCGTGCGGAGTGAGTCTTCATGGGCGGGTTCCTCCATCCTTCGACATCGCATCCTTTGACAGGGCAGCCTTCATCGCCTCATCGGCAAGATCCCTCATCCGGACGACATCACCCTCGGTCGGGGGCTTTCCCGGAACTGCGATGGCTCGGATGGTCTTCAGTCGGGAGGCGATGGCGATCACGACTGGACGTTTCTTCATCGAGGGGCTCAGGCAGTCCATCCTGGCGATGAAGTAATCCATGACGGCCGGACGGACCAGGGCGGCTGCCTTCTCCGGGCTGTAATGAGCGGCTGTTACGTGGGCGGCAAGCTGGAAACCACGCAGCCATCCCCCCAGGCTGACCATATCAGCCATCTCCCCGTCCTTGAGTTCGAGCATCGAGTCTTCGACATCTTCTTGGGTGGCATTCAGTTCCATGCGCAGGCCCTGCCAGTCATTGCGTTCGCTCAGATCAAAAAGGGCCCTGCTACGGCTGGCGAGACGCTGACCGGCGCTCAGGGTATTGGCCTCCCTGATGAGGGCGCGCCCCGTGTCGATGATCAGCTGCTTCTGACGGGCGATCGTGGCAACGAATCCATTGGCAACCAGCGCACCAAACTGCAAGGCGGTCTGGAAGCGGTTGGGAAAACTCTGCTTGAGATCAAAGGAGCGGACGAGATCAAGCGGAGGGGGTTGAAAGAGTTCCAGATCAGAGAAGACCTTTCCCACCAGTGGGGTCGTGAGTTCATTGACTCCAAGCTCCTCGCGCAGGTGCTGCGTGGCGCTCTCATCGATCGACCGCTCCTCGTGATTGGTCGCCTCCCTCATCTGGGCAGACGCAGGGAGACTCATGCAAAGCAGAACGATGAGAATGAAACCACGCACTACCCTTCCTTACATCCATCAGCTCACGATGTCGATTAGCCAGATCATTTCTTATCTCAGTTATTCAGCTTTTTCGCCCGATGTTGCCGTTTCAGTTTCCGTTGATTAGAAAAGAAAGCCTAACCATGGCAGAAGACCTGACATCACGGATTCATGAAATCGGCGCCGCCGCACGCGAGGCCGCACGCCTGCTTGCCACGACCTCCTCGGCCAAGAAAAACGAGGCCCTGCTGGCCATGGCAGAGCAGTTGCTTGCCCAAAGCGAAGCGATCCACGCTGCCAATGCCCTTGATCTTGAGGCGGGCCGTAAGAATGGCCTCTCCGAGGCGATGCTCGACCGCCTCAAGCTGGACGCCAAGCGTCTCACCTCGATGGCCGAGGGAATCAGGACGGCTGCGGCTCTTCCCGACCCTGTCGGCCGTATTCTGAAGGAATGGAAGAAGGAGAACGGACTCACCTTCCGCAAGATCAGTGTTCCGATCGGCGTGATCGGGATCATCTATGAGTCGCGTCCCAATGTGACAAGCGACGCCGCCGTGCTCTGTCTCAAGGCCGGCAACGCCGTGATCCTCCGCGGTGGGAGCGAGGCCATTCATTCCAACAAGGCGATCGCATACGCCCTGCAGGCGGGGGCCGCCTTGGCCGGACTTCCCGCAGCCTCGATCCAACTCATTCCCGTCACGGACCGTGAGGCTGTCAGGATCCTCTGCGAGATGGATGCCTATCTCGACTGCATGATCCCTCGCGGCGGCAAGGGGCTCATCGAGACCGTCGTGAAGCACGCACGCATGCCTGTCATCAAGCACTACGACGGGATCTGCGCGGTCTATGTCGACGGGGAAGCCCAGCTCACCATGGCGCGCGACATCATTGTCAACGCGAAGTGCCAGCGCCCGGGCGTCTGCAATGCGGCCGAGACACTCCTTCTCCATCGAGGAATCGCACCTGCCTTCCTGATTGATGGAGGAAAGACACTCCTAGATCAGGGGGTGGAACTTCGCTGTGACAAGGAGACGCTTTCCTTCCTTCCCGATTCACTGAGATCGAACCCCTTGGTCAAAGAGGCCACGGAGGAGGACTTCCGGACCGAATTCCTGGCGATGACCCTTGCGGTCAAGACTGTCGGTTCGGTCGAGGAGGCCATCACCCACATCGAAACCCACGGCTCCCGTCACAGCGATGCGATCATCACCGCCAACGCCGTCACTGCGGAGCGCTTCCTTCAGGGAGTCGACAGCTCGACTGTCTACTGGAACGCATCGACCCGATTCACCGATGGCGGGGAGTTCGGCTTCGGCTGCGAGATCGGCATCAGCACCGACAAACTCCATGCCCGAGGTCCCATGGCCCTCGAGGAACTCACCAGCTACAAGTACCAGATCCGCGGCAGCGGACAGACCCGGGCCTGATAACGACCCTCTTCATGATCACGATCAGCGCGCTCTATGAGGGAAAAGTCCAAGGGGTCGGATTCCGCGCCTCTGTCCTGACGCTGGCCAAGGGATACGAAGTGACGGGATGGGTGAAAAACCATCCGGATGGTCGCGTTGAGGTTCTTGCCTCCGGGGATTCCGCCGAAGTGGAGGATTTCCTGCAGGGAATCCGCGAGAGTCACCTGGCGGGTCATATCGAGCACGAGAACGTGACTCCCGCGACAGCTGAACCGGGACTGAAGGGATTCCGCATCATCTCCTGAAATGGACACGATATCCTCCGAGATTCCTGCCGTCAGAATCCGCGACCTGAAGAAGGTTTTCCCGGTTCCTCTGCGCCGCCGTCAGGTGACGGCCCTCCGCGGACTCTCCCTCGATATCCCGGCAGGGCATGTCTATGGCCTTCTCGGGCCGAACGGTTCGGGAAAAAGCACGACCCTCAAGATCCTGCTGGGTCTTGTGACCCCGACTTCCGGAACTTCCGAGATCTTCGGGATTCCAAGCTCCGAGGTGAAGAGCCGCACCGACGTCGGCTTCCTGCCCGAGAATCCCTACTTTTACAAATTTCTCACCGGCGCCGAGACGATCTCCTTTTACGGAAAACTCTGCGGCCTCGGCGGCTCCACCCTGCGCGCACGCGTGACGGAACTGCTGGAACTGGTCGGGCTTCAGGATGCGGGTGACCGGCGCATCAGCGGCTATTCCAAGGGGATGCTCCAGCGCATCGGCCTCGCCCAGGCGATGGTGCACGATCCCCGCCTTCTGATCCTCGACGAACCGACCGCAGGCGTCGATCCCGCCGGATCGCGGCAGATCCGTGATCTCATCCTGCGCCTCAAGGAACGAGGCAAGACCGTCCTCCTGACATCGCACCTCCTCGAGCAGGTGCAGGAAGTCTGCGACCGCGTCGGCATCCTGGCCAAGGGAGAGCTGGTCCGCCAAGGTTCACTCGAGATCCTCACGGGGGTCTCCGGTCAGACGGAATTCCTGATCGAGAACGCCGGGCCCGAACTACAGGCTGAGATCTCCCGACTGGCTGCGACTCACGGCGCCCGCCTTGTGGGAACCCGCCAGCCCCAACTTGACTTGGAAACAGTCTTCCTGAAGGCGACGGAGGCTGTGGCGAAGCCACAGCCGTGAAAACGTGAAAGGTTAGAAAGTTAAAACGTATTTTCGGAATTGATCTCGCTCACGGATTGAACCATCTAACCTTTCACTTTTTCACTTTTTAACTTTCCACCTACTACCCATGACCTTCTTCATCACCGGCACCGACACCGACGCGGGAAAAACTTTCGTCACCGCCCTTCTCACCCGAAGCCTGAGGAAGGCGGGATTCGACACCGTGGCGATGAAGCCTATCTCCTGTGGGGAACCGGGCGACACGGGGGCGCTCCGTGAGGCGGCGGACAACGAACTCTCAATCGAGGAAGTCACCCCCGTCGCCTACAAGGCTCCCCTCGCCCCGATCGAGGCCGCACGCCTTGAGGGGCGGACCTTCGATCCAGCGGAAGTCATGAAGGCATTCCATCATCTCCGCAGCACCCGCCGATCACTGCTCGTGGAGGGAGTCGGAGGATGGCTTGTGCCGCTTTCGGCAACCTATGACGCCGCCGATCTGGCCAAGGAGATGAACCTTCCCGTGCTGCTTGTCGTTCGTAACAAGCTGGGCACGCTCAATCATGCCCTGCTCACCCTCGAGTCCATCAAGGCACGCGGACTGACCTGCGCTGGGATTGTCCTCAACAACCATCCCGCCGATAAGGAGGATCCGGCCCGCGAGGGGAACGGCCGACTGCTCGCCGAACTCAGCGGAGTCCCGATCCTCTTCGAGATCTTCCCCGGACAGACCGAACTGGAACTCGCCGTAGCCTGAGATCAGTCTTTTAGACTGAAGGCTGAAGGCTGTTAGTTGATGCAGAGAGTCTCGTAAACACTCCAATCGTCATCCCGATCCCATCACCGATTCCCGTTTCTTACTCCCAAGATTTCTGCTTCCTTCAGTCTTCAGCCTTCAGCCTAAAAATCTCTCCTAACCATGCGCTCCTCCGGCCCACAAATCGTCCTCGTCCGCCACGGTGAAACCGAGTGGAGCAAGAACGGAAAACACACTTCCTACAGCGACATCCCCCTCACGCTCGAGGGTGAACGCCAGGCCTCTTCGCTGAAAAAGGAACTCTCCGACTGGGATTTCAAGCTGGTGCTCTGCAGTCCCCGCACACGGGCCAAACGAACCTGTGAACTGGCCGGCCTGCTCGACCATGCCGAGATCACGGATGACCTTACCGAGTGGAACTACGGAGAGTACGAGGGAATCACCACCAAGGAGATCCGCAAGACCGATCCGACCTGGACTGTCTTCACGAACCCGACACCCGGCGGCGAGACGCCTGATCAGGTAGCCGAGCGATGCGACCGCGTCATTACCCGCGCCAAGTCGGTCAATGAAGATGTCGTCCTCTTCGCCCACAGCCATGTGCTCAGAGTCCTGATTGCCCGGTGGCTGGAACTTTCACCCGTGGAAGGACGCCACTTTGTGCTTCAGACCGGCACGCTCAACATCCTCAGCTACGAACACGAGTCGACTGTCCTCATTTCCCTGAACGCCGAGACCTTCCGCAATGATCCGAGGAGGTGAGGAGGTTAAAATGTTAAAATGTTGGAACGTTACAAAAGGACCCGCGTGAGGTGATCATTCTTTTCTGATACCCAGAATTGCTTTCCCATTGTAACCCTTTCACTTTCTAACCCTTTCACTTTCACTCACTTTTCCCGTGTTCCAAGTCATCTTCAATCCCGTCAGCGCCTCTGAAATGAGCGCCCTTCCCAAGGATCTCCAACTCGACCTCCTCTCCGAGTTTCAGGTCCTTCCCGATGATCTCAATTCACTCGACGGCGCGAACTTCAGCAGGATCCAACGCGACGGGCGCACCCTGCACCGATTCCGTTGCCGTGATCACCGCATCTACTTCGAGCGTCATGCGGAGGGGATCCTGATCCACCGCGTCCTCCACAAGAACACCATCCGCGACTTTCTATTTCGCTCGAAGCTCCCGATGAATGACGGTGACGATCAGGGTGATCAGGCCGAGAGCACCGACCAGTTCTGGAAGATGATTCAGGAAACTCCGGCCGCCACGACCGGAGAGAAGCTCTGATGCAGCCCTTCGGCTCAGAGGAGGAACGCCTCCGGGCCTTCCCCGTGGCAGGCAAGAGGATCTTTCTAGCACACGCCGGTGTCACCTCCCTCCCGGCCTGCGCCGCGGAGGCGATGACCACCTACATCACCCAGAGCAGTCTGGATCAGCAGGAGTTCGGGGGCGTTCTTAAGGAGATCACCTCGACCCGCCGTGATGCGGCCGCATTACTAGGGGCTGATCAGGACGAGATCGCCCTGCTGGGACCCACTTCCCTGGGCCTGAGCCTCTTTGCCAATGGTATCGACTGGAAATCAGGTGACGAGGTGGTGCTCTACGGCGAGGACTATCCCGCCAATGTTTACCCGTGGCTCAATCTCCAAAGACGCGGCATCATCATCAGATACCTGAGGACGGAAGGCCTCGGCCGGATCACCCCGGAATGCGTCGAGGCGGCCCTTACTCCCGCCACCCGTCTTGTTGCACTCGCCTCCTGCCACTTCCAGACGGGATGGCGCATCGACATTCCCGCGATCGGTTCACTTCTGCGCAAGCGCGGCATCCTGTTCTCCCTTGATGCGATCCAGACACTCGGCGCCTTCCCTACGCCCTCTTCTGAGGTCGACTTTCTCTCAGCTGACGCCCACAAGTGGCTGCTCGGACCGCTTGCTGCCGGCATTGTTTACGTTGCCAGGGAGCGCTTTGAGACCTGCAGGCCCACACTCCTCGGTTCCTGGAACGTAAAGTCCCCCGATTTCCAAGCCCGGCAGGTCATCGAGTTCGAGGAGGGGGGCCGCCGCTATGAACCGGGTGTTCTCAATGTCGCGGGCATCTACGGCATGAGGGCATCGATCAATCTGATCCGCGAACAGGGGCTCGATTCGGTCTCCTCGCTGATCCTGGATCGCCGCGACCGCTTGGAGCAGGGCCTCGCCGGGCTAGGCTTCGAGTTTCTCTCTCCCCGAGCCGATGAACCGCTCCGTTCCGGCATCGTGACCACGCGCCATCCCGCGAAGGATCCGGGCCTTCTCTTCGCCGCGATGGAAAAGGCCCTCATCTCCGCCTCCTGCCGCAAGACCCGTGAGCACGGCACCTGGCTCCGCTTCAGCCCCCACTTCTACAACACCACCGCTGAGATCGACCGCGTCCTCGATGTCTTCTCGGAAGCTATCAAGTGATCAATCTGAAAATCAGGAACACAGGAAAAGACGTTGAAAACTACAAGGATTACTTTCAAATCCCGGCTCCATCCGCTTTTCGGATTCCCTGAATTTCATCCTTCATCTTTTTCCCTCGCATTCCCCTCTGACTTAACAGTCTTCAGCCTAAACCGCTAACAGCCTTTCCCTATGCTTCCCGTCGAGCACAACGATCCTGTCAATGCCTCTATCCTCGCCATCTCCGAGGACAAGATCGCCGGATTCCATGAGGATCCCTTTGCCGAAGTGGCCCGACAGTCAGGACAGCCCCTTGAGACGGTCCTGACCCGTATCCGTGCGATGCTGGAGGCCGGAACGATTCGCCGCGTACGCCAGACCCTGATTGCCAACAATCTGGCAGAGGGGGCCTTGGTCGCTTGGAGGGTTCCCGAAGAGCGGCTCGATGAGGCATTCGACTTTCTCTTCAAGGAGGATCCCTTCTCCGGTCACGTTGTTGTCCGCTCCACGGATGCACGGATCAAGGGAGGAGCATTCCGCCTCTGGACCACGCTGAAGGTTCCCGCAGGATTCTCCCTCACGGATCATTGCGAACTGCTCGCCAAGCGGATCGGGGCCGATTCATTCCGCATCATGCAGGCCAAGGGGATCTTTGCCCTCGGTGTCGGTCATGTCCGCCGCAAGAACTGTGAACCGGGGACCCGTTCCGAGGAGCCTGCGACCATGATGCAGCCCGCCGTCGTGCATCTCACCGATCTGGAGTGGAGCGTCCTGCTGGAACTCAAGAGGGAGTTCACTCCGGATGAGATCACCCCCCTCCCCTGGCTGAAGCGTGCCGAGGCTGCCGGTGTCACCCCGGAGGTCTTCTACTCCGTGGCCCGATCCTTTCTGGAGAGAAAACTTCTCGGTCGCTTCTCCACGTTCCTTGAGCATGTGAAGCCCTCCGCGACCGGTGTCCGCGTCACCCGATTCAACGCCCTCTTCCATTGGGCGGTCCCTCCGGGCAGGGAACGTGAGGCCGGGGCCGAGATCGGAAGGCACGACATCATGACGCACTGCTACTGGCGCGAAGGTGGCCCCGACTTCAACAATGTCAACATCATGGGAGTGGCGCATGGGACCGACAAGGGCCGGGTCCTCGAGCACAAGGCCGCCATGGACCGCCACTTGCAGGAAGCGGGCATCCCCCTACTATATACCAATGTCTTCTGGGGCGGTCGAAGCGAGATCAAGCCCTCCGAGATCTCCCCCGTGATCTACAGGGAGTGGGTGGAAAGGATGAACCCAGATTGCGCAATAGAGCGGTATTGACAGGTTTGAGCGGTTCACCCGGATGGTGAGTCCCGAAAAGGTTAAAAGCGTTATACCGTTAAAAGGTTAAAAGGGGCTGAAGTCAGAGACCGAATGGAACGCATGAAGGCATCTTTGAGGGCACTTTCCCTGACCTCCCCTTCCGATTGCCGAGTCAGGCCTCTGCCGGATCCACGTTGTAACATTTCACCTTTTTAACTCTTTTAACTCGGCCTCCTATGTGTTCCAGAAATTCCTAATGCATATTTTGGGATGAAGTAAAGAAACAGCCGATCGGGAACCCCGATCGAGAACTCTGAGATCAGCCTGATTTCAGTGCCTTTTTCATTTTTCCTTTTGCCTTTCGTCTCCAGATCCGTCAAGCTAACTGACTCTTATGAAAGCCGGTCTTCATCCCGATTACAACGACACCACGATCATTTGCGCCTGCGGAGCTGTCTACAAGACCCGCTCCACCCGCGAGAACATCAAGATTGGCATCTGCTCTTCCTGCCACCCTTACTTCACCGGTGAGCAGAAGTTCATCGACACTGCGGGACGCATCGAGAAGTTCGCCCGCCGCTACGGCAATGTCCGCGCCACCCGCGCGACCAAGCCGAAGCTTGCCAGCAAGGCCTAGCTGACGACTCCCGACACGCGTCGGGAGAACCTCGGCACACGGTGACACGTGGCTTGGCGGTTTCCCGATTCAACCGCCATGAATCTCGATTTCACTCCCCTCATCGCCAAGCGCCGCGCGCGCTTCGACGAACTGGAGAAGTCCATCACGGATCCGTCACTTTTTGACGACGCCAAGAAAGCGCGGGAGGTCCTCAAGGAGCATGCGCGGGTCAAGGAGCTCCTCTCCACGTGGGACGAACTCGAGGGGTGCCGCAGGCAGTTGATCGAAAACGAGGAACTGGCCAAGGGGAGCGACGCGGAGATGGCCGAACTGGCCAAGGCCGAGATCGAGGAGATCAATGCCCGCATCCCCAAACTCGAGCAGGCCGTCCTCATCACCCTTCTTCCTCCTCAACCCGACGACGACCGCGATGCCATCGTCGAGATCAGGGCCGGAACCGGCGGTTCTGAGGCGGCGATCTTTGCCGGTGACCTCTACCGCATGTACACCCGCTACGCCGAGGCGAACGGGCTCCGCACCGAAATGCTGGAGGCAAGCCCCAATGATGCGGGCGGCTTCAAGGAAGTGATCTTCCAGGTCTTTGGAGACGACGTCTTCCGCAGGCTCCGTTATGAGAGCGGTGTGCACCGCGTCCAGCGTGTCCCCGCCACCGAGGCCCAGGGCCGCATCCATACATCCACGGCGACCGTGGCCGTCCTTCCCGAGGCCGAGGAGGTCGATGTCGAGCTTCGTCCCCAGGATCTCCGCATCGAGGTCTGCCGTGCCGGCGGCCCCGGAGGTCAGGGTGTCAACACCACCGACTCCGCCGTTCAGGTGATGCACATCCCGACGGGTAAGATCGTCCGCTGTCAGGACGGGCGCAGCCAGCAGAAGAACAAGGAAAAGGCACTCACCATTCTCCGTTCCCGACTGCTTGAGGAAAAACGCGAGGAGGAGGCTCAGAAATACGCAGCCCACCGCAAGAGCCAGATCGGCTCCGGGGGCCGAGAGGAGAAGATCCGTACCTACAACTTCCCCCAGAACCGCCTCACCGACCACCGGATCGGACTGACGCTCTACAACCTCGACCGTGTCATGGAGGGGGAAATAGCCGACCTGATCGCGGCCATTGAGGCTGCCGACACCCAGGATCGCCTCGAGCAATCCGCCTCCGAGGGCAACTGAGGATGGCGACGGCCATGATGTCGTTGCTGGAGGTCCTCAAGGGGGCCTCCTACTTTCTGGGGAAACAGGGGGTGGAATCACCGCGCCTCAATGCCGAGCATCTCCTCGCCCATGTGCTCGGGGTCAAGCGACTCGAACTCTATCTCCAGTTTGACCGACCACTCGGGGAGAAGGAACGCGAACCCCTCCGCGATCTCGTACGAAAACGCGGCACCGGCGTCCCTCTTCAGCATCTCCTTGGCTCGACTGAGTTCTGCGGCAGAACATTCAAGAGCGATGCGCGCGCACTCATCCCGCGACCCGAGACCGAGCAACTGGTTGAGCGCGCCCTGACCTATTCCTCCGCTGCCTCCATCCTGGATATCGCCACCGGGAGCGGCGTGATCTCGCTGACCCTGGCTCTTGAGCGGCACGAGGCCATCGTCTCGGCCACCGACATCTCCCCCGAGGCACTCAGCCTTGCCAAGGAAAATGCCGCTTTGCTCGGCGTCGATCGTGTCAATTTCCATGAAGCTGACCTGATGCCACCTGGAGAGTCCACCTTCGATCTCATCACCGCAAATCTCCCCTACATTCCCTCCGGCGAAATCCCCTCCCTCAGCCGTGAGGTGCGCAACGATCCGATTCTTGCACTCGACGGAGGACCGGAGGGACTCGACCTGATCCATCGCCTCGCCCCACTTGCCTTCGAGCGGCTTGATTGCGGCGGACGCCTCCTTCTCGAGATAGGCATTGGCCAGTCCGAGGCTGTCATGGCCTGCCTTGCAGGGCATAATTATCGCGACATCGTCGCCCTTCCCGATTACCAAGGGATCCCAAGATTCATCGAAGCAGTCAAAGGCAATGGATAAGATTCTCGTACACGGAGGCCGAAGCCTCGAAGGCAATGTCCGCATCGGCGGCTCCAAGAACTCCGCCCTGCCGATTCTGGCGGCCACCCTCCTGACGAAAGAAAAGTGCGTCATCGACCGGGTACCCGACCTGAGCGACATCCACTACATGCTCACCATCCTGAGCCAACTCGGCGCCGAGGTGGAACGCGCCAGCGGTGTCGTCCAGATCCGTGCCGAGAAGATCACGACCGAGGCACCCTATGAGATCGTGCGCAAGATGCGCGCTTCCGTCTGCGTCCTCGGTCCCCTGCTCGGACGCGAAAAGATGGCCAAGGTATCCCTTCCCGGCGGCTGTGTCATCGGCGACCGCCCGATCGACCTTCACCTCAAGGGTTTCGAGGCACTCGGCGCCAAAGTGACGGTCAAGGGCGGCGATATCCTGCTTGAGGCAAAACAACTCAAGGGAGCGCGTATCAATCTCCGCGGCCGCCACGGCCCCACCGTCCTCGGCACCGGCAACATCATGATGGCCGCCGTCCTTGCCGAGGGAACCACCGTGATCGAGGGGGCCGCCGAAGAACCCGAAGTCGTCGATCTCGCGGATTTCCTGATCTCGATGGGTGCAAGGATCACCGGAGCAGGAACACAGCGTATCGAGATCGAGGGAGTGAAGGAACTGCACGGGGCGAAGCACAACGTGATCCCCGATCGCATCGAAGGGGGAACCTTCCTGGTTGCCGGGGCCATTGCCGGCAGGAAGGTGACCATCACCCGCACCGAGCCGAGGCATCTGGGCGCCGTCATCGGGGCGCTAACCAAGGCCGGGTTCGATCTGACCCATACGGCCGACAGCATAACCATCTCTCCGAACGGTTCGCGCAAGCCTCTCCATCTCGAGACACTCCCCTACCCTGGCTTCCCAACCGACATGCAGGCGCAGTTCTGCGCGATGCTCGCGACGATGAATGGCACCAGCGTCATCACCGAGACCGTCTTCCCACAGCGCTTCATGCACGTCGCGGAACTCAAGCGCATGGGAGCCGACATCCATCTCACCGACCACCGCGCCACCATTCACGGTGTCGATCGCCTCAGCGGCGCGCCCGTGATGGCCAGTGATCTGCGTGCCTCAGCAGCCCTCGTCCTGGCGGCCCTGCCCGCCGATGGGGTGACCGAGATCAACCGCGTCTACCATATCGACCGTGGTTACGAAGCCATCGACGAGAAATTGAATGGCCTCGGCGCCCAAATCGAGCGCGTCAAGGCATAAGCTTGGAATTTGGGAGGATGAGCGTCGTTGCTGATCGGTTGACTATGCTCTACTGAGCCTGTCCTAGCACGCCTAGGCCTTAACTTCTAACGGCGACCGCCTCCGTGCTCGGTCCCGCCTCCACCGCGTTCGATTCCCCGTTCCACGTTGCGCTCGATATTGCCGCCACCGGAGCGCTCAACATTGCGTTCGACGTTCCTTTCGAGGTTGTTTGCCCCGTTGCGGTTGATGTTGTTGTAGGTGCGGTTGACCGTGTCGTTGACGTTCCTGTTCCAGGTGCGGCCTCCCCCGTTCCAGTTCCCACCGTAGTTGTTCCAGCCGCCCCAGTTGTTCCATCCCCAGCCGCTATTATGCCAACCCGGGCCTCCCCATGCCCAGCCCATGGCCCAGTTGAGAAACCACGGCAGGCCGGCCAGATCGACGTTAACATTGGTGCCACCACCGGACGATCCGCCCTGGTGTTGGACAACCTCGCCGTGGGGGTTCCTCCGTGAGTTCATCGCCATCTCCTCGTAGAGCGGGGCCATGAGAATCCTCAGGACAACCGCGGTGACAATGATGATCCCGGCGATGCCGGCGGCGATCAGTAGGGTGGTGCGGACTGGGTCCTTGGATTTGCGACTCACGGGTGGAGGGGCTTTGAAGTTGAGGGGATTCTAGGCGCCGTAGCTCTTGGTGAACTTCTTTTTCCCCTCCCCGTCGTCCCCCTTGGTCGACTCGGATTTTGGAGCCTCTTCCTGAACAGTCGGTTCGACAGAGGGAGCCTCGGGAGCGGCAGGACCATGATCGTGACCGCAGGTCTCGTCGTGGAAATGTCCAGCGGCACCGGCACCGCTTGAAACCTGAACAAAGGCGAGTTGGAGTTCCGACAGCACGCTGGTGAGGATTTTCTCCTCGTCCTTGCTGAGGTTGCCGCGGGTCTTCTCCCTGATGATTTCGAGATGATCGATGAACATCTTGGCGGCATCGAGATTCACCTCGGCCTTGCCGGTGGAGGGATGCGCCATCTGCCCGAGGCAGAGTGCCGCCTGCTGCGCATTCATCATCACGAGTTCGATGAATCGCTGGGTAAGGTCTGCTGAGTTCGTGGATTGCTGGATTTCGGCCATGGGATGTGGGAGTTGGTAGCTGGAAGTTGGGAGCTGGGATGGATCGTGTCTGGGGTGTAGGTAATGGATTATCGGGAAAAACTCTAAATAATTGAAAGATGGGTTGGAAGAAAGGATGCCAGGGAAGTCTTCAGTCTAACCTCCTTCAGCCTGCTTCTGGTCAGGGTGCCTTGGTAGGGTTGTGAAGCGGTTCTGAAGCCTTGGTGGCCGGTGGGCCGACAACGACTTCGACGCTTTTCCCGTCGCGGAAGTATTTCTGTGCCACGCGCTTGATCTCATCAAGGGTCACCTTCCCGATCTCTTCCTTGCGGACCTTGTCGTGGTCATAGCCGAGACCCAGCAACTCGTTGGTGGCGCAAATTCCTCCGAGAGCGGCATGGGACTGGTTGTGGATGGCCTCGCCCCCCAGGAGTTTTGCCTTGGCGCGATCAAGTTCCTCAGGGGTTAACCCCTCCGTGGCAAGCTTCGCGATCTCGTCATTGAACTCACTTTTGGCCAGACCGACCTTCTTGGGATCGGTTCCGAGATAAAAGACGAAGGCACCCGGAGCGAGTCCCGTGGAGTTGGAGGCACCGACGAAGTAGGCAAGTCCCAGCTTCTCACGGATCCGGTTAAAGAAGCGGGATCCGAGATCACTGGAAGCCTCCGCGATGAGTTCCAGCGCGGGACGATCCTCACTGGCGATGGAGGTTCCGAGGAATCCCTTCATGACGACGGCCTGCTGCTTGGGACGCTCCGCGGAAGTCTCGACGGAAGAGGTCAACGGGGAGGCCACGGGAGGCGTGGTGAGGAGTTGCTCACCTGCGGGGAGCGATCCGAAGTCCTTCTTGGCAAGCTCAAGGGCTTCCTGAGTCTTGACCGAGCCGAAGATGGAAAGGACACCGTTACGACCCGTCACGAGGCGGTCACGGAATGACTTCAGGTCGGCCGAGGTGAGGTTGGTGACGGTCTCGGGGGAGCCGCTGCCGCGCAGGGCATAGGGGTGGTTGCCGTAGAGGCGCGGCTTGAGGAGATTCCTCGCCACGGCGGTGATCTGGTCATCCTCGGCCTTGATCGAGGCGAGTTGGGAGTCCTTCTCACGGGCGACCTCGTTCTCGGGGAAGGTGGCGTTGGCCACGACGTCGGAGAGGATCTGCATGCCCAGCGCGAAGTCATCCTTCATCACTTCGACGGAAACCGAAACGGAGTTATTCCCGGCACCGGCACCGATGGATCCGCCCACATGTTCGACCGTCTCGGCGATCTGCTCGGCGGAACGTGTCTTCGTCCCCTTGACGATGGTGCTGGCAAGCAACTGGGAGAGACCGTTCTTTTCCGGAGTCTCGGCAAGCAGCCCTCCGCGGAATGCGGCGACAATCGAGACAAGGGGAATACGGTTGTCCTCATGGATCAGAACGGTGAGTCCGTTGGGAAGGACCGACTTTGCGATTTCGGAATCGGCAGGCTTGGCCTGCTTCGTGTCGCCCGATTCCTTTGTTCCTTCGACCGGATCGAGCGAGGTGACGATGAGTCCCTCGGGCTTGAGATAGGTTGAGGCAACACGGCGGATATCGGCAGTGGTGACCTTTTCGATGGCCTCGAGGTAACGGTGACCGAACTCGGGATTTCCCGTCATGAGCCATCCCCCGCCGTAGTCGGAGGCGCGTCCGCGCATCGTGGAAAGACCATGGTAATGCTCGGAAAGAAGTCCCTTCTTGGCCTTGGCAAGCTGGGAGTCGCTGACCCCATCACGGGCGATCTTCCCGACCTGGGCAATGATTTCCTTCTCGGCCGCATCACGCTTGGCCGGATCGGAGATGGCTCCGATATAGATCATTCCCTCGGTCGGAGTGAGTGAGTAGAGGCCGCCGCCAACCTGATGGACGAGCCCTTTCCTCTCACGGACTTCGGTGTTGAGGATGGAGCTGGTGCCCGAAGCAAGCACTGCGGAGAGAACCTCGACGGCGGGGGCGTCAGCGCTGGTGGCGCCGGGGGCACGCCAGGCCATATTGAGTCGGCTGAGATCGGTCGGGAAGGTATCCCTTCCCTCGATTTTGCCAAGTTGCGGCGGTTCTTCGGCCACCGGTACCGGCTCGAGGGCGACGCGGGGATATTTCGCGAAGAAGGTTCCGAGTTGGTCCCGGATCTCCGAGGCATTCACATCGCCGACAACGACGAAGCAGAGGTTATTCGGGACATATCGGCGCTTGTAGTAGTCGAGCACGTCCTGCCGGGTAAGCTTGTTGTAAATGTCGAGATGTCCGATGACCGGCTCCTTGAAGGGGCTGGTGTGGAAGGCGGTGCGGAAGAGCAGCAGAGAGGCGGTGCGGTCGGGGTTGTCGTATCCCATGGCAAACTCCCTGCGGATCACCTCCTGCTCCTTGTTGTATTCCTCCTCGGGAAGCGTGGCATTCATCATGGCATCGGCAAGTATGTCGACTGCCTTGGCAGCTCCTTTGGCGGGAACGTCGATCCAGTAGACGGTACGGTCGTGCGAGGTGTAGGCATTGATGTAGCCGCCCTGATCCTGCACCTGGCTGGCGATGACTCCGGGAGCCCTGGAAGTCGTCCCCTTGAAGAGCATGTGCTCAAGGATGTGGGAGAGACCCGCGCCTAGCCATTTCCCCTCATGGATGGAGCCGGTATTACACCAGGCCTGGACGCTGGCGACCGGGGCACCGCGGTTCTCCTCGACAATGAGGGTCAGACCGTTGGGGTAAGTGAAGACCTGTGGCTTGCCCGCCTCCCCCGTGGCGACGAAGGCCTCCGCAACAGGCGTGGGTGAAGGCTTCCCCGATCCGTGTTGGAGAGGCTTTGGTTGGGCGGCATCCAATGCCGGGAATAGCAGGGTGGTGAGGAGCGTCATCGGAAGGATCAGGAGTTTCATGTTGTGGGAAGCGACTCGGCGGTTGGAGAACCGGGGGCTGTTGTGGAATCGGAGGAATCATGTACGGTCACAGGAGGTGGCAGGAACGGGGCGACAAAGGCCTCATGAAAATCGAATCCCCGATCAAAGTCCTCGATGGAATCGCTTTCCGTGCGGCCAAAGGCACCGGCCTCGACAAGATTGAAAACCATCTGGCCGACATCCCGGGAACTCTTCACCCCCCAGTATTCGAGGACGGTGACAGCCATAGGACCGAACTCGCGGAGAGCCTGAAGCCGGAAGCCCTCGAGCAATTCCCCAGCCGTCACATGGGATGAGGTGATCGGTTCCGCAGGCTGCCGGGAAGGGCGCGAAGATTTGGATTTGTGACGCTTCTTAAGGGTTGCCTCGAGCGATTCGCGCAGGAACTGATACCCCTCGGGCCGGTAACTCTGATCTCGGGCCACCGCGATGGCGACCGCTTCGTTGAATCCTGAAACTTTCATGAAAAAATCAGTGCGAGGGGTGGAATTGGGAGGGAAGCATCCTCTCGAGGCGGTAATGGCGGATACCCGCACCGAGGAACAGGGAGGTGAGGATGAAGATCACCACCATCTGCTCGCGCCGCGTCAGAAAGAACATCCTGTAAGGATAATCCGTGTAAGGGATCACGCAAGCGCGGGCAGGGATGGAACTGCAAAATGTGCCCCTCTTAACAGTGACCTCTGATTGATGCTTTTGTCTTTCAGTCTTTCGCGCGCCACCCCAGACGCTTGGTTCACCTTCCCAGTTTCCCCCCATCAACTGGTTTTTCTTCATCCTTCATCATTCAGACTTCATCCTTTTCCCTTCCCTTACCATCCCCTCGCCTCCACGGCGTCGAGGTAGCGGCCAACAGGGCCTTTTTTGATCACACTCTCCTGGTTCTGAAGAAGTTTGTCGAAGGTGCCGCTTCGGACAGGTAGCTTGGCGGCTTCGTACCAGTCAAGATACTCGTCGATCGCACGGGATTGTTTCACTGTTACCTCGCGCAGTTCCGCCAAACGCTTTTCCTCAGCTTCGATTTTCTTCACCGGAAGTTTCGGGGCCTTCCCAACGAGGAGGAGTGTCTGATCCATCAGAGGCAGAACGAGGGGATTGGCGCGAAGGCGAATCGCGGTCAGGCGCTCTGTAAGCTTGCCAAGGGTATAGGCACCGCCCTTTTTATCCTGCGCCAGCGAATGGATCGATGCACCCTCCGGAATTCCCCCGGTCATCACGGAATCATAGGCTTTCAGGGAATCGGCTGCTCCCTGGATCCTGATTCCACCATCACCATCCGCTGAACTGGAAGCCATCAAGAGGAGCCACCGGCGCTCGACGGGACGCATCTCCCATCCGCCCACCCATCTTGAGGGAACTTGGTTTGCTTGCTTCTGATCATTATGACCTACCCATTCCCGGAAGGCGGCCTGACCGGCGGAAGTTGAAAGTCCGGACTTCAGGAGACAGGCGGCCGAAGCATCGTAGAGATCCGAAATTGTCGGGTCGGAGCGCTCGGGTGGACGCTGGATCAGGAAGTCCTCGAGAGTCGGAGGGTTCCCCCCCTTAACCTTGAGGTAGGAGGATGGCATTCTAAACGGTTCCTCGGCCGGAAAACAGAGAGAGGCCAAGCCACGTGTCACCCAGGCTGGATGCTGGGGAACGCGGGAACCGGGAACCGGTGCATGTCCGTCATAATATTCCCGGAGCAATAGTGCGGCCATGAGGAGCTGTTGGCCCTCCCCCCTAATCTCTCCCTCCCGGAGATCGACGCTGATCCGGGGAATTCCCCCCTCCAGGGCATCCACTTTCAGGAAGGGTAAAGCGGCGGCGATTTCTGTGCGCGGATGAAGGGTGACCACCACGGGAGGATGGGCATGTTGCGAAAATCCGGTTCGAACCAGAAACTCCTTTCCCCCGGTATCGAGCATCCTTCCGAAATCGGGCGTGCTTTGGCATCCCTTGGCTGTGCTCCATGCGAAGCACCCCTCTCCCGTGATTGCAGGGCCCTTGGAAAGAGCATCCATGGTTCCCCATCCGGTGAGAAACAGGATCAGCGGAAACAGGGGAAGCTGGTGCCGCTTCACTTGGTCAAAACCTCAACGTGTGGTGAACTCGACGAATCCGGAGCGGATCGTCAGTGTCTGTGCGGCGGCAAGGGATGCAAGTTCAGTGGAGAAGGGGGCCACCCCGGCACTGAGCAGCGGGGTGACAATGGGAATGAACGAGACAGGGAGGTCAAGAAGGCCGATCGTGGCAGCCTCAGGAACGAGGGACCAGTTCCCAGCCCTACCTTCCGGATAGAAGGTCTCGGAGAAATGGATGGGACGGCCAAGCAGGCTGATCTTGGCAAAGAGCGTGACCTTGCCCGGGGAGAGTTCAACACAGGAAGACTCCCAGATCGGCATCGGAACGAGCTTTACCGGAGTATCCCTGGTCAGCGGTCCCTGTTGATCCAAGCATGAGTTGATGAGCTGCTGGGAGAGCACGGCCGGTGAGAAACGGGCCGCCGAGATGATCTTCTGAACAAGGGGCTTGGCGTTGGGAAGCGCGGGAGTCCGCGGTGGAACATTCTTCGGCTGCATCAGGGCTAGCACGATGACGACACCGACCGCAACCGAGAGGGCGTAGAGGAAGAGTCCCTTCAGTCTGGAGAGGGCCGATGGAGCGGCTGGACGATCGGCTTCGATCCGTTGGCTACGGCGCTTGGCCACGGCCACCGTGGAGGAAGGAGGAGGATCCCCTGCTGCTGAATGCACACCCTGCAGAAGGGCACCGCACTGGGAGCAGTAGACAACTGCATCCGTATTGACGGCCCCGCAGGAGGAGCAGGTACGATCGCTCATGAATCCTTTTTAGGTGCCTTTTTCTTGGAGTCTGACGGAGCGGTCTTGGCGACATCACCCTTTGCGGGAGCGGGAGTGGCCGTTGAGGAACCCGTGTCACTCTTGGCAGCGCTCTTGTAACCCTCGCTTCTGTAATCGGTGATGTAAAATCCGGAACCTTTGAAGATCAGACCGGCACCCGCGCCGAGGAGGCGCTTCACCTTCCCCTTACCCCAGGTCTTCATGCGGCACTTCTCCTTGGGGCATGTCTTGTAGGCATCATCCTTCATCGACTGGAAGGCCTCGAAGGTCTTCTTGCACTTGCTGCACTCGTATTCGTAGGTCGGCATGGTTCAGGTGGTCGTTTATTATTAATTCGTTAAAGTAACTCGGCGATCTGAACGGCATTGAGCGCGGCCCCCTTGAGGAGTTGGTCGCCGCAGACCCAGAACGTGAGGGCATTAGGCAGGGCGCAGTCGAGACGGAGGCGTCCGATCCGGCAGTCATCCTCGCCGCTGCACTCGATGGGCATGGGATAGACGGCATTGGCGGGATCGTCATGGAGACGGATGCCGGGAGCGGCATTGATGGCTTCGCGGGCTTTCTCAAGGGAGACGGTTTTCTCGAACTCCGCGGTCACCGCGACCGAGTGGGCACGGTAAACGGGAACACGCACGCAGGTGACCGAGGCGGTGAGCGATGGAAGGTCAAGGATGCGGCGCCCCTCGTTCTGCATCTTCATCTCCTCGCGTGTGTAGCCGTCCTCGAGGAAGGAATCAACATGCGGGAGCACATTGAAGGCGATCTGATGGGGATAAACCTCACGGGTCACCGGCTTATCCGAAGCGATCGCTTCGACCTGCTTTCGCAACTCCTCGATGGCCATCGCACCGGTGCCGGAGACTGCCTGATAGCTTGAGGCGACGATCCGCTTGAGGCCGAAGACCCGGTGAAGAGGGTGGATCGCCATGAGCGTGATCGCGGTGGTGCAGTTGGGATTGGCCAGGATGCCGGAATGCGAGGCGGCGGCGGCGGCATTGATCTCAGGCACGACCAGCGGAACCTTCGGATCCATCCGGAAGGCGGAGGAGTTGTCGACAACGATGGCTCCCGCCTTCACGGCGTGAGGTGCGTATTCCTTGGAAATTCCCCCGCCGGCGCTGAAGAGGGCGATTTCGATCCCCTCGAAGCTCTTCTCGGTCAGCGGTTCGACGGTCAGTTCCTTGCCGCGGAAAAGGAGTTTCTTCCCCGCGGAACGGGGCGATGCAAGGAGACGGAGGGAGGCGACGGGGAAATTCCTGCGCTCCAGAACCCGGAGCATCTCGATTCCGACAGCACCGGTTGCACCGACAATGGCAAGGTGCTTGGCGGAGGAGGAACGGGATTCAGTGACTTTGTTACTCATGATTAACTGTAAAAATTGCCTTCGCAGGCCGCTCTCTGCAAGCATCCAGAACAGCAATCCCATGGCAAAGCCCTCAAACTCCCAGCGCCACCACCAACGCCACCTCCTTGTGGACGTGGCCCGTCAGATCTTGGAAATGATCGAGGGAGAAGTCGTCACGGCCACCTGGCCCGTCTCGACATCAAGGTTCGGACTCGGATTCGAGGAGGGGAGTTTCCGGACACCCACGGGACGCTTCAGGATAGCGGAGAAGATCGGCGAGGGCGCCCCGGCAGGGATGATCTTCCGAAGCCGTATTGCGACCGGAAAGGTTGCGGAACAGGGAGGGGACGAGGATCTCGTGCTCACTCGAATCCTCTGGCTTGAAGGACTCGATCCGCAAAACGCCAATACCCGTCAGCGCTACATTTACATCCACGGAACCAATCAGGAGCACCTCATCGGAGCCCCTGCCAGCCACGGATGTATTCGTCTTCGGAACAACGACATGATCGTTTTGTTCGACCGGGTTCACGAGGGAACCCACGTCGAGATCAAGCCCTGATTTGCGGAATTTCGGGATGCTCCCAAAAAAATCAGGAAATTTTCTTGTGACACAGGCCTTCGGCTTTAATTTCCCCACAACGCAACCAGCAAAGAAAGGAGGCGAAATATTCCATGACCATCACCAAGATCGCAGCAGTTGTCGCCCTCGCGGCCGCAACCCTCACCCTCGGTGCCTGCGCCCACAAGCAGGCTCCCGCTCCCGCCACCAGCGTGAAGAGCAAGTAAGGGGGACTCGTCCGCTCATGCCTGCATGAGCGACGGTTCTTACTTTTAAAAAGCCGGGCCGTTCATTCGGTCCGGCTTTTTTTCTGTCCCTATCCCTTCACGCACTCGGCCATCGACGCGGGCCTTTCCCACTTTCCCACTTTCCCACCTTTCAACTTTTCACTTTTTCCTAAGCGTCTTCGTTAGATCTTTCGCATTGGTTCCTACATCTTCGGGGTTATATTTCACTCCTGAGCATCCTGCAAAGAAAGGAGGCGAACTATATCATGACCATCACCAAGATCGCAGCGGTCGTCGCCCTCGCGGTGGCTTCCCTTACTCTCGGCGCATGCTGCCACAAGCAGTGCTGCACCCAGCCCGCCCCTTGCAAAAGCAAGTAAGCTGAGTTTTGAATGCCCTGCCGGCGCGGGGGATTCATCCATCCTGGAAAGCCGGTCCGACCATTCGGCCCGGCTTTTCTTTATTCATCGCTACACAGGAACGCTCACGCAGCGGCTCCCCTTCATGACGAAGCGCCACGGATAGTCGGTGGCTTGGGAGATTCCGATTCGCGTCGAGGTGATCGTGGCAGGCTTTTCATGAGGTTCAGCAAGGACCCATCCCGTTGCAGAGAGCGGGTCGACTTCATGGTGTTCACCAGTGATCCCGAGCGCTTGGGTGAGCTTGGCGGGACCATTGCAGAGTTCCTCCACCTTCCCGCGCCGCCTGCGCTCCTTCATCAGGTCGACTCCACCGAGTGGCTCCAAGGCCCTGATCAGGACAAAACCATCCCGCTCTCCACCCTTCACGAGAAGGTTGAAGAGCCAATGCATCCCGTAGTTCAGGTAAACATAGGCGGTTCCGGGGGCATTGCGGGCAACAAAATCGCGTGCTCCCTGCCGCTTCCAGGTATGGCAGGCGGGATCACCCTCGGCCGCATAGGCCTCGGTCTCGACAATAACGCCGGATGTTCCCGCAAGACCCAGCGTGCATCCGATCAACTCACGGGCGCAGAGCACCGCGTCCCGCTTGAAGAAGGAACGTGCAAGTGGCTTCATGGGATTCACAGCGGTTTTTTTAACAATGGAACCATGAAAACATATCTGAAGTGTTCACCTGTATGGTGCATGGCGATCGGGTTAAAGAGTTGAGCTGTTAAAACGGTTAAAAGCCGACGGGGAGTTTTTTAATCTGGAAAGCAGGAAGAACTTGCTGGAGTGGTCATGAATGCGATTGCTGTGGCATGCTGAGGCTGGTCGAATGAGTGACTACGCAAGCTCGCTTATGGGCCTCGACTGTTTCCTCGGTGGTATCACCTCTTGTTTTCCTGTTTTCTGATTTTTCACTGATTCCTTTGTTCACCCCATTGAAACAGCGAGGAGCCAACCCTTTTTACTCTTCGCATCGGTTCCCAAAATGCAAAATCCGGCTTAAAGCCCGGTCGGATGATCGAGGAAACTCCATGGAAGGCCCGTCTTTCCGGATAGCCATGAGGCCAGCGCCTTCACCCCGAAGGTCTCCGTGGCGTAGTGCCCTGCGTAGAAGAGATTGATCCCGCATTCCTCGGCGGCCGTATAGCTCCAGTGAGGGCCCTCGCCTGTCACGAAGGCATCGACTCCGAGATCAGCGGCGCGAGCCACCTCACTCCCCGCTCCTCCTGAGACGACAAGCACTTTTCTGATGGTGGCGGGACCACCCGGAGCCAGATGGACGGCCCCACCCACGGCATCGGTCAGTTTCTTGGCAAAGCGTTCGTGGCTTACGGCTGGAATGTTTCCGATCAGGCCCACCGCATTCCCCTTGAGTTCCATGGCCGGTTTGGTCGAAGTGAGCCCTAGAGCACGGGCAAGAAGTGCATTATTTCCAAGCTTCGGATGCAGATCGAGGGGAAGGTGTGAGCTGTAGAGGGCCAGATCTCCCTCCATCGCCGCTTTCAGCTTACGGTAGTAAGGACCGGTGACGGGTGCGGATCCGTTCCAGAAGAGCCCGTGATGGACAATCAGCAGTGTCCCCTCCTCCCTAGAGGCTTCCTTGATCACCGCCTCGCAGGCATCGACGGCCGCGACGATTCGGGAGATCCGGCCGCTGTTGGAGATCTGGAGGCCGTTCACGGCGCCGGGATAGTCGGCGATTTCGCCTGACCGGAGGTGGGTGTCGAGGGTGGAAACGAGAGTCTGGAGGTTCTTCATCGGAAAAGTTTTTTCACTTGGATGTTCAAAAGATGTTTTTCCCCTGCCCGGACTCAGGTAGCAAGGTTGGATGTTACGCGCAGGCATCGTCGGTCTCCCCAACGTGGGAAAATCCACTCTCTTCAACGCCCTCACCCGGAGCCGCAAGGCCGAGGCGGCGAATTTTCCATTCTGCACCATCGAGCCGAACGTCGGCGTGGTGAACGTCCCCGACTCCCGTTTGGAACGCCTCCGCGAACTCGCCTCCTCGGAGAAGGTCATTCCCGCGGCCATCGAGTTCGTCGACATCGCCGGTCTCGTCAAGGGAGCCAGCGAAGGCGAGGGCCTCGGGAACAAGTTCCTGGCCCACATCCGCGAGGTCGACGCCATCGTCCAAGTGGTCCGTTGCTTCGAGAACGAAGACATCCACCATGTCGCCGGCACGGTCGACCCAGTCCGTGACATCGAAATCATCACCACGGAGCTTGTCCTTGCCGACATGGCCACCGTTCAGAAGCGCATCGAGCGTCAGGCCAAGGCCGCCAAGACCGGCGACAAGGTTGCCAAGGCGGAGATCGAACTCGGCCAGAAGCTTCTCCCCCACCTCGATTCCGGTAAGCCAGCCTCCACCGCAGATCTCTCCGACGACGAGAAAAAGCTCCTCGCAACCTTCTTCCTCCTGAGCGCCAAGCCCGTGCTCTTCGCCGCCAACGTCCGCGAGGAGGATCTCGCGCTATTGGAGAAGGGAGACTATTCCTCCAATCCCCACGTGAAGGCGGTGGAGGACTACGCCGCCTCACATCATGGCACTGGAACTGTCGTCGTCAGCGCCCAGATCGAGAGCGAGCTCTCGGAACTTCCCCCCGAGGAGGCCAAGGAATATCTCGAGGGCCTCGGCGTCTCCGACAGCGGCGTCGGCAAGCTCATCCGCGGGGCTTACACCCTGCTCGGCCTCCGCACCTACTTCACCTACGGCCCCAAGGAGACCCGTGCCTGGACCATCCGCTCCGGTGACAAGGCACCCGCCGCCGCCGGCGTCATCCACAGCGATTTCGAGCGCGGTTTCATCGCCGCCGAGACGATGGCTTTCACCGACCTCGACACGCTGGGTTCCTCCGCCAAGTGCCGCGAAGCGGGCAAACTCCGCATCGAAGGCAAGGAATACGAAGTGAAGGACGGCGACGTGATGGAATTCCGATTCAACGTCTAGGAAATGCAAAAGGATGAATGAAAAATGAAAAAACGGATGAAGGATCGCTGACCGCGCTCCCTCGCGGAAGAAGTCATCCTGGGAATGGTCGATACTGAACGATCGGGAGTATTCTCATTCTGCATTTTTCATTTTTCCTTTATCATTTCCCCTCATGTCCCCTGACCCTCGCGAAGCACTTCTGGCTCCCCAAGCGCAGCGCGCCTCGGAGAGCGTCGGGCGGCTCAGGCCCGAGTCGGAGCATTCCTTTCGTTCGTGCTACCAGCGGGACCGTGACCGGATCGTTCACGGGACATCCTTCCGCAGGCTTGACGGCAAGACCCAGGTATTCCTCAACGGCAAGGGTGACCATTACCGCACCCGCCTGACCCACACCATCGAGGTCGCCTCAATCAGTCGTACCGTTGCCCGCGCCCTCGGCGTCAACGAGGACCTGGCGGAGGCGATCGCACTTGCCCACGACCTCGGGCACACCCCCTTCGGCCACGCGGGAGAGGAGGCGCTCGACCGCCTGATGAAAGATCACGGGGGATTCGATCATAACGGGCAGAGCCTGAGGGTCGTCGAGGTGCTTGAGGAGAGCTATCCCCAGCAACCCGGTCTCAACCTCTCCCACGAGGTGCTCGAGGGACTGAGAAAACACGACCGCACCCTCAACCATCCGCGTCTGGGAAACCATCCCAGCCCTTCCCTCGAGGCCCAGATCGCAAATGTCGCCGACGAGATCGCCTACTACGGCCACGACCTCGAGGATGGACTCGCCTCGGGATTGCTCGCCGAAAAGGATCTCGAGTCGCTGGAACTCTGGAAGGAGGCCTCCGAGAAGGCCTTCTCCGAATCCTCCGGCCTTCTGGCATCGGCCGGTCCCCGCACCCACCGCAAGTTCATCATTCGCTGCCTCATCAACCGTGAGGTCGAGGATCTCGTCTCCACAAGCCGTGAAGCGATCCGCTCCTCCGGGGTCTCCACGGTGGACGATGTGCGCCGCCATCCCGTGAAGCTCATCGGCTATTCCCCGGAACTGAAATCCCGCAATGCCGAACTGCGTCGTCACCTCTATGCGAATTTTTACCACCATCCTGAGGTTCAGGGCACCAATGAGACGGCCTGTCGACAGATGGAATCGATCTTTGCCGATCTTGTGAACAACCCCGCGCACCTTGGTAGCCGCAGCCTCACGCGCCTGGAACGCGACGGCCTCCACCGCGTCGTGGCGGACTATGTGGCGGGCATGACGGATTCGTATCTACGCTCCCGCTTCGAGGCACTCTCGTAGAAAAGACTCGGGATAGCGGCGGATAGTAGCGTTGTTGCTCGCTACAGCGTCACTCGCACGCCTTGCTCTCCATCCGATCTTCCGAGACTTCACAAATCGAACAAGATCCCCTGATAGCCGAATTATTATAGCTGGTACGCTTGGGGCCACGATGGGCTGGCAGGAAAGAGGTGGAGTGGTCCTACGCCGTGCGCAGGCCAACACAGTTATCCGCGAAATCCCAAGCCTTCCCTTTTCATCCTTCATCCTTCATAATTAAACCTTTCCTCTGCCCATGTCTACCAACGCTCCTCACCACACGATTGATGTCCCCTACCTCGCGCGTCTTGCACGTCTTGAGGTCACACCCAAGGAAGTGGAAATCTTCGGAGGACAGTTGGGGCGCATCCTTGATCATGTGGAGCAGATGAACAAACTCGACATCACCGGCATCGAACCGACGGCGCACGCGATCACCGTGTTTGACGTGATCCGGGAGGATGGAGTCGCGGAGAGCCTCCCCAAGGCGACCATCCTGGAGAACGCTCCCCGGAGCGCCAACGGCCTCTTCGTGGTCCCCAAGGTCCTCGACTGATTGCTTCTACCAATCTTCAGGTTTCAAGTTTCAGGTTCATCATTCCCCAGCTCCTATCTCCTAGATCCTAGCTCCCATCTTCCATGTCCTTCACTCCCTTCTCCAGCATCGCCGAGGCACGCCGACTTCTCCGGTCCAAGGAGCTCTCCCCCGTCGAGTTGGTGGAGGCTCTCGAACAGCGGATCGCCTCCATCGATCCCAAGATCGGTGCCTACATCGAGCGTGACGTCGAGACCGCGAAAAAGGAGGCCGCTTCGGCCGATCTCTCCAAGCCCCTCGGCGGCATTCCTATCGGCATCAAGGACGCCATCAGTGTGGCCGGCCAACCGCTTCAGTCCGCCTCCCGGATCCTGGACGGCTACACGGCCCCCTACGACGCGACCTCCGTGGCACGGCTCCGCGCCTCGGGAGCCATTCCCTTCGGCAGGATGAACATGGATGAGTTTGCCATGGGCTCCTCCACGGAGAACTCCGCCTTCCATCCCACCCGGAACCCTTGGGATCTCAACCGCATTCCGGGAGGATCCAGCGGCGGATCGGCCGCCGCAGTGGCCGCAGGCACCGCGCTTGCCACACTCGGCTCCGATACGGGTGGATCGATCCGCCAACCGGCCGCCCTCTGCGGTTGCGTGGGACTGAAGCCGACCTACGGGCGCATCTCGCGTTACGGACTCATTGCCTTTGCCTCCTCGCTGGATCAGATCGGTCCCCTCACCTCCACGGTCGAGGACAGCGCCCTCCTGCTCAACGCGATGGCCGGCAAGGATCCCCACGACTCGACCTCGCTCGAACTGCCCGACGAGGACTTCACCGCCGAGATCGGGCGCGATCTCAAGGGGCTCCGCATCGGCATCCCCAAGGAATACTTCGTCGACGGCATGGAGCCGGGGGTGCGTTCCGCCGTCGATGCGGCAGTGAAGCAGCTTGTCTCACTTGGGGCTGAGCCCGTTGAGATTTCACTGCCGCACACCGAATACGCCGTGGCGGTCTATTACATCATCGCCACCGCCGAGGCATCAGCCAACCTCGCCCGATTCGACGGCGTACGCTACGGACGTCGCTCCTCCGAGGCCAAGGATCTCCTCTCCCTCTACGAGAAGACACGCGCCGAGGGCTTCGGACGCGAAGTGAAGCGCCGCATCATCCTGGGCACCTATGTCCTCAGCAGCGGCTACTACGACGCCTACTACCTCCGCGCCCAGAAAGTCAGGACCCTGATCCGCCGCGACTTCGACCAGGCCTTCACCAAGGTGGACGCCATCCTCTCCCCCACCTCGCCGGAGACAGCATTCCGCCTGGGTGAAAAGACCGATGACCCTCTCAAGATGTACTTGGCCGACATCTTCACGATCGCCGCCAATCTGGCCGGCATCTGCGGTCTGAGCCTCCCCTGCGGATTCTCCAACCGCGACGGCGTCGACCTGCCTGTGGGGCTTCAGCTCCTTGGCCGACCCTTCGGCGAGAGCCGACTCCTGCGGATCGGACATGCCTACGAACAGTCCACCGAGTGGCATAAGCGCAGGCCTGGGCAAATCAGTTAAAAAAGTTAGAATAGTTAAAAGGGTTAAAAGGGGGTCACTCATCTGTGATTCCCTACATCTACCGGTTGCCCTCGTTTCACAGGGTTTTTAGCAAATTGTAACTTTTTAACGCTTTAACCGCTCGGAGCCCGGGGTTGGCAAAGTTTTTGCTCTGTTGAGTTGGATTTTTTAACCACAGAGGCAATGATTCGCACCGACCTTTCCATGGAAACCAACTATCTCTCCGACGGATTCGCCAAGATCGACCGTGATCTGCGTGAACTGATGACCTGCCTCAACGAGGTGCTTGAGGAACTCGGGGAGGACGAAACACGCAGCCGTCTACCATGGCTCAACGGGGATGAGACGGGAACCGGCGGTGCCAGGGGTCTGGAGCAGGCCTACTCGATCGCGTTCCAGCTTCTCAATATCGTCGAGGCGAATGCCGCCGCCAGGACGCGGCGCCTGCGTGAGATCCACGAGGGACTCGCCTACGAACGCGGGCTCTGGGGGAACCAACTCTCCCGTCTCGCCGCCAAGGGATGGACCCCTCAGGAGATCGCCGCCTACCTGCCGGGAGTGCGCGTCGAGCCGGTCTTCACCGCCCACCCGACCGAGGCGAAGCGCGGCGCGGTTCTGGACCAGCACCGCTCGATCCACCAACTCCTCGCCGAACTCGACCGCGAGGATCTGACCCCGAGCGAGCGGCTCGAAATCCGCCGCAAGATCAAGATCTGCCTCGAGCGCCTCTGGAGGAGCGGTGAGATCTTCCTCGATCAGCCGGACGTAGCCGACGAACGCCGGGCTCTCATGTTCTACCTGAGGGACATCCTGCCGCAGGTCGTCACCCAGATCGACATGCGCCTCCGCTGGGCCTGGAACGAACTCGGCTTCCCTCCGGAACTCCTCGGCGCACCCGAGACCCGGCCACGCCTGAGCTTCGGCACTTGGGTTGGAGGAGATCGTGACGGTCACCCGTTTGTCACGGCGGCTGTCACCCGCGAAACCCTGCGCGAACTCCGTCTCAACGCCCTGCTCGTGCTTCACCGCCAGCTAGATTCCCTCGCGGAGGCGCTTCCGCTATCCAGCCACTTCCAGAAAGCATCGCCCGCACTTCTCGAACGGGTCTCCGTCCTTCGCGCCGAACTCGGCACGCTCGGTGATCAGATCATCGCACGACATCCCGGCGAGCCATGGCGCCAGTTCGTACTGCTCATCCAGGGGCGTCTCCCCCTGCAGGTCGGGGCGGCGGACCGTGCCTGGATCACGGAGTCGGGCGTGCGCTATCATCATCCCGAAGAGGTCTCAGCCGATCTGGAGATCCTCCGGCAGAGCCTCGATGAAGTGGGTGGACAGCGCCTCATACGCGAGACGGTCTGGCCGGTTCTTCGTATCCTCGATGTCTTCGGATTCCACCTTGCGGAACTCGATATCCGCCAGAACAGCCGGACCCATGATCTGGCAATGGCGCAACTGCTCAAGGCGGCCGGCATTCCCGAGGGAGAGAAGTTCCCCGAATGGAGCGAGGAGAAGAGACTGGAATTCCTGAGGAAGGAACTCTGCTCCCCCCGCCCCTTCCTCGGCGCCAACAATCATCTGGGACTAGGGGCCGAGGCGGACGCCGTCCTGAGCTGCTACGACACGCTCCGGGAGCAGATCCGCGAGCATGGACGGGAGGGAATCGGCGCGCTGATCGTAAGCATGACCCGTCAACTCTCCGACCTGCTGGTCATCCCGATCCTCGCACGCGAGGCAGGACTCACCCTGTGGAAGGATGGCTGCCTGGCCTCGCCTCTCCCGATCGTTCCGCTCTTCGAGACGCTGGACGACTTGGAACTCAGCCCGACCCTGCTCCGGGAGTTCCTCGCGGAGCCTGTCGCCAAGGCATCACTCGACAGCCGTCACAGTCGCATGCCTGTCCAGCAGGTCATGATCGGCTACAGTGACAGCAACAAGGATTGCGGGATCATGGCCAGCCAGTGGGGCCTCCACGAGGCCCAGAAAGCCATGACCAAGGTCGCTTCCGACGCGGGCGTTGGACTGCGATTCTTCCACGGGCGCGGTGGCACGATCAGCCGAGGAGCCGGTCCCACCCACCTCTTCCTTGACGCACTCCCTCCAGGAGCGCTTCAGGGAGATCACCGGATGACCGAGCAGGGTGAGACGATCGCCCAGAAATATGCCAATGTCTCGACGGCCACCTACCATCTTGAGCTTCTGCTGGCGGGTGTCACGAGCATCTCGCTGGCTGGACACCGCCCCGATCGGAGTCTGGAGACCTGCTCGGGAATCGCCGATTTCTTGGCCAAGACAAGCCGCACGGCCTATCGGGCGCTTATCGATGCTCCGGGATTCATCACCTTCTACGATCAGGCGACCCCGATCGACGCTTTGGAATCAAGCCGCATCGGCTCCCGTCCGAAGCGCCGCTCGGGACAGCGCAGCCTGGCCGACCTCCGGGCTATCCCGTGGGTCTTCAGCTGGAACCAGTGCCGCTACTACCTGCCGGGGTGGTTCGGAGTCGGCAGCGCCCTCGAGGCACTGGAGAAGCAGGAACCCGAAAAGTTCAAGACTCTGCAGACAGAACTTAGGAACTACTCCTTCCTATACTATGTCCTCTCTAATGTGGAAACTAACATGGCAAGCGCCGATCTTTCCATCATGCAGGATTATGCTCAGTTAGTGACCGATCCTCAGATCCGCGAGCATATCTTCGGAATCATCTCCGCTGAATTTGAACGAACCAAGGAACAGCTCCGTAAGGTCTTTGGTGGAAGCCTCGAGGAACGTCGTCCCCGAATGGGCAAGACACTCCAACTCAGAGCCAGGGCTTTGGCACTACTACATGAGCAACAAATCGCCACGATCAAGGAATGGCGTGCCGCCAAGCAAGAGAACCCCGCCAAAGCAGAGGCACTGCTTCCTCGCGTACTTCTCTCCATTAATGCTATTGCTAGTGGCCTGAGAACAACTGGTTAAACGTATTTATTACGGTTTAATCATTATTTAAGAATAACCTCATCCCGTTGCTGAACCTCACGATTATTGGCGGTGGTCCGGCGGGACTTCGGTCTGCAGAAGTGGCGGCAAAGGGGGGTGCAAAGGTTACCCTCTATGAAGGGGTGCCATCAGTGGGGCGCAAGTTCCTGGTCGCCGGTCACGGCGGCCTCAATCTGACCCATTCAGACCCTAAAGAGCGGTTTGCATCACGCTATCAAGGGTCTTTTAAAGAGGGATACTGGACATCACTCCTTGGGGACTTCAGTAACGACGATCTACGTGACTGGTCTCACTCGCTTGGAATTGAAACCTTTATCGGGACAAGCGGTAGGGTTTTTCCCAAAGAGTTTAAGGCCGCCCCACTCTTAAGAAGTTGGGTAAGGCATCTCAAAACACTCGGAGTTACGATCAAGACCCGCCATCGCCTGATGGAGATCAGGCCTCAGGATGACCATTTCCATCTTTTATTCCAAACTCCCGATGGAGAGTTTCAGGAATCTTCACGGATGGTTATTCTCGCTCTGGGTGGAGCATCCTGGCCCCAAACTGGCTCGGATGCTTCCTGGACTTCTGGATTACAATCCCTGGGGATCAAGATCGCTCCATTCCTTCCTGCTAATTGCGGATGGAAAGTGAATTGGGATGACTACTTCATTAATAAGGACATCTTATCCAAGATCGAGGGCCTTCCTCTCAAAACTATCGCCGTAACCGCAGGAGAGCAGACAATCCAAGGAGAACTCCTCATCACCAAATACGGCCTTGAAGGAGGAGCCCTCTATCAGCTTGGAAATACCCTCCGAAGCATGAAGAATCCGGCTCTTCAAATCGACCTAAAGCCATCTTTTAATACGCAGGAACTGGCTTCAAAGATAACTCACTTTCAGAAAGACTTTATCGCATTGGCCTCCAAGTCTTGGCGTCTGAGCCCCTCGGCCACCGCCCTGCTTGAAGCCAGGGCATCCGAACTCGCAACTCAGGATCCCCTCACCTTGGCAACGTTGGCCAAAAATCTGTCGATCCCCCTCACCGGCCCCGGACCGATCGAAGAGGCCATCTCATCGGCCGGAGGCGTCTCCTTTGAGGAGTTGGATGAAAATCTGATGGTAAAGCGACTTCCCGGCCTCTTTCTGGCCGGAGAGATGCTCGATTGGGAGGCTCCTACGGGCGGCTACCTCCTTCAGGGGTGTTTTGCCACTGGGACCCGTGCGGCCCGAGGTGCCTTGGAGTACCTGAAGCTAGCTGTGTTGAGTGAATAAACCCAAAAATTGCAATAGAGGCGGTATGACCGAAGGACGAAGTTAAAAGGTTAGAACGTTAAAAAGTTACAATGTGGCTGAAAGAAATGTCGATGACGGCACTTTGAGCCACAAATGCGTGGCAGCTTTCGAGTTGATAGTTTCCGAGGATTGGTTTGAACCCTTTTAACCTTTTAACACTTTCACTTTTTAACCCGATCGCCTTGCACCCTCTTGGTGAACGCTCCAGATCCGTTGTCACTGTTCCATTGCAAAATCCGGGTTAGTTCTCCGCCCCCAACAACTTTCAGATCTCCTTGGCCAGCAGTTCGGCGACGAGGCCGGTCCAACCCGTCTGGTGACTCGCGCCGCATCCGCGTCCCGTATCCCCGTGGAAGTATTCGTAGAAGAGGACGAGATCCTTCCAATGTGGATCCTTGGCGTAGCGGGTCTCCGCCCCGTTGAGGGGACGCGAGCCTGTCTCATCAGGCAGAAAGAGGGAGGCGACACGGAGCGAGAGCAGGCGGGCAGCTTCGCCGAGCGTGACCCTATTGCCAGATCCCGTCGGAAACTCGACCTTCAGGCTCTCCCCGTAGAAGTGGTCGTAGGTCTTGAGGGCCTGGATGATCATGTAGTTGATCGGGAGCCAGACGGGGCCTCGCCAGTTGGAATTCCCCCCGAACATCCCGGTCTTCCCCTCGCCCGGCTCGTAGTCGACCGAGAAGGCGGTTCCGTTGACCGTGTAGATGTAGGGGTTCTTCTCGTGGTACTTGGAGACCGAGCGGATGCCGTGAGGCGAGAGGAACTCACTCTCGTCAAAGAGATAACTCAGCATCCTCTCCAGTCGGGCACGCGGCGTGACCGTCAGCAGGATATCCTTGTCGATGTCCATCATATCACCGTTCACGTCGAGAAGATGCCCGGCAATCTTGGGTCGGTTCTTGAGCGCCCAGAGGAGGCGGGTCTCGAAGCCCGGGCTCTTCCGCCGCTGGAGTCCGGTCACGTAACTCGTCGCGACGAGCGGCATGAATCCCTCGATGGAGCGGACCTTGATCGGTACATGCCCCCCGTCGGGAAGCTGCAGAAGGTCGTAGTAGAACCCGTCCTCCTCATTCCAGAGGCCTGATCCACAGAAATCGTTCATGGCAGTAACGATTCGAGTGAAGTGGGTGATGAACTTCGTCCCCATGTCCTCATAGACGGGATTTTTCTCCGAGAGGGTGAGCGCGATCTGCAGCATGGTCATGCAGTAGAAGGCCATCCAAGAGGAGCCGTCGGCCTGCTTGAGACGACCGCCCGTGGGAAGGGGCTTGGAGCGGTCGAAGACGGAGATGTTGTCGAATCCGAGAAAGCCCCCCTCGAAGAGGTTGTTGCCGTCGCTGTCCTTGCGGTTCACCCACCAGTTGAAATTCAGCAGGAGCTTCTGGAAGACTCGCTCCAGGAAGGCCGGGTCATCCTTCCCCAGCTCCCTCTGCTGGCGATAGAGTCGCAGAGCGGCCCAGGCGTGTACCGGAGGATTCACGTCGGAGAAGTTCCACTCGTACGCGGGCATCTGCCCGTTGGTGTGGGTGTACCATTCGCGCAGGAGCAGGATCAGCTGGTCCTTGCAGAACTCAGGATCGACGCGGGAAAGGGCCGCGGTGTGGAAGGCGAGATCCCATGAGCAGTAGTAGGGATACTCCCAGGTGTCGGGCATCGAGAGGATGTCCCGGTTGAAGAGATGCATCCAGTCGGCGTTGCGCGCCGCATGACCCGCGGGCGGCGGGGGTTCTGTCGCGTCACCCCGGGCCCACTCGCTCTGAACGAGGTTGTAGAACTGCTTGCTCCAGAGCAGACCCGCGTAGGCCTGGCGTGCCACAAGCCGCTGCTGAGGGTTGAGGGCGGGATTGATGGTCGCTGCGTGGAACTCGTCGGCCTCGTCGAGTCGCATCGCAAAGACCTCCGCATGGTTCTCGCCAAGCGGATCGACCGAGGGATCGCGCCACTCTCCCTTTTCGGCGAGGCGCAGGCGGATTTCCACGCTTTTTCCGGCCGGGATCGAGAGATCGTAGCGGGCGGCGACCTTGGTTCCCGTCATGGCAGGATTCACCGCTTCGGCCTTGCCGCTGATCACCGCGTCATGGAAGGCGTCCTTGGTGTGCTTCTTCCTGGAGGGTGATCCGTAGAGACGCTCGCAGTTGGTCTCGTTGTGGGTGAAGAGAAACCCCGGCGCCTTTCCGTCCGGAGCGTCTCCGCACGCGAGCAGATACTCACCCATCGCGGCATGGCGGGCCGAGAGCACTCCCGGCGAGGCGATGGAGATCTCCGGCTCCTCCAGGCACTCCTCGCTGATCTTCCCCCAAGCCCAGGTGTTCCGGTACCAGAGAGTCGGCAGAAGAACGAGCGTCGCCTCCTCGGGGCCGCGGTTGGAAACCGTGATCCGGATCAGGATGTCCTTGATCGACTCCTTCGCATACTCCACCTGAACGTCGAAGTATCGGTTACCGTCGAAAATTCCCGTGTCGAGCAGTTCGTATTCGGGAAGATCGCGGCTGCGTCCGGCATTCTCCGAGACAAGCTTGGCATAGGGAAACTCTGCCTGCGGGTATTTGTAGAGCCCTTTGCAGTAGGAATGGGTCGGCGTGGCATCAAGATAGTAGTAGAGCTCCTTGACGTCCTCGCCGTGGTTGCCTTGCGGACCGGTGAGACCGAAGAGGCGCTCCTTGAGGATCGGGTCCTTGCCATTCCAGAGGGCTAGACCGAAGCAGAGTCGGCCGAACCGGTCACTCAATCCCATCAGACCATCCTCACCCCACCGGTAGACACGGCTGCGAGACTGATCAAAGGTGAAGGAGGTCCAGACATCGCCGTCAGCGGAGTAATCCTCGCGCACGGTACCCCACTGACGCTCCGAGAGATAGGTGCCCCAGAGCTTCCAGAAACGCTCGCGCCTCGCATCCTCGCCGAGACGGATAGCTTCGGCGGTGGGTTCCGATGTATTGGGGCGGCTCATGCGAAAAATCAGGATCTCAGAAATTTGCGGAGGCGGTCGAGGGCCGATTGCGTCACCACCTGCTTGAAGGTGAGACGATCCGCGGGCCTGGTTTCCTTCCAAACCTCCGTCCCGCCCCCATCTCGTGCAAGCGCCAGCCAGACGGTGCCGACGGGTTTTTCGGGAGTTCCCCCACCCGGGCCTGCAATCCCGGTGGTCGCCAGTGCAAAGGTGGCACCGCTTTTACGAAGCACTCCCTCGGCCATGGCACGGACCACCTCCTCGCTCACGGCACCATGGGTGGCGATGAGATCAGGAGGCACGCCCAGCAGATCCGTCTTGGAGCGGTTGCTGTAGGTGACAAATCCTTCAAGGAAGACGGCCGAGGCTCCGGGCACATTGGTGAGACGGTTGGCAAGCAATCCTCCGGTGCACGACTCGGCAGTCGCCAGCGTGGCCCCCTTCTGTCCGAGAAGATGAACCACGATCTCCTCCATCGATTCATTCTCATCCGAGACCAAGTGGTCACCGACTGCGGCAAGAACGGACGGCTCCACCTCATCGAGAATCTCCTTGGGACCGATCAGTCGGAAATCGACCTCATTGGGTCGGGCGCAGTAGCCGACCTCCAGGTCACCCCGTTTGGTGAGTTCCATGCCGATTTTTGCCTCCAGCATCGATTCCCCCATGCCGACGACCTTGTAGATCCGGCACTCGTGCCGCTCGCCGCCGGCAGCCAGATCCTTGAGAAAAGGCAGGAGATAGGCACGCGCCATCGGCTGAAGCTCCCGGGGAGGACCGGGCAGGAGGAAAATATGGGGCGTGGCCCAAGAGATACCCTCTGTTGCCGGAATGTGAAGACCGGGTGCCGTTCCGTTCTCATTGGGGATCACGATGGCCCCCTCCGGCGCCATCGCCTGACGATCCATCCGATCCTGCAGGGGGATGCCGCGTCTCCTGCATCGTTCCTTGATCCGCTCCAGCGTCTCCGGGTGATGCACCATGCGGCGGCTCAGGATCTGCGCAACGGTCTCACGGGTGATGTCGTCAGTCGTGGGTCCGAGACCTCCCGTCACGATCAGGATATCGGTACGGGGAAATGCCTCCAGAAGCGCATCGCGGATAGGTGAACCGTCGGGGACAGTCCCCTGCCTCCCGATCCTCAGCCCCAGCGGGAAGAGTTCCTTTCCAAACCAGGAGAGATGGGCATCCTGAACGTTGCCGAGCAGCAGCTCGCTTCCCGTGTTCAGGAGTTCGACGCGCAGGGCACTCATGATTCGGCCCCGGTCACGATGCCGAGCCAACGGTCGGTCATTCCCCTCTGCCATCGGGCCTCCTCGACGCTGTAGGCATGGCTCAGATTGGCCAGCATTCTGGCAATCACCTCCCGTGAGCCGGGATTCTCCAGATGCTCGTCGGTGAGTTCGATCTGCTGACGGGCAAGGATGTCGGCACAATCGGCAAGGGAGAGGACACGACCCGAGTGAAACGGGTCGAAGTAGGTCTCCCCGCAGCGCGCGATGAAGTGGCCCGGGAGATTGACCCCGTGCACCTCGATCCCGGCGCGCGCGGCGACAAAGAGGTAGAGAAGGCTCAGGGTCAGCGGGAGTCCGCGGCGATTCTCCATCACCATGGGCAGGAGCGAATTCTCATGGTTGTAGTAGTCGTCACGATTGCCGTCGAATCCCAGCTCTCCATGGAGATAACCGGTCAGGAGTGGAACCGGATCCTTCACTCCTGATCCAAGCCGACGGCGAAGCTCCTCGCCCCAGAGGTCGAGTTGACGACGCGACTCCTCCGTATCGATCCATGGCAAGAGTGCAGAGGAGAGCAGCCAGCACGCCTGCTCAAGGGGTATCTCCCCATCCCTCTTCCTAAGCAGGGTCTCCAGTTCAGCGGCGGCTTTCTTGCCGGCGATCGCATGAAGGACCTCCTGCGCATGGGCGGCCACAATGGCCGAATCGGCATTCACCAGATCCCTGAGATCCGGCACGACGCTCTCCCCCTTGATCACCAACTGCTCCTTCACGAGCCCCACCGTCTCGGGATCATCATCCCGGAAAAGCCGGGCAAGGGCATCGCACTGCGAGGACATGAAGAGAAGGATGAAACCTGAGGCTTGAAACCTGAAGCTTTAATTCACCAATTCACAGGGATGAAAAGGATGAAGGAGATTGAAAGAATGGCATGACCGAAGTTTCCGCCAGACATAACTTCGGTACGGCTGGCCTTGGTCCCAATCTTGCAAGTGATCATGCAGAGGTGATCCCAGAGGAAAGCGGCAACCATCAAAACTACCCGGCAACTTCCCCAAGAGATCCAGCACTTGGGCAAATAGTTCCCAAGTTTCCTGCTTTCCTGAGTTCCTGATAAAATTCTTCTTACGTCCCGCCTCTAAAAAAGAGCTAGGAGCATGGAATCCTTAAGCCGCCTCGACATCGACGGCCGTGATCTCACCGCCTGCGGTCGTGATCCTGACCGTGGCCGGACGGCAGCAGACAGCGCAGTCCTCGATCATCTCGACCACCCCCTCCACGGCTGTCTCAACCTGGATGGCGTAATCCTCCCCGCACTGCGGACACTGGATCAGGATCTCCTCAAGCCAGTCCATGAAGAAGAAAGTATGAATTATAAGGGATGAAGGATGAACCAAGCCGCTGGGAAGCGGCGCGGTAGACTACCGAAGGTAGCCCCGTTAGGGGCGGCACCGCTTGCTGGGAGGCAAGTGCCGTCAAACCTGAACCAAGCCGCTGGGAAGCGGCGCGGTAGACTACGACGCAGTCGTAGCCCCAACGGGGCGGCACGGCTTTGCGGGAGCAAAGTGCTGTCACAAACCTGAGACCTGAAACCTGAGACCCACAACAGGATCCTATCCCTCGACTTCGATACGCTTGGCGTCGTTCCAGAGATCCTCGAGTCCGTAGAGACCACGCTTCTCAGTGTGGAAGATGTGCACGATCACGCTCCCGTAATCGATGATCACCCACTGGCTCGCGGGGAATCCATCCTCGGCGGTCGGACGCTGGCCGGTGGCCTCGCGGACCTTCTCGCGGATCGATCCGGCGATCGCCTTGAGCTGGGGTTCGGAGGTTCCCGAGGCGATCACGAAGAAATCGGTGAAGCTTGAGATTCCGCGCATGTCGAGGATCACGACATCTTCGGCTTTCTTGTCGAGAGCACCCTCCGCACAGAGCCGGGCCAACGACTCCTCGGGGTCGACCGTGACAACCGGTGCCTTCTTGACGGCCTTGGCCTTAGCAGAGGTGGCTTTGGAGGTTGCTTTGGATGGGGAGGCGGACTTAGAGGTGGCCATGTGAGGAAACGGGGCGGTAGGGAGCCTGGGTCATGATCAGGTCATATACCTGCTCGGGAACCATAAAGCGAATGGAAAGCCCCCGCGCGGCGCGATCCCTGATCTCTGTCGAGGAGAGATCGATCCGACGGTGCACGACGGGGAAGCCGCAATCAGTCACGGCATCACTCCCCTCGCCCCGGTTGAGAACTGCGAAATCGACAAGATTCATCAACTCCCCGATCTCGTGCCACTTGGGGAGATCGTGGAGATTGTCGGCCCCGATCAGGAAGAGAAAGCGGACTCCGGGATGATCGCCGAGCAGTGAGCGGACTGTCTCAATCGTGTAGGAGGGGCCGTTCCGGCGGAGTTCGCGGTCATCCACGGAGAAGCGCGGTTCACCCGCCGTGGCAGAGCGAAGCATTGCTAGACGGGCTTCCGGAGTGGCCCCGGGAGGGTGATCCTGCTTGAACGGGGAAACCCCGGCCGGAATGAAGATGATCCGGTCGAGATCGAGTTCCTCAAGAGCCGCCTCGGCCAGAATCAGATGGCCGAGATGGACGGGATCAAAGGTGCCTCCAAAGAGACCCACCCGCTCCACATGCCCCGGGATTCTCTTTGCAGTCATGCAGTTTGAATCGGGTTCCGTCCCTTCTGTTTGTTCCTATCAGCCTTCAGTCTTCAGCCTAAACCGCTAATAAAGCAGATAAGGCTGTCTCTCCGCGCGGAAGCGGGAGAGGAAAGGCTGCCACGAGGCCACGATCTGCTCCGGCTTCTTGGTGGCCAGATCCCGACGGATCGAGTCACTGCCGTAGACCTTGTAAAAAAGGTTCATCATCCCGGCATTGGCCTTCGTGAAGATCAGGCCGTGCGACAGCCTGTTGCACTCGGCAAGGGTGTAAAGGGCAGCAGCGCAGAGATCGCCTCCACCGTCGGGATTGGCATGGAAGACGACACCGGGACCTGAGGGTGTCGAGATGGGATCGACTCCGATCCCGGAACACTTGGCGCGGAGATAGGAGGTCAGCTGCGGCTTGATCCAACTGGCCCCGAGGATCTGGAAGGCACGCGGTGAGAAGAGCCCGAGATCCAGCCCCCCGGCAAGACCACCCACCACACCCGTGATGACGTAGTAGTTCGGGGACATGGCCAGAGGGATGTTCGGCGATGTCGGCACCCAGCGCAGACCGGTCATCGGCCAGGTCATCTGGCGCGTCCATCCACGCATCTTCACGACCTGAAGATTGGCCTTGGGACCCATCCACCCCTTGGCATTGGCCATCAGGGCGAGTTCGCCCATCGTCATGCCATGGACGTAGGGGATCGGGAACTGCCCCACGAAGGAAATCCACTTCGGTTCGATCCCCATGCCCTCGACACGGTTGCCGCCGAGGGGATTGGGACGATCCAGGATGACGAATTCCTTCCCCTGTTCGGCGCACGCCTGCAGGCACTTGCCCATCGTGCTGATGTAGGTGTAGCTGCGGCAACCGATATCCTGCATGTCGAAGACCAGCACATCGATCCCCGCGAGCATCTGCGGGGTCGGCTTCCGGGTGTCACCATAGAGCGAATATGCTGTCAGGCCCGTGAGGGCATCCTTCCGCGAGCGGATCTCCACGCCCGCCTTCTCCGTCCCGTCGAGCCCGTGCTCCGGGGTGTAGAGGGCGACCAGATTGACATGCTTTTTGAGAATGAGCCGTGTCTTCTCGCCGGCCGAGTTCACTCCGGTCTGATTGGTCACGAGCCCGACCCGCTTGCCGCGCAGCAGATCGAAGTTGTTCTTCTGCAGGACATCGATGCCGAGTTCCACGGCGTGTACGGGGAGGGCCAGGGCTGTCATGAGAAGAGGCAGGAAGGGAAGGATGCGGCGCATGGGAAGAATCATTTCGTCAGGAGGAAGGGGATCTGTTTCCCTGCAACCTATGAAAAGCCCATCCCACGGTCAACTTCTGCTCCTAGGTGTCCCCGGCTACGAGATTGACGAAGCCTATGCCGATTTCGTCAGGCGCATCCAACCGGGAGGCTTCATCCTCTTCGGACGCAACATCCAGACCCCGGCCCAGCTTCGCGCCCTGACCGACAGACTCCGCGAACTCAGCGACATCGAGCCGATCATCACGATCGATCAGGAGGGTGGACGCGTCTCCCGCCTCAAGCTCCTCGGCAACGAGCCCCCCAACGCCCGCCAACTCCGCGACAAGGGTGATCTGGAACTCATCGCCTGCCACGGAGAGCTGACCGGACATCTGCTGCGGATCTTCGGATTCAACCTCGACCTCTGCCCCGTCCTCGACATCGCCTTCGACGACGAGGCCGACAACTCGCTGCGCGGCCGCTGCTACGGCACCACCGCCGATCAGGTCATCGAAATGGCCGGCGTCTTCAACCAAGCCCTGCGATCCACCGGAGTCCTCTCCTGCGGCAAGCACTTCCCCGGCTACTCCTGCGCCTCCAGCGACCCTCATCACGAACTCTCCGCCCTACCCCGCCCCCGCACCGAACTGGAGGCCCACGAACTGAAAGTCTTCCGCCGCTTCTGCACCGGGGAGAATCCCGTCGACAGCATGATGATCGGTCACATCGCCTTCAAGGAACTCGACCCCTCCGGCATGCCCGCATCACTCTCTCCGGCGGTCACCACGAAACTCCTGAGGGAGGAGATGGGATTCCAGGGTCTGGTCATGACCGACGACCTCGACATGGGGGCGATCCTCAACCACTACGGCTTCGACGAGATGATCCGCCTCGGACTTGCCGCGGGGAATGACCTCCTCATGATCTGCCACCGCACCGAGCTCGCCGAACAGGCCGCCAAGGTTCTGGAAAAATGTCCGGCCGAGCAGATCGACCGCGCGCTTGCCAACATCGCCGCCTTCAAGGCCAAGCTCCCTCCCCCGACCACCTTCACCGAGGAGAACTTCAAGGCACTCGACCAGGGAGTCTGGGATCTGCGGGTCAACGTGCTGGGCGCCGAGGAAGCCGCCAAGCGCAGCCCCGAGGATGGGAAACGCTCCCCGGTGGAAGTCTACTGATAGGGTTACAATCAGCGCTTCCTTAGGCTTTACCCGCTGTGTTGGCGTGGGGTGACTCCCGTCATCTTCTTGAAGGTCTTGGCAAAGTGGAACTCGTCATGGAAACCAAGGAGATCGGCGAGTTCCTTGTTCGTGAATCTGTGCCTGGCAAGCAGCGATCGGGCACGGTCGATCCGTCGCGCCAGCGCGTAACGACCGGGAGGCTGGCCCGCGATTTTCGTGAATTGCTTCCGGAAACTCTCGTAACCCATGCCGCATTCGGAGGCGATCGCCCGAATCTGGCGATCACTCTCTCCGGTGGTTCGTTCCAGCATATCGAGAGCGTGAAGGAACCATTCCGGATGACCCTGCCCCCGGGATGACTCGGAATGCGGTGCGAAGATCCGTGCCAGCATGCACTGCCACTGGGCGACTGCCTCGAGCATTGTGATCCTCCGGCGTCCGAGCGCGGTGAAGAATTCCTGCATGAGGGTGAGTCCTCGATCCGGAGAGAGCCAGGGAAAGACAGGCCTCCGTATATCAAAGAGCCCGCTCTCGCGCCATGCCTCGAAAACCGGGCCGCGGAAGCAGACATAGAGTTCGTCCCATTCACCACCGGATGGCGGACCGTAGGAATGAGCGAGTTCGGGAAATACCAGAATCACATCGCCGGGCGTCACCGGCATTTCCGTACCGCGATCATCATGATAAGTCCCCTCTCCTGCCAAAAGATACACTAATGCCCATTGACCGAAAATTCGTGGCTTATCGCGCTGAATGCCGCGCGATCCGGCAAGAGTGCCAGCAATTTTAAGGTTTCCCAATGGTGAGGAACCACGGGGCAAGCCCGCCATGGTGGACTTCCAACGCTCAAGTGCAGGCAACTTCATATACCATTATCTACATGTTTTTTACCAAGGAGACCATTCCAAAAAATCCCTCTCCCTGCGATAGATCCACCATGCAAACAACAGAACGTTCCAGCATTGTCAACCGCACCCTCACCTCGATCGGTCACGAACTTGAAACCGACGAGCACTCATTCGGATGGCTCGAGGACTCCTCGTCCATCCGTCACGACGCCGAGGCTCTCCGGCAACGCATGGACGAGAACGGCTACCTCTACATCAAGGGATTTTTCAATCGCGACATCATCCTCGAGGCCCGCAAGGCACTGCTGAAAACGCTGGAGGCCGGAGATATTTTTGAACCGGGCCACCCGCTTCTCGACGGTATCCTGAAAAAGGGCATCCATCCGCAATTCAACGAAACCGCCTGGAAAAACCAACCGACGCTGAACCGCGTCGTCTTCGGCCCCGAAGTCCATGAGTTCTACTCGCGCTTCCTCGGCGGCACGATCCGCCACTTCGACTATGTCTGGCTCCGCACCATGGGTTGCGGTCACGGCACCCCCCCGCATTGCGACATCGTCTACATGGGGCGCGGGACTCATCGTCTCTACACTGCCTGGATCCCCTACGGCGAAGTTCCGCTCGAAGTCGGCGGGCTCATGATTCTGGAAAAATCCCATCTTCAGGCCGACCGCATCAAGAATTACCTTGAGTCGGACGTCGACACGAGCTGCACCAACATCCCCGGACACGATGGATGGAAGCATGGCGGCGCCCTCACCAACAACCCCGTATCGCTCCGTCAGAAATTCGGCGGGCGCTGGCTCACCTCCGAGTTCCAGCCCGGCGACCTGCTCACCTTCCGCATGGACACCATCCACGGCAGCATCGACAACACAACCCAGCGCATCCGCCTCTCCACCGACACACGCTACCAGCGGTCCGACGAACCCGTTGACGAACGCTGGGTGGGAGAGAACCCGATCGGCCACGGCCCCGACGGCAAGCGCGGGAAAATCTGCTAAAGTCATCCTCCCCTGTGGGGAAACACTGATCGCCTGGCGTTGGGTTACCCTGGCGCGACACATTGAGGGTAGGCTTCTTAGGGAATTCCTTGGGAGACTGTCGATAACGGCGACCAGCCCCAAAATGTGTGGTGGCTTTCGGGGCGATAGTTCCGAGGTCCTAATTCAACCCCTTGTAACCGTTCAACGCTTTAACCTTTTAACGCTTTTCACGTTCAGCCCTGCAGCGATGTCGAGACTCTGCGGCGTAGTTGGCCGCAGGCGGCGTCGATGTCGTGTCCTTTCTCACGACGGATGGTGGCGGCGATGCCGCGATTTTGAAGGATCGAGAGGAACTCCTCCTGCGCTGCCTCAGAAGGGCGCCTCCACGGAAGGCCCTCGACGGTGTTGTAAGGGATAAGGTTGATCTTCGCCCGGAGTCCCCTCGCCCGATCGGCCAGAAGCCGGGCCTCCGAAGGAGCATCGTTCACCCCCTCGATCAGGATGTACTCGAAGGTGATCATCTGTTTCTTGCGATCGGAGTAATAAGAGCAGGCCTCCATCAACTCGGCCACGGGGTGCTTCTTGTTCACCGGCATGATCTGACTGCGGACCTCATCGCTTGCTCCATGCAGGGAGATGGCCAGTCTGATCTGGAGTGGTTGATCGGCAAGGTCGCGAATCCGAGGCACCAGACCGCTGGTGGAGACCGTCATTTTGCGTGCCCCCAGGCCGACGCCCCATGGAGCGTTCAGGATTGAGACCGCCTGAAGCCAGTTCTGGTAATTGGCCATCGGTTCCCCCATTCCCATGAAGACGAGATTGTTGATCCTCTCCCCTGAGACCTTCTCGGCAAGCAGGACCTGGGAGACGATCTCATCGGCGCTCAGGTGGCGCTTCCAGCCATCGAGTCCGCTCGCGCAGAACTTGCATCCGTAGGCGCACCCCACCTGCGAGGAGACACAGAGAGTGCGCCGGTCGGACTCCTCTCCGTAGAGTGCCGGTGAGGCCGGAATCAGCACCGTCTCGATCAACTCCCCGTCATGGAGGCGCAGGAGAAGCTTGCGCGTGGTGTCCTTGGAACCGCTCACCGTGACCACCTCGGGCATCCGGATCGGATGCACCTCCTCCAGCGAGGAACGCAGCGCAGCGGGGAGATTGCTCATCGCGTCCCACGACTCGACCCTTTTTTCCCTACCGTAGGCCCACTCCATCACCTGCTTGGCGCGGTAGGAAGGTTGTCCCACCGCTGTGAGACTCTCCTCCAGATCGACGAGTGTCAGGGAGTGAAGGGGGAGAACAGGCTCGGATGCGTTCATGGAAAGAGTAGAGAGTGAGAGAAATTCATTGCTCTGCAAGCAGGGATTGCTACTATTTTCGGCTCTTCCGCCGTCACTTAAAAGGAGTCACGTCAGGACAGGTTGGTCACAGCCTCTCCGCGGAAGTTATTAAACACATCATGACAACATCAATGGCTGATCTTCAGCAACTCATCGCCGCCTCGGTCAAAAACTACCGCGAAGGCAGCATCGTCAAGGGGCACATCCTCGAGAAGCGCCCCAAGGAATTCCTCATCGACATCGGCTACAAGTCCGAGGGTGTGGTCTCCGCATCCGAATTCGATGATCCGGACGAAATCCAGGTCGGAGACGAGGTCGAGGTTCTCCTCGAGCGCCTCGAGAACGATCAGGGAATGGTCATTCTTTCCAAGCAGAAGGCTTCGCAGCGCCAGAACTGGTCCAAGATCGTGAAGCTGTTCGAGGCCGAGGGTATCATCAAGGGCCGCGTCAAGTCCGTCGTCAAGGGCGGCCTGATCGTCAATGTCGGCGTGGAGGCCTTCCTCCCTGCCTCCCAGGTGGACATCAATCCCCCGAAGGATCTCACGCAGTTCGTGGGCAACACCTACGACTTCAAGATCGTGAAGCTCAACGAGGACCGCAAGAACGTCGTCCTCAGCCGTCGTGAACTCATCGAGGCCGAGCGCAGTGAGCGCCGCCAGCAGTTCCTCGGCACCATGAGCGCCGGTGACAAGGTCGAGGGAACCGTCAAGAACATCACCGACTTCGGGGCCTTCCTCGATCTCGACGGTATCGACGGACTCCTCCACATCACCGACATGTCCTGGGCCCGCCTCACCCATCCGAGCGAGGCAGTCAAGCCCGGCGACCGCCTCACAGTCGTCGTCCTCGAGATCAACAAGGACAAGGAACGCATCAGCCTCGGTCTCAAGCAGCTCCAGTCCAATCCCTGGGACCGCATCGAGGAGCGCTTCCCGATCGGCCAGAAGATCGGCGGAAAGATCACGAACCTCATGCCCTACGGCGCATTCGTCCAGATCGAGGAGGGAATCGAGGGACTCATCCACGTCTCCGAGCTCTCCTGGACCAAGCGCATCACCCGTCCCTCCGATGTCCTCACCCTCGGTCAGGATATCGAGGCCGTCGTGCTCGGCGTCAACAAGGCTGATCAGAAGATCTCCCTCGGCGTCCGCCAGCTCGAGCCCAACCCTTGGGACGAGATCGAGCAGCGCTACGTCATCGGCAAGCAGGTCCGCGGCCAGGTCCGCAACATGACCGCCTACGGCGCCTTCGTGGAGCTGGAGGAGGGCATCGACGGCATGGTGCACGTCTCCGACCTCAGCTGGACCAAGAAGATCAACCACCCGAGCGAAGTCCTCAAGAAGGGCGACGAGGTGGATGCGGTCGTCATCGACATCGACAAGGCCAACCAGCGCATCAGCCTCGGCGTCAAGCAGCTCGAGACAGATCCCTGGAAGGAGATCGAGGGCAAGTTCAAGGTCGGCGATGTCGTCAAGGGAACCGTCTCCAAGATCGCCAACTTCGGCGCCTTCATCGAACTCCCCGGCGACATCGACGGACTCGTCCACATCTCGCAGATCAGCGAGGACCGTGTCGAGAAGGTCAAGGATGTCCTCAAGCCCGGCCAGGAGGTCGAGGCCCGCGTCATCAAGATCGACAAGACCGAGCGTCGTCTCGGCCTCTCCATCAAGGCCACCGGCTACAGCGAGGAAGCACTCCGCAAGGAGAGCGAGGCGCTCGAGACCGTCAAGAGCGGGGAGGACATGGTCAGCTTCGGCGCGGCACTCTCCGCCGCCGAGGAGGAGTATCGTCCCGGCCAGGGGAAGAAATAACTCTTCCCTGTTCATCACGACCAACTCCCGACACACCATGTCACAGCCCGAAATCACCGCCTACCTCAAGACCACCTGCGGGTGGAGCAACGGAGTCCGCGCGGTTCTTGCCAAATACTCCCTCCCCTACACGGAGAAGGACATCATCAAGAACCCTACCTTCCGCTTCGAGATGGAGCAGAAGAGCGGCCAACCCCTCTCCCCCTGCGTGGAGATCAACGGGGTCATGCTCCCTGACATCAGCGGCGAAGAGGTCGAGGCCTACATGCTCGGCAAGGGAATCGTCACGGCAAACGGGGTAAAGACCGACGTTCCGCTGAACGCTCCCTGCACCGACGCACAGCACGCCGCCATGGCGCAGGGTCAAGGGATCAAGATGAACCTCTGAGGTTCCAACAACTCAACAAGAAGGCCGCGCCCGAAAGAGCGCGGCCTTTTTCTTTGGGATAATGAAAATCTGGAAAACAGAAAGGCAGGAAAAAACTCTCAGGGATGAAAGGTACATGAAAAACATTCCGAGAGTTTGAAGCAGTCAAAGGATTGACTTTTTGACTTGCTGTAATAGATTCCAATACATGAGGGCAACATTGACGATCAGCTTGCCAGAGGAGATCAACGTGGGTCTTGCCGCCTTGGTTCGCAGTAGCGGCAAGAGCCGGAGCCAGGTAGTGCAGGATGCCCTTCGTAAGCAGATCGCTCTGGAGCGCTTCAGGAATTTACGGGAGAAACTCGTACCGAAGGGGCGCAAAGCCGGCTTTGCAACCGATGAGGATGTCTTTGAAGAGATCTCTTGAGGATCCCTCATGAGGATCCTCTTCGATACGAATGTCCTGTTCGCGGCCTTTGTCTCCCATGGAGTGTGCGCAGGCCTCTATGAAGAGTCCCTGCTCCACGCCCGGATCGTCGTATCCAAGGAGATACTTTCCGAATTGGAGGAGAAGCTTCTCTCCAAGGCCAAGCTTTCCAAGGCCGAATCCTCCGAGGTGATCCGGGCGGTGCGAAGTGATGCCGAATTGACCGAGGCTCCCCCACTCCCATCGGCAGTATGCCGTGACTCGGACGATGACCATGTGCTGGCAGCCGCCCACGCCGCAAAAGTCGATCTGCTGGTGACGGGCGATCAAGATCTCTTGGTCCTCAAAGAATTCAAAGGCATCCCGATACTGACACCGCGGGAATGCCTTTCACGCTTCTGATGTCATTGACACAGACGCCCTCATAACATGCGCTCCCCGCCTCCTCGTAAGACTTTTATAAAGGCCTAGGGCCTGTTAAGATTAATATGGCGGGATGGCGCGAGGAGGAGATGAGGTGCAGGACAAGGCGCGAAAGAGGGAGTGTAGTCACAGCACTACACGACCGAAAGAGCAACACTGGCCCTGCGCCTCAGCAGCCCTCGCCTCTAGGGTGCCGTTCTTTTGCCGCCATGCTTCGTTGCCCAAGAGAGGCAAGACCGCAAGGGTATTGCCTCTCTTATGCGCCTCGCCTGACAACAAAACT
>JBAPTI010000105.1:0-11965 GCA_049282095.1 Chthoniobacterales bacterium
TCCTTAGGGCGTTTCCTCCGGCGGAGGAAACGGGAGTGAATCGCGATGCTGCTTTGCCCTCGCCAAAAAATCGAGAAGCGAGTCGGGCTTTTCATCACCGAGGGCGGTCTCCATCGACTGGAGCAGCTTCGACATCTCGCGCAGGGCCGCGGCGACTTCCGTGCGGTTTTCCGTCAGGATGCCCGTCCAGAGCGCCGGATCGCTCGCGGCGACACGGGTGGCGTCGCGGAAGCTCCCTCCCGCAAGGTGATGGGATCCCGCCGGGAGCGTGTCGAGGACAAGGTTCACCAGCGCGAAGGCCAGGGCGTGCGGCAGGTGACTGATCCGCGCGACGAGCCGGTCGTGTTCGGGCGGGCTCATCATTGTCACCGAGCACCCCAGCCCCTTCCAGAATCCAGAGACGACTTGCAGGGCAGCGGCATCGCTTCCGGAAGTCGGGGTGATCAGGCAGGGGGCTCCCGCAAAAAGGTCGGCCCTTGCCGCTGCCAGGCCGGAGCGCTCGCTACCCGCCATCGGGTGCGCTCCGATGAAGCGGCTTCCCAGGAGCGGCTCGAGTTGCTGCACGACGCAGGCCTTCACGCTGCCGGCATCGGTGACGACGGCTGAAGGGGTAAGTCCCGGTGCCATGGACGCGGCGAGTTCCCTCATGCTTCCTACCGGCGTGCAGAGAACGGCGATGTCGGCGCCGCTCACGGCGGCCGCCGGATCGGTCTCCACGGAGTCGGCGATCCCTCGCCGCAGGATCTCGGCGAGCTGTTCCGGCCGGCGACCCCAGATGGAGATTTTCGTCCCGGGGCTTCTGGCATGGAGCGTCAGGGCAACGGAGCCGCCGATCAACCCGGGGCCAAGGATGGCGACACGGGCTGGAGAGCTCAAGGAACGGGAGTGCTGGGACGTGGAGGTCGGAACGGGCCCGGGTCAGGCCTGTTCAGGGAACCAGGAAGATCTTGCCCGAGTAGGGATCCTTCACCTCGGAGCCGGGGGGGAATCCGCGCACATCGACGTAGCCAGCAGTTTGGGAATGGGGGCTGGTCACGAAGCCGGGCTTGCCGGGAACCGGCGTGCCGTAGGGGAGGTCGCGCGGGGCGGCCGCGGGAACGGGTGTCGGCGTGGCGAAGGGATTGGCGAGATTGGAGGCGGCGCTGGCCGCCGGGTTATTGGTCTCCGTTAGGGAGGCATCCGTGGTGGAGGGGGCGTTGGTGGAGGCATCCGAGGTGAACTGCGAATCCTGCTGAGCCGTCGAGGCGGCGGTTTTCTTCTTGGGGGGAGGTGTCTCCGTGTCGGCGCATCCGGCGATCAGCAGAATGGCAAGCAGGGTCAGCGGGTGGAGCAGTCGGTTCATGGATTCCTAGGGTTGCAGCCGTGTTAGGCCGTCCCAAGTTGATCCCGTATTTGCGGCGTAACATCAATCGTTTTCCATTCCAAACCGCCCCGGGCTGCCATCCGGGTCATTCTGACAAAAACGACACATTGAGAATTTCTGTTGCCAAAGCGGCCAAGCGGCACCATAGCTTTGATCCGAAGTTCGATGATAGCGTTTCAGGTAATGCAGGTTCCCCGCTGGTCGGGAGGACTGCTCCGAGTCCCCTCAGGTGAGCGGCAGGTGCATTCCGCGAAGTAGCCGTCAGCGTAACAGGAACAACAAACACAACGCAGTAAGCAGTATGAAACTCTATATCGGGAACCTTCCCTTCTCAGCAACCGACGCCGACCTCCGCGAGGTCTTCGGCGCACACGGCACCGTCACCGACGCGATCGTCATGATGGACCGCACCACCGGCCGCTCCCGCGGATTCGGATTCGTCACTTTCAGCGCCCCCGAAGAGGGCAAGGCAGCGATCGCGGCCCTGAGCGGCGCCGACATGGGTGGCCGCAACCTCACCGTCAATGAAGCCCGTCCGATGGAAGACCGTCCCCGTGGTGGTGGCGGAGGCGGCGGTGGATACGGCGGTGGTGGCGGAGGCGGCTACCGTGGCGGTGGCGGCGGAGGCGGCTACCGTGGTGGTGGCGGAGGCGGAGGCGGCTACCGTGGTGGTGGCGGAGGCGGTGGATACCGCGACCGTGACCGCGGCGGTTACGAGGACCGTGGTCCCCGTCAGGACTACCGCTAAGTCTCCAACAGACTTTTTTCAAAGAAACGGCCCGGAGTCATTCCGGGCCGTTTTCTTTTTGGCAGCAAAAAATCCAGGGATTGAGTGAAGCTTCGTGCAGGAGTTCAGAGCCACCCCTTTTTCACTCTTCTTTTTTGGCGCCTCGCTGTTTGCGGCGGGTTGATTGAAAGATGATATTTTCACGCAACGGGCGCAACGGGCGCAACGGGCGCCAAGGGAGGATCAAAGAGTAACGCCCGATGAAGCTAAGAGGGTAAGAACGGTGGTTTTTTTGGAAATTCTTAAAACTACTCTGCCAGTAAAAACACGGCAACGCAGGACCCCTCTTTGCGATCGTTGCGTCCTTTGCGTGAAACTCATTCCGTGTCTTTTCCGGAACATTTCCCCACTTCCAATAGGGAAGAGCTTCATTTGTCCTTAAGCATTTCACAACCCCCGGGCCGCTTGCAGGATTCCCGCGGCTTTGTGGAGGGTTTCCTCCCATTCCTTCTCGGGTGAAGAGTCCGCCGTGATTCCCGCGCCGACATGGAATTCGGCCCTTCCGTCACGGATCACCACCGTACGGATGGCGATGTTGAACTGGCTCTCCCCGTTGTAGCCGAAGTAGCCGATCGCCCCGGTGAAGAGGCCGCGCGGAACCGGTTCGAGTTCGCGGATGATTTCGAGGGCGCGCTTTTTCGGGGCTCCCGAGATCGACCCGCCGGGGAAACAGGCCGCCAGCGCCGCGACCTGCGAGACATCCTTGCGGAGCGTCCCCTCCACGGTCGAGACGAGATGAAAGACCTGCGCGAAGCGTTCCAATTGCAGGAGCTGGCTGGCGGTCACGCTCCCGTACTCGCAGACGCTTCCGAGATCGTTCCGTTCCAGATCGGTAATCATCACCAGTTCGGCGATCTCCTTCGGCGAGGTCTGCAACTCGAACGCCTCCCGTGTGTCCTCGTCGGGATTCCTTCCCCGGGGACGTGTCCCCTTGATCGGCCGCGTGGAGATCGCTCGCCCGCTCATCCTGAGGAAACATTCCGGTGAACTTGAGAGAACCGTCTCGTCGCCGAGTTTCAGGTAGGCCGCATGGGGTGCCGGTGATGCGCTTCTGAGCGCGAGATAGAGAGACCAGGGATCCCCCTCGAAGCGGGTTGAAAATCGATGAGCCAGGCAGACCTGATAGATATCTCCGGATGCCACATATTCCTGTGCCGCACGGACCATGGCGACATAGTCGGCGCGTTCCATCTCAGGCTGGAATGAAGCCGGGGCGGCCGGGGAATCTTTTGCCGGTCCAGGGTGAGCTTCGGTGAGTTCTCCCACGGGGAATGCTGTCCCGCCAAACCATCCTTCGGGTATGTGGATGTGAGGGTGATCGTAGAACCCGAAGCGGAAGGACCCGTCGAAGCGGAAGAAGCCGATCGCAGCGCCGTCAGGAACCCCCACATTCGGGGAGACCCTTCGCCTTGTCTCCAATTCCCGTTCCAGAAGATGCCAATCAGCGGGGCCTCCCTCCAGGATCAGATCCGGATCGGTGGCCAGCAGGGAGATCCCGTGAGTCCCCTCCTCCGTGGAATTTCCCAAGGAGGAGTCCAGCCAGACAAAGCCATTCCGTTCACGCAGGCACTGCGCCGCAACAAGGGGGCGGGGAGCACTGCCGGAGCCACTGCTGGAGCAAGAGGGAGTTATGGTGGTTTGATTGTCGGTTGAGGGCATGGAAGCCGGTGCCATCCGGCACCACTTGCCATCACCGCCCATTTTTGATTCCTTGGCAAGATTGCGGCGGCGCGCGTCGTGAATCTCCATCCCTTCATTCCATGAAATCCCGCTCCACCCTTCCCGTCAGGATCCTTCCCATCCTTTGCATTCTTCCGGTGTTCCCACTTTCGGCGCAGGACCAGACGCCCTCGGCGCCCCTTCAGATTCAGGAGAGTCCGGCCCCCGGCAGCATGCCCGCCCCCTCCCTCTTTGCGCCCGAACCAAGCGCCTCGACTCAGCCCACCACGCAGCCCGCCAAGAGCGATGACGCTGCGACCCCTGCTCCGGCATCCTCAGAACCTGCGGCTCCCGCCGCCAATTCCGGCATGGGATCCGCCGGGCAGAATCCTCCTCCCAGCGATCCGAATTCACTCATTCCGCCCCCGGCCGAGCCTGAGCAGCCCTCCCCGATCAATGCGGCCGGCAATGAGGAAAAGCAGCGACAGGATCAGAAAACCCGTTACTACACCGTGAAGGTGAAGGCCGACAAGGAAGAGAGCCTTGTCTCGCTTCAGCAAAAGGCCGACAAGGCCAAGAGTGACGAGGCGAAGCGTCAGGCGCTCCGTGAGTATTACGACCTGCTCGCCAAGCGGATGAAGAAAATCGATCCGTCACTCTCCGAGTGGATCGACACGATGCATGCCGCCTACCTGCGTCGCCTTGCTCAGGTTCGCGTGGAGCCGACCATCCCTCTCAACCCTCCCCCGGCTCCCGACGCGGAAGCCGCTTCCACGCCCGCCGCCAAGAAGAAAGAGGCCAATGTTTCCACGGATGGCGACGACTCAGTCGCCGCTTCCAAGAAAGGAAAGGCAAAGCCCTCCCCCTCTCCCGCTTCCGAGAAAAAGCCTGAGAAGAAAAACAGCAAGCCGGCGCCCTCCAACGCCTAGATGGTTGGTGTCACCGAAGTGTTGATTCGGGTGATTCGCTGACCGCCGATGCAGGGGCCTCTCGTTCTCCTGCCGGGTGTGATCGGTGCCATGTTGGATTTCGTGGTGATCCCGCTGCTCGGGCTTTGCCTCCTGCAGTCTCTCGTGAACATGCGCCTGCTGCGCCGACTGAAGCCATCGGTGCCGATCTCTGTGTGTGAGATCCAGGACGTTTCGGTGCTGATCCCGGCGCGCAACGAGGAGCGGCGGATCCATGAATGCTTGGCCTCCCTCGTTGCGCAGGAACCTCCTGTTCGCGAGATCATCCTGCTGAATGACCGCTCCACCGACCGGACCGCGGAGATCGCGGCGGAACTCGGTTTCCGCGAGGAGGTCGGTAGCCGGTTGCGATTGGTTCACGGCGCCGATCTTCCTGAGGGCTGGGTGGGGAAGAACTGGGCGTGCCATCAGCTCTCGCAAGCCGCCGATCCGGGAAGCGCCCTCCTCCTTTTTACAGATGCCGACACGATCCACGGCCCTGCTTGCGTGGCCTCTGCGGTCGGCCATGCCCGTGCGGCGAGGGCCGATCTTCTCTCGCTCTGGCCCGACCAGATCACCGGAACCTGGTCGGAGAAGCTGGTGATTCCCCTCGGCTACCTGCTCTTCATGGCCTTTCACCCGTTTCCCATCCTGACCTGGCTGCAGGCCAAGCCCGGTCGCGTCGCGCGATGGGGCTTCTCCAGGAAACGCCTCGCCTCCATGGGAGCGGCAAACGGGCAGTTCCTGCTGTTCCGGAGGGATTCCTACCGGCTACTCGGCGGCCATGAGGCGCTGAGGGATCATCTGGTGGAGGATATCGCCTTCGGCCGCAGGGTCGCGGCCCGCACGGGCGAGGGGATGCGCCTGGTGAATGCCGACGGGATCGATCTCCTGCGATGCCGCATGTATGCGGGGTTTGCGGATCTCTGGGAGGGATTTTCCAAAAACCTCCGCCCCGTCTTCGAGGAGTCGCACCATCTCTTCCTGCTCTTCGGACTCGTCGTGGGATCACTCTTTCTTCTGCCGTTCTGCCTTGCTTGGGAAATCACTCCTGCTTCCCCTTCAGCCCTGACAGCCGTCGGTCTTATCCTGCTCATCAGGCTGATCCTGACGATCCGCTTCCGCACATCATGGCTGGGATTCATCGCGCACCCCTTCGGGATCGCCCTAGCGCTGCTGATCGCGCTCAACAGTTGGCGTCTTTGCATGCGGCGCGGGATTGTCTGGAAGGGGCGTGTCTACTCCGGCACGACGCGGAGCCTGCTCGACTGAACCACTGATGAAAAAATCGGAACGCATCGGGGAGTTCGTGGAGGGATTACAGGCCGCGAGTGCTGCCTCTGAATTCGACCGATGCTATCTTGGATACTTCGAGTGCTTTAACAGACAACTCTATTACGAGGCGCATGATGTCCTCGAGCATCTCTGGCTCAAGGATGGAAGAAGCGCTCCCGATTACCGCTTCCACAAGGGGTTGATCCAGTTGGCCGGCGCCTTCGTCCACATGAAACTCCAGCGCGAACATCCCTCGCATCCGAAGCATGGAAGGAGGTTGCCCCCGGCCCGGCGTCTCCTCCTGCTTGCCTCTGAAAATCTCGCGCCTTTCGCTCCCCTTTATCATGGGTTTGATGTCACGGCCGCAACGTACCTCGCCGCCCGCTTTGCCACCCTGATTGAGGAGGGAAGCCATGAGCAAAATCCCTGGGATTCCAAGACAGCACCGATTCTTCCCGAGCCCGCAGATTTTTAGGCTCCCCATTGTTTCAAGTGCGTAAACTCAGGAGAAAATCAGAAAGCAGGAAAACAGGGATAGAGATACATTGAAGTTTTTTACAGGGATCAGTAACAGACGCGAAGCAACGGCCGGGCTAGCCAAGGGGATAAAAGGGATGTTCGCCACCGAGTCCTTGGCAGCAACTTCTGCTGGGCCTTTCTTTCCATCTCCTTGCCGGCACTTTCCGCCCGGCAAGCAGTGCCGCCCATCCGGGTCACGCATACGCGTGAGCTTCCGCGCCGCTTCCCAGCGGCTTGGTTCATCCCCTTCATCCCTGTTTTCCTGCTTTCAGATTTCTCCCTTCACCCACTTTCTTAATTCCATATTCAACACTTCAGTCCTTCCGATGCACGAATGACGTTGCCATGGGGGTGCTTCCTTCGCGACAACTCTTCCGTGTTCAACTCCTCCGTTGCCATTATCAGGAATCCGCGCATCGCCCTTGCCGCAGGGCTTGGCGTCGCGGTGCTGCTGCAGTCGTGCGGCGGATGGATCGATCCCTACACAACGCAGGTGATCCTCTTTGCCGCGATCAATGTGATCCTGGCCGTCAGCCTGAATCTGGTGATGGGTGAGACAGGCCAGTTCTCGCTCTGTCATGCCGCCTTCATGGCGGTCGGTGCCTACACCTCGGCGCTGCTTACCGGGAAAGCCCTTCCCGCCATCTTCCCTCAACTCTCCTGGACCGGTGCGTCGCTTGCCTCCCAGCTTTCCTTTCTCCCCGTGCTGGCGATCGGGGGCGTCGTGGCGGCGATCGCGGGCCTGATTGTCGGGGGGCCCTCCCTCCGCCTGCGTGGTGATTATCTGGCCATGGTGACACTCGGATTCGGCGAGATCATCCGAGTGCTGCTGCAGAATACCAACGCGGTCGGCGGCGCCCGCGGGATGGAGGGGATCGTTCCAGCGACGAATCTCTTCTGGGCGGTCGGCGCCGCGGTCGTGACGATCTACACGATGATTGCCCTGGTGCGATCCACCTACGGGCGCGGATTCCAGGCCGTGAGGGACGACGAGATTGCGGCGGCGGCCATGGGAATCGACACGACCCGTTTCAAGGTCACGGCTTTCGTGATCGGCGCCTTCTTCGCCGGGGTGGCGGGAGGTCTCTACGCGCATGCGGTGGAATTCATCAGTCCCGAGGGATTCAACTTCCTGCGCTCCTTCGAGATCATCGTCATGGTGATTCTCGGCGGCCTCGGTCGTCCCGTCGGCGTCGCGATCGCCGCCATCCTGATCACCCTGCTCAACGAGTGGTTGCGCGATCTCTCGGAGTACCGGATGGTCGTCTACGCCCTGATCATCATTCTCTTCATGATTTTCCGTCCGACCCAATCCCTGACCTTCTTCCTTCGCCGGATCATCCCCGGTGGAAGGAAGGCTGCCTCCGCATGACGACCGCCCCGGGCAAGGCTCTCCTTGAGGCCAGGAACTGTTCGCTTCGGTTCGGCGGGATCTCCGCCCTGACCGATGTCTCGCTGCACATCTCCCCGGGCGAGTTGGTGGGGCTCATCGGGCCCAATGGCGCCGGCAAGACCTCGCTCTTCAACATCCTCACCGGCGTCTACCGCCCGACCGAAGGGGAAGTGCTCTTCGAAGGGCGCCCGGTGACGGGCCTCCCTCCGCACAGCATCAACAGGCTGGGGATGGCCCGTACCTTCCAGAATATCCGTCTCTTCGGCTCACTCGACGTGACCATGAACGTCCGGACCTCCTTCATTGCGAGATTGCGGGGCGGTCTCCTCCACACCATCCGTCGGGGAAAATCCTTCCGATTCGAGGAGGAGGAGATCCGCGAGGAGGGGCGCCGCCTGCTCGCTTACTTCGGCCTTGAAGAAGCAGCCGCCCATCCCAGCCGCAGCCTTCCCTACGGCGACCAGCGGCGGCTTGAGATTGTCAGGGCGCTGGCGACCAAGCCCCGCCTGCTCCTGCTGGATGAACCGGCTGCCGGAATGAACCCCACGGAGAAGGAGGAACTCAAGCGGCTCATCTCGCGCATCCGCTCGGAGTTCGGCACGGCAATCCTGCTCGTCGAGCATGACATGAAGGTTGTCATGGGGATCTGCGAGCGCCTTGTCGTGCTGGATCGCGGAAGCCTTCTCTCCTCCGGAACCCCCGCCGAGGTGAGGGCGGATCCCAAGGTGATCGCCGCCTATCTTGGAACCTCTTCCGGGCAAACGGAGGCCGCCGCATGAACACGGAAAACTCCCCGATGCTGGAAATCCGGAATCTCGCCGTCCGTTACGGCGGCATCCAGGCCCTGCACGACCTCTCGCTGAGCGTTCCCAAGGGGAGCATCGTCACCCTGGTCGGTGCGAATGGAGCAGGGAAATCGACCACGCTTCGGACGATCTCCGGACTGGTGCCTCCTGCCTCGGGCTCGATCAGATTTTCCGGGGAAGAGATTGCCGAGTGGCCCGCCCACCGGATCGTTGCCGCGGGGCTCGCCCACGTGCCCGAGGGGCGCCTTGTCTTTCCCGACCTGACCGTGAGGGAGAACCTCATGATGGGGGCCTATCTCCGCAGGGACAGGAAGGAGATCGCCGCCGATCTCGAATGGGTTGGGGAATTCTTCCCCCGTCTTCGGGAGCGGATCACCCAGCAGGCCGGAACCTTGAGCGGAGGGGAGCAGCAGATGCTGGCCATCGGCCGCGCGCTGATGGGGCGCCCGCGCTGCCTGATGCTGGACGAGCCATCACTCGGGATCGCTCCCCTGCTGGTGGAGACGATCTTTGCCCGGCTCGTCGATCTCAACAAAGAGCGAGGGATGACCATGCTGCTTGTCGAGCAGAATGCCTCCCTCGCCCTGAAGGTGAGCGATTACGCCTATGTGCTCGAGACCGGGACGATTCATCTGGAGGGTCCATCTCCGGAAGTCAGGAACCGTCCCGAAGTGCAGGCGGCGTATCTCGGCCACTAGCGTGGCCGAGAGTGAAAAGTGAAAAGTGGAAGGTGAAAAGAGGAAGGTGGATCGATTTTCGATCCCATTTAACTTTTCAACACTTTTAACCCTACACTACATCGCCGACTCTTGGCCTTGCCCTGAGGCCAAGGGGTAGGCTACCAAAGGAGGCTATGGTTTTTTCCGCCACCGCCCTTCTCCTGCTTGAAGCAGCCTCCGCCGCTCCCGCACCAAGTCCCATCACACAGTTTGCTCCGCTGATCTTCATCGGGGTCATCTTCTACTTCCTGCTCATCCGTCCCCAGCAGAAGCAGCGCAAGGAGCAGCAGAAGCTGATCGAGGCGCTCAAGACGGGCGACAAGGTGGTCACCTCCTCCGGCATCCACGGCATGATCTCCAATGTGAAGGAGCGCACGGTCCTGCTGAAGGTGGCCGACAACGTGAAGATCGAGATCGACAAGGCCGCCGTGGCCACCGTTCTGGCCCGCTCCTCGGAGGAATCCGCCGGAAGCGCAGACTGATCTTTCCGGAAGACGGTTCTTTCCGAAAACCCATCGATCCATGACTCCCCTGCTCACCTTCTTCTTCGGCCTGCTCCTGCTCGGTCTCTTTGCCTGGTATTTCTCCACGGAGAGTGATGGCAAGAAGCGGTGGCTCGGGGCACTACTCACGCTGCTCCTCGTCCTGTTCTGTCTCGATTCGGCGACTCCCCCCGAGAAGAAGATCCGCCTCGGCCTCGACCTGCGCGGCGGAACCTCCTTCCTGCTCCAATTGGTGCCCCAGAACGGCCAGGAAATCTCCGGCGACATGCTCCAGCAGGCCGTCGAGGTGATCCGCAAGCGCGTCGACAAGTTCGGCGTCAGCGAACCGGTCATCGCTCCGCAGGGAACCCGTCGCATCCTGGTCCAGATCCCCGGCCTCGACCCGGCCCAGATCCAGACGACCAAGGAGCAGTTGCAGCAGGTGGCCAAGCTTGAGTTCGCGGAAGTTCATCCCAATTCCGATGCCCTCATCGCGCAGATCGGGAAGGGTGAGGCGATCGTGCCTCCGGGTTACGTGATCAAGGACCTGGTCCAGAGCCGCGGTGACAAGGAATACACCGAGCAGCTTCTGGTCAGGAAGCAGGCCGACCTGACCGGCGAGCGTGTGACCAGGGCATACGCCACCTACGACCAGCAGGGCTGGGGGGTCTCCCTGAATCTCGACGGCGAGGGAGCCAAGACCTTCCTGGATGTGACCAGCGAACTGGCTCCGTACAAGGGCCGCCTTGCCATTCTGCTTGATGGGAAGATCCAGAGTGCGCCTGCCATCCGCAACGGCCCCATCGCCGGCGGTCAGGCCTCCATCACCGGAAATTTCCAGGAGAAGGAGGCACGCGAGCTGGCCAGCGTCCTGGAGAATCCGCTCCGCACGCCGGTCACCATCGAGGAGACCCGCAGCGTCTCCCCGACGCTCGGGGCCGACTCGATCCGGGCGGGCGTTGTCTCGGGCATCGGCGGCCTGGCACTCGTCATGCTCTTCGTTCTTTTCTACTACCGGCTGGCGGGACTCGTCGCCCTCTTCGGACTGCTGCTCAACATCGTCCTGCTCTTTGGGATGATGGCGATGTTCCACTTCGTGCTCACCCTTCCCGGTATCGCCGGCATCATTCTCACCATCGGTCTCGCCGTGGATGCCAACGTGCTGCTCTACGAGCGTCTGCGCGAGGAATTGGCCGCCGGCAAGTCGCTCGGTGCCGCCATCGACGGCGCCTACAGCAAGGCCTTCAGCGCGATCTTCGACGCCAACGCCACGACGCTGATCACGGCCGCCATCCTGTTCTGGCAGGCGACCGGTCCGGTGCGCGGTTTCTCCATCACCCTGATGCTCGGCATCGTCGCCTCGCTCTTCTCCGCGATCCTCTTCACCCGGACGGCGTTCCGCTGGATGACAAGGTTCGCCGGACTCAAGCGCCTCACCATGGCGAATCTGGCCCCGCGCCATCAGTTCAACTTCCTCGGCAAGCGGGTGCTCGCCGTCTTCATCTCCCTGATCCTCATCGGCGGGTCGATCGGCTTCTTCGCCAAGCGAGGGGTGAACAACTTCGGTATCGACTTCCGCGGCGGCGACCTGCTGGTCCTTGATTCCCAGCCATCGCTTGCCGTTGCCGAGGTCCGCGCGGCCCTGGAGCCGCTCCAGTTGACCGAGGCCACCATCCAGCAGGAGCAGGCCGGCACCCAGCAGATGCTCGCGATCCGGAGCGCCGAGGATACTTCCGGAAAGATCCTCGAGAAGCTCAGGAGCAGCTTCCCCGACAGGAAGATTACCGCCGCCCAGCAGGAGAAGGTGGGGGCCCAGATCGGGCTGGAGTTCGCCAAGAAGGCGCTGCTGGCCCTCGGTCTCGGCATGATCGGCATCCTTGTCTACGTCACCATCCGCTTCGAGTTCTCCTTTGCGGTGGGGGCCCTGGTCGCCCTCCTCCACGACGTGATCATTACGGTCGGTGTCTTTTCACTGGTTGGCGGCGAGCTTTCGCTCGTCATGGTCGGGGCGATCC
>JBAPTI010000106.1:0-24404 GCA_049282095.1 Chthoniobacterales bacterium
CGAGGAACGTCACATCGCCGAGGCGATCGCCGTGAATCTCCGTGAAATGATGGCCCTCAAGGCCCGCATCATTGCCGTCGTCATCGGCGAGGGTGGCAGTGGCGGAGCCCTTGGCATCGGTGTGGCCGACCGGGTTCTCATGCTCGAGAACGCCTACTACTCGGTCATCTCCCCCGAGGGATGCGCCGCCATTCTCTGGAAGCACCGCAAGCACGCCCCCGAGGCTGCGGCGGCACTCAAGCTCACCGCCGACAATCTTCAGGAACTCGGTCTCATCGACGGAGTGATCCATGAACCGACCGGAGGGGCTCACCGTGATCCCGCAGCCATGGCCGACACCCTCACCTCGACCATCTCCTCCGCCATCGAGACCCTGAACGCCATCCCTCTTGAGCAGCTGCTTGAGGAGCGCTACGCCAAGTTCCGCGGAATGGGAGTCTTCTCCGAGTAATCCTTCGCTGACTTTCTTTCCGCGGCTTTTCCGGCCATGGGATCAATCACGAGCGTGATTTCTCCACGAGGAGGATTCACCCCGTAGTGCGCCGCCAATTCCGCGGGGCTGCCGAGACGGTATTCTTCGTGGATCTTGGTAAGTTCCCTGGAAACACAGACCATGCATCCGGGGGCTATCGACGCGAGATCGGCAAGGCAGTCAAGCAAGCGGTGTGGCGACTCGAAGTAGATCGCCGTCATCCCGAGAGCCGTCCCCTTGCGGAGCTCCGAACGCCTTCCCGAACCGGAGGAGGGCAGGAATCCTCCGAAGAAGAAGGGCACAGGAGGCAAACCGCTCCCGACAAGGGCCGTGGTGACGGCGCTCGCTCCGGGCAACACCGTGTAGGCAATGCCTTCCGCGACACAGGCCCGCACCAGTCGGAAACCGGGATCGCTCACCGACGGCGTCCCGGCATCGGTCACCAGCGCCAGGCGCTCCCCTCCCCTCAATCGGGCCAGAATCTCGGGAAGGCGGCGCTCCTCGTTGTGCTCGTGGAAACTGACCAGTGTTTTCCGCACATCCAGATGGGCCAGCAACTGGGAGGCACGACGCGTGTCCTCCGCAATCACACCATCGCAATTCCTGAGAGTCTCGGCGGCCCTGAAGGTCAAGTCCCCCAGATTTCCGATCGGTGTGCAGATCAGCGTCAGGGGGGGATTCATATTCCCCTGCTCGGATTGCAACCCTTCAGCCTTCAACCTTCAGCCTTCAGCCTTTTCGGCCTACCATCCCTCCGCCACCTTGCTCACGAGCTTCTCCGCCATGCGCTGGGCGGCGATGGGATAATTCATGTTCTGGTTGGTCACGAGGTCGGAATTCACACGGTCGGTCTCGGTGAAGAAGGGGGTCACGCCAACAGCCCTCCCCTCCATCAGGACGGCACCGGTGATCCGGTCAATGACACGGTATTTCACGATCAGCGTCAGCTCGAACTCGGAAGTCTGAAGCACGTTGCTGGCGAAGACACGCATCGGTTGGCGCTGCACCGACTCGATGCTTCCCTCGACGATGGCATCGGCCCGGTCGGCGGACTCAATCCGATAGGTTCCGTCCTGCTGGAACTGCTTCACCACGGCATCGGCGGTCTGCGCCTCAACCCGGGGCAGGAGGGTCTTGTTGGTGAACGTGTTGACGGCGATCGTGGTGACTCGGCGCATCGGCGTCGGCTTGATTTCGCCGAGATGATATCCGCACCCGCCCAATGAAAGGAAAAGCGGAATCATGAGCAGTAACTTCTTCATCTTCATCAGGGGGTGAGCGGGGTCTTCTGAACCGGGGGCTCGGCAGGAGGCTCCTGCAACGGAATCGGCTGGGCATCCCTCATGTCACCCTTCATCTGAGGACGCGGAAGCGGCACCTCCTCGCCGACGATCTGCTTCTTCGGGGGGCCATCGTAATTGGCCAGGGCCGTGCTCTCGATCTGGGCCTGCATGCGGCGGCGCTCGGCAAGCCGCTCCCCGGTCTCGGGTCGCTCCTGTCCGACCCGGAGGGAATCCTCGCCGTAAAGCGCCTTGAGTTCATCGATACGGGTCTTGGCGGCGGTGGCCTCCTGGCTCTGGGGGAAGCGGCGGAGCACATCGTTGTAGTAGATGGAAGCGGCCTTGAAATCCTTGTTGAAGTCGTAGAAGCGCGCGATACGGAGTGTGTCGGCGGACTCCCTGGAGACCATCTTCTTCATGTTCTCACCGGCCTGCGGAACCTTCTCGCTGTTGGGGTACTGAAGGAGAAAATCCTGGTAATTGTTCTGGGCTTCCTTGAGGGCGGAGAGATCCTGCGATTTTCCGGTCATGCCGAGACGCTGGTAGACATAACCGATCTGATAGGAAGCCGAGGCGCAAGCACTGCTGTTGGGATACTTGTCGAGCACCCGCTGGTAAGCGGCGATCGCCTCCTTGGCCTTGCCCTGCTTTTCGAAGGCGAGACCGAGGTTGAACTGCGTGACCGGGGCGTGCTTGCTATAGGGAGCGGACTTGAGGATCGCCGTGTACATCTCCTCGGCCTTCTCCATCGACGGCATCAGGCGAAGACCGAGCATCTTGACCCGGCGTCCTTTCAGGAAGGCATTGGCAATCTCGATCTGGTCGGCTACCGACTGCTCGAAGTCGGGGGTCTGTGGGTATTTCTTGAGCAGGTTCTGGTATTCCTTGAATGCGGCCTCGAACTCCCCCTTGTTATGGAGTTGCTTGGCCAATCGGTACTGCGCGGAAGGAGCCTCCTTCGAGCCGGGAGCGCTTTTTGCAATGAAACGGTAGGTGGTGATCGCCTTGTCGATATCCCCGGAATCGGCAAACCCATCGGCGGCGGCAAGCTGCTCGGCGGTTCCTCCCTCAGGAAACAGGTTGTTGGTGATTGGTTGTGACTTCACCAACCCCTCCGACTCGGCGTGGAGAACTGAAACAAACGTGGCGAGCGCAACTGCGGAAAGCCCGTTGAACAGTGCTGTCCGCAGCGTAAAAATGGATCCTGAATCTCTCATCCGGAAAGGGAACGCTAGAGAAGGAGGCACACCATCGTCAAGGAGGGGCTCAAGCGAACTCTCCACGGGCTCTCCCTCCAAAAAACAAAAAAAGAGCCGGGCCCTCAGGCCCGGCTCTTCCTTAATAAAAAATAGTCGGAGGTGAGCTCTATTTATCCGAAGAGAGACCCAGCCCCAGCCAACCAACTCCGGCAAAGATCAATTCGATCCCCAGGAAGAGGCCGAGGATATAGAGACCGGTAGCCGGCCACTGGGAAATGATCATACCCCCCAGAACGATGGAGATGGCGGCACTGAAGAGAACCCAACCGGCCCCCCTGTGATGACGGATCCGAAAGGCAAAAACCGCACGGAAGATCCCTCCGATGAGGATGGCCCAACCAAGAAAGAGAGTGAATGCGATCGCAGCCTGAAACGGATGCGCGATGAAAACATAGCCGGCGACACCGTAGGCGATGGCCACCACGGCATACCAGAGATGGCTCTTCCAGTTTCCGACAGTGAAGACCTTCATCAACTGGAAGGCACATCCGATCATCAGGATGACACCGATGAAGGTGGCAACGGCGGCCGTTGTGATGATCTCGTAAGTGAGCGCAAAAAAGCCGAGGAGCATCATGGCGATGCCGCCGGCGATGGCCCAACCACGGGAAACGGAAGGGAGGGGAAACGCGGGGATCTGGGGTGTGGTGTTGTCCATAGGAGGCCCTTTATGGTCACACCCCCCTCCCATGACAAGGAGGTTTTGGGGATGAAAAAAAACCTCTGCCCCTTCATCCTTTCAGCTATCCCCTCACTCCATCCTCGTCCTGACACATCCCTGATAGGTGAGCAGGAAGCCTGCGACGATATGGATCGAGAGCATCCAGAGACAGGCTGACGAGGCCGACAGTCCCGTCTGGATCACCATGACGACAATGTCGTAGTAGCGTTCCCCGCGCAGCGACTGAAGGATCCCCGACCAGCTCCAGTAGGCGGCGATGAAGGGGCGGGCAAGCGGACCAAGCCAGGCGGGCAATGCCAGGACTGCTCCGGAAAGAGGAAGCTGGAAACCCACCAGATAGATGGACGCCAGGGAGGCCTGCTCGGCGCTTGCCATGAAGCTGGAGATCGCCAGACAGACGGAAGTCATGGCCGCATTCACCAGGAAGAGAAAGAGAAGCTGTGAGGCAAGCTCCCCCGGAAAGGCACAGGTATGATGGACGAAGAGCCCCATCCAGAGGGACTGCACCGCCGAGAGGATCCCCAAAAAGAAACTCTTGCTCGCAACGTAGGCCCCGGGATGTAGTCCCGAGAGTTTCTCTTTCTCGAAGATCTGCCTCTCCGCCGCAATCTCGCGACCTGCGTTGTTGGCCCCCATGAGCGTCAGAAGAACCACCTCGAACATCACGATTCCTGAAACAAGACTCCCCACCTTGCTCGCCTGGATCAGAAAGTCGCGTGCCTCCGTGAGTTGCTGAATCACATTGAGATCGAGCCCCATACCGAGGTTCCGAATCTGGGGGAGACCGTTCCACCCGAAAATCGCAACCAGGCAGGGAAAGCCGAAGACCAGTCCTGCCTGCAACCAAAGCTGGGCTTTGCTCCTCAGGAAAATCGTGAAGCGGCGACCCGTAAGAGTTGCAAACTGGGAGATGAATCCGGGTGTTGATTCTTTCCCGGCGTCCGACGCGCCCGAGGCGGATTCAGGGATTTTGCAACCGCATTCCTTGCAGAAGCGCACCCCCTTCCCAAAGGGGGTGTGGCACTCGGGACACAGCGAGAGAGTGGAACCCGGAGCGGTCGTTCCCTCCTCCGGAGCGGCACCGGGAAGAAATGCCGCCGAATGTTTTTTCCAAGAGGCCTGCCACCCCTCCGCATCACGGCTGTCCAACTGGCCGTAGACGAGGTCGGGGCCATCGACCCGGAAATAATGGGCGAGGTGCTTGGGACCCCCGGCGTAGGCCAGCACTCCCTTGTAGAGAACCACCACGGCGTCGTAGTCGTTGAGATTCTTGAGGCTGTGGGTCACCGAGATGACCAGCCTGTTTCCCTCCCGGGCGACCTTGCGTAGCAACGAGACGATCTCTTCCTCCGACTGGGGATCAAGCCCGCTGGTCACTTCGTCGCAGAGCAGGATCGGGGGACTGCTGACGAGTTCCATGGCTAGGGCCAGACGGCGCTTCTGCCCTCCCGAGAGCACCTTGACCGTGCGTTCGCCGAATTCCTCGAGGCCGACCTCACCCAATAGACGTGCCACCATCGCCTGCCTCTCCGCGGATGAGATCCCGGCAACGCGGAGCCGCGCCGAGTAGTCGACGCATTCCTCCACGGTAAGCTCCTCGTGGGCGATGCTGAACTGGGGGACATAGCCGAATTCGGAGGGCTTGAAGTCCTCCTCTCCGAGATCTCGCCCGTCCCACCGGATCGTCCCCTCCTCCTGACCCGATGCGATCCCCGCGATCATCTTGAGCAGGGTGCTCTTGCCGCAACCGGAGGGACCGATCACTGCAACGAATTCGCCGCGCCGGAAGGAAGCGGAAACATCGGAGAGAAGCCGGGGCGCGTCGTCTTCGGAGCCGAGGCGAAGCGTGAGTTGATCCAGGGAGAGCATCGGGAGGGAAGTGTGGCCCCCCGGAACGGAGGAAACAAGAATCGTTCGTTCGATGCATCAAGGTTTGCTCCTCCCGGCCCGCATCCCTTAAAATATGAGGAATGAGAATCGCGATCCTTGGAGGAGGAAGAATGGGCTGCGCCCTAATCAAGGGAATGCTTGCCTCCGGCATCACGGAAGCCGATCAAATCACCCTCTCCGCATCGACACCCGAGTCGGCGGAAAGATCGGCATCAGCCCTCGGGGTCGCCGCCGCCGATTCGAACGCCTCAGCACTGAAGGATGCCGATGTGGTTTTTCTCTGTGTGAAGCCAGCCAAGGTTCTCGATGTGGTCTCCTCAGTCGCCACCGAACTGGAGGGAAAGCTCGTGATCTCAATCGTGGCCGGCATCCACTCCTTCGACATCATCCGGGCCGCCGGTAGCAGGATCAGGCTGATCCGTTCCATGCCCAACACAGCCGTCCGCCTTCGCAAAGGGGTCACTGCCATTGCCCCCGATGCCACCTCTACCCCCGCAGATCTTGAAACAGCCTCCCGGATTTTCGCCTCGGTCGGATCGGTCGTGGAAGTGAAGGAATCGGATCTCGACACGGTCACCGCCGTCAGCGGCAGCGGCCCCGCCTTTGCCCTGCTCATGCTGGAAGCCCTGGCCCAGGGAGGGGTGGAAGGGGGCCTCGATCCGGAACTCTCGAAGATCCTTGCCACCGGAGCCCTTGCCTCAGCGGCCGCCCTTGTGGCGGAGACGGGCGAGACACCCCTGGCCCTTCGTTCCGAGATCACCAGTCCCGGGGGGACAACCGCCGCCGGGCTCGGAGTTCTGGATGAATCGAATTTCCCCGGGATCGTCCGCGGCGCTGTCCGTGCCGCGCGCAACCGCTCCACGGAACTCTCCGCACGCCCGGGTTCCTCCAGGACAAACGCCGGGGCATGATGTCACGTCACGGCGTGTTGCTCCTGCTGGCGGCTGCCTTGACCGTCCTGCTTCCTCAACTCGAGGCGTCACCGGATAACCAGATAGCCCCATCCCCCGGGGAGAAGAATCTCATCGCCCGTGCCGAGAGGGCTTTCTCGGCCGGGAACCTCAAGGAAGCGGAGGCACTTTACGCGAAGGCCTCGGCGACGACACCCGATTCCGTTCCACTCCTGGTAAGCCTGGCCGCGGTCAAGACACGGCTCGGCAAGACGGAGGAATCCCGCACCCTCCTGCGGCGAGCCCTCTCGCACGACCTTGGGAACGGCGCCGCATGGCTCCTGCTGGGAATGAACGCGCTCGAACAGAACAACGACGCCGAGGCTGTTGCCGACCTGATGCAGGCCGTGTGCCACGACGGAAAGAATCCCCGTGCCCACAACTATCTCGGAATCGCTGCGGGCCGGAGGGGATGGAGCGAGGTGTCGGAGCAGGAACTGCGTCGTGCCGTGGAACTCAATCCCGACTACGCCGACGCGAACTTCAACCTTGCCGTCTTCTACATCGGCCGGACCCCTCCCCTCATCGAACAGGCGCGCCGCCACTATCAGCGCGCCCTTGATCTGGGAGCCACCCGCGATGCGGCGCTGGAGGCAAGGATTGCCAAATCGGTTGCCAACCCCTCCTCCGCTCCTGCACCATCCGCGACCATTCCCTGAAAAGCCCGCAACCTCTGACGATTCATCCGACGATCCCCATGTCCCTTCGCCGATTCCTGCCGACCGCAATCCTTTTGATTTCCAGCACGCTTCGTGCGGCCGCCCCGGACCTTCCTCCCGATGTCAAGGGTGCTTCCGTCGTGGTCATCGATGCAGCCTCGGGCGACGTCCTCTACGAGCGTAACCCCGGAGAGAAGCGCCCGGTCGCCAGCACCCAGAAACTCCTCACCTCGCTGATCGTCGCTGAGCAGGGAAATCTCGGCAAAGAGGTCGTCATCGAACCGATCGATGAGATCACCGAACCGACGACCCTTCAACTCAAGCCCGGTTCCTCCTACACCCGTGGTGCACTGCTCACCGCCCTTCTGGTCAAGAGCGCCAATGATGTGGCGCGCGCCCTGGGGCGGGATGTCGGAGGGTCGCTGGATTCCTTCGCCGACATGATGAACCGGCGTGCCGCCGCACTCGGGGCCACCTCCTCCCATTTCGTCAATCCCAACGGCCTGCCGGCCGAGGACCAATACTCGACCGCCGCCGACATGTCAAAGATCGCCCGCGCCGCCTACGCCAACCAGACCCTCCGCCCGATCATGGCCACCAAGTATCATCCCTTCCGTTACGCGGACGGCCATCTCCACATGCTCCGCAACACCAACCAGACCATGCGGGAGAACTGGTTCTGCACCGGAATGAAGACCGGTTACACGGACAAGGCGAAGCACTGCCTAGTGAGCAGCGGCGAGCATGGCGGCCGCGAAGTGATCTGCGTCATTCTTGGAAGCAGCAAGGACCGGGTCTTCACCGATTCGGCACGCATGCTGAGGTGGGCCCTTGGGCTACCTCAAGAGGCTCCCGCCGCCGCTACCGCCACGTCACGCTCCATCAAGAAGGGCAAGGCCAAGACTCCCAAGGGTCAGGGAGCGCAGAAGACCGCTAAGAAGCACTTCTACAACGTCAATCGCTACACCCCTTCCTCCTCCCAATGAGCCGGAGCTACCAGCTCCATCCTTCGCCCGGAAGCGGCAGCGCAATAGATTTCGCTGAGGCGCTCAACGACCAGCAACTCGAGGCCGTCACCTCCCCCGCAGGGGCGCACCTCGTGATCGCGGGAGCCGGCAGCGGCAAGACCAGGACCCTCACCTACCGGGTCGCCTGGCTCCTCGAACAGGGATACAGGCCGGGTGAAATCCTTCTGCTGACCTTCACCAACAAGGCCGCCCGCGAAATGCTCGAACGGGTGAACGACCTCCTGCCAGGAGCCTCTGACGGTCTCTGGAGCGGCACATTCCACTCGATCGGTCACAGGATCCTCCGCCGCCATCCCGAGGCAGTCGGATTCCGCGAAGGATTCACCATCATGGACCGGGAGGATCAGGAGGAACTGCTCGAGTCCGTGGTGGCGCGGCTGGGATTCCGCACCAATGACAAGAGATTCCCCAAGGGGGAGGTTCTCGCCGAACTGATCAGTCTCGGATGCAACACGGGCGAGACTCTCCGCACCCTGCTGGCCCGCCGCTACCGTTACTTCATCGACCTGGAGGAGCAGATCGCGCAGGTAGCCAGCGCCTACGAAGGACGCAAGAAGGAGGTCAACGCCCTCGACTTTGACGACCTCCTCTCCAAGACGCACGAACTCCTGCTCACTAGTCCCGAGATCGCCGCCACCTACCAGCGGCGCTTCCGGGCGATCCTCGTCGATGAGTATCAGGACACCAACCGTCTCCAGGCCGGACTCATCGACACGCTGGCGGCTTCCCACAAGCACATCATGGTCGTCGGTGACGACGCCCAGTCGATCTACTCGTGGCGCGGAGCCGATTTCGCAAACATCCTCGAGTTCCCCAAGCGCTACCCCGACGCCGTCATCCACCGGATCGAGACGAACTACCGCAGCGTTCCGCAGGTGCTGGAACTGGCCAACGCCTCCATCCTGAACAATCCGCGCCAGTTCCCGAAGGAGCTCCGGGCCGTCCGCAAGCCGGCGATCACGAAACCGGCACTCGTGCCTCTTGCCACCAACAACGAGCAGGCATCCTTCATCGCCCAGCGCGTGCTGGAACTCCACGACGAGGGGATCGACTTCCGCGAGATCGCCGTCCTCTACCGGGCCCACTATCACTCGATGGAGATCCAGCTTGAGTTCACCCGGCGCGGCATTCCCTTCGGGATCACGAGTGGACTGCGCTTCTTCGAGCAGGCGCACGTCAAGGATGTCGCGGCCTTCCTGAAGTTCGCGATCAATCCGAACGACGAGGTCGCCTTCAAGCGGATGGTGCGTCTCCTTCCCGGCATCGGGTCGAAAACCGCCGAAAATCTCTGGCTCCAGTCTGCCAAACTCCTGGAGGGAAGCCGCCACTTCTCCCGTCTCGAGAAGGGATGCAAGCCCCCCTCCAAGGCGGCCGGAGCCTGGTCCCAGCTGATCGGGACGCTGGCAAAGCTCGCCCCCATGGGTGTGCCGGCTCCACCCTCCGAGATGATCACTGCGGTGACTTCTGGACTCTACGACGACTACATGCAGGCGAAGTTCGCGAACTACGAGGCGCGTCGCGACGATCTGAACACGCTCGCCAACTACGCGAAGCAGTTCGAGCAGACGGATGAATTCCTTGCCCAGTTGACTCTCCTTGGCGGCACCGAGACCAGCGAGGTCACCGGACGCGACGACGAGGAGGACCGTGTCTGCCTCTCCAGCATTCATCAGGCCAAGGGCCTCGAATGGCAGGCCGTCTTCCTGGCATGGCTCACGGAGGGAATGTTCCCCGGAGCCCGCTCCCTGGAGGATGAATCGGCTCTCGAGGAAGAACGGCGCCTCTTCTATGTCGGGGTCACCCGATGCAAGGAGGAACTCTACCTCACCTACCCCGAACTCCGGCTCAATGCCGGTTATGGCGAAGCCTTCCAGCGTCCTTCGCGCTTTCTGGAAGAACTCCCCGAGGATCTCACGGAGCGATGGGAGGTCGCCCGCGCCGTCGCCCGATTCACCCCGGGGGGCGAACGCAATCATCAAGGACGCCGGCAAAGTGAATTTGATCCCGCCGACGAGTCACAGCTCCCCGAGTGGGAGGATGAGTAGCCGTTATCTTCCCGCCCGGAGTCCTCCACGGTTTTTTCGATGCGAAGTAACCACTCGTGAAGGAAATAGAGAAGTGAGGCGATGATGATCCCGAGCCACATCGATTCGACGATCGAGAACAGCAGGTGAAAATTCAGCGTTGGTCCCGGGAGCATTCCTGTGGGAAGCATGAAGCTGACAGCAAACTGAGCGCAACCGGGCTTGAGTATGGGAAAAGTATACCCCAAATACCCGATGGTTCCCATGATCAGGGAGATCACGGTGACGTAAATGGCCACGTTGTTCGTGGAGGCGGAGAGGACGGAAAGGGTGAAAATCGCGATAAGGGTTCCCAAGACAGCCCCGATTAATCGTACCCTCAGCACGGAAAATGGAGCGGAGAGCAACTGAATTGCCCAAGGAAGCCCTCCCATGATCACAAAGATCCTGTTATCCGTAACAAGGGTATGCCCGAGGACGAGGCAGAAGACTCCCACGAATCCGAGAAAGAATGTCTCGCGACTCCGGAAGTTCACCGGCTCGGGCAACTGGGGGCGGAATCCCTTCCTCAACGGAATGATGTAAAAGGCGGCGGCGGCCGCAAAGATCCCGATGGTGACGGCCAGGGTCCGGTAAAATCCACCCATGATCGGTGCCGAGTCGGCGATTTTTCCCGAAATGAGGGATCCGCTCAGGCCGTAGACCAGAAGCGTCATCGTTGCCGCGTCACGGCTCCTGGATGCGAGTGCCATCGTGCCAAAGATGAGGAGCATGTAGGACGGGACGTAGAGCCAGGGGGCATCGAGAAACAAGGCCTCCACAACGCTCCCCATGGCACCTGCAACCCAGACCAGGATGAGCCTCTGGCGCATCGTGCTCCGGCGGAAAGTGGGAAGATTCGCAAGAAGGGAGACGGCGAGCATCGCCCTGAAAAGGTGGGGAAACTTGAGCGTCAGGATGGTCAGCATCGCCAGCGCCACTCCAAGCGCCAACCTGCACGCGGGGCGCCAAGCGTCGCTCATTGAAGGGGAATCCGCCCGGCACTGCCCAAGGGGGAAACAAATTCGGCATCCTCCACTTTCTGCAGACGTTGGATGACCTGCATCCCCTCCTCGATATCGCTGCCGGTATGGACAATCACCGAAGCCGTACCGCCCATCCGGAAGGAGTGACCTTCCTGCTCGTCCAGAATGATCCTCACGGGATAGCGCTGGGCCAGGAGGATGAAGTCGATCGTGGGGGAGACCCGTGACAGAAGCCCCTCCCCTCCGGGAGCATTGTTGGAGGGACTGTTGAGCGCCACGACGGCCTTGGGAACCCCTTGGACGATCCCCCGCAGTTTTTTTCCGGACTCGGCCATCAGGTAGACATCCGCGCTCATTCCGGGGCGCATCCTCTTGAGGTCTGTTTCCCGGAAATTGGCCAAGACGTACCAGATCTTCCTGTCGACCAGCGAGAAGATCTGTTCACCCACGGCGGCATAAGCACCGGGTGTGATCTGAAGGTTGGTCACATAGCCGTCGCATGTGGCGTAGACCTTGCAGTAGGAAAGCTTCAACTCGGAATCCCTTAACGCCGCCTGAGAGGCAACCCGGCGCACATTCACATCACCCTGTTCCCCGAGAAGATTACGGGCCCGCTCCAGCGCCGCCTTGTCCTGGGCGACCTTATCGGTGGCGGTGATCGCCTCCGTCTGGGCGAGTTGGTTTTTATCGACCGTCACGTAGAGATTGCCGACAAGGGCCTGCACCCTCTTCGCATAGTCGACGGCGTAGGCCGCCTTGGCCTCGCTCTGCTTGAGTTGAGCCTCCGCGGCGGCGATCTGGTCCTTGTAGGCCTGGATCTCAAGCTCGGTAAGGGCCAACTGCGCCTTGGCCTTCTCCGCTTCGGCCGCATAGGGACGCGAATCGAGTTCGAAAAGCAGATCCCCCTTGCGAACAAGTTGATTGTCCTTCACATGGATGGCCGTGATCGTGCCACCCACCTGAGGGGCGACTCCGATCACATTGGCTCGCACCTGTGCGTCCTCGGTGCGTGGATTGGTCCTGATGTTCGCGTCAACCTTCATCGCCAGCAAAGCGGCCACCAGAAAAGAGGCAACGGAGATCAACAGCCCGAGAATCCGCCGAAACGTCTGCTTCGGACGAGCGGTGGGGACTTTCGCCGCGGAGTCCGGGGAGATGGCGGGATTCTCGCTCATTTGACGGCGAAGAAGAGAAGCCAAAGGATGCAGGTCAGCGAAGTGATCAAGGCTCCGTAGACAAGCGGCAGAGGGATCAGGTAGGGAAGCAGTCCCGCCTTGAGGAACACCAGATGCAATACCCAAAAAAGGATCAACCCGCCGAGGGTGCAGGCAAGCCAGGCAGGAAAATAGGCACCCGCAATGTTGATTTGCGGGTCACAGCCGGTCATCGTCAGGATGACGAAAGCAGCAGGCAACAGGATCCACCGTGACATCCCTTCATCCTAAAAGAGCACTGAGAAGCGCGGCAACGCTAATTGCCACGCTGGGACTCCTTTGCCAACTGGCTGCAAAGCAAAGCGACTCTCCCGGATCCGTGGTCACGCGGGGGCTGATTGTCAAAAAACCGTATCCGCTGGCCGAGACGGCCACCTCCTTCGACCCGTCACGATCCTACGAGCTCTCCTCCCTGATCGAGCTCGGACTGGCCAATAATCCGCAGACCCGCTCCGCCTGGTTCGGAGCCCTGGCATCAGCCGCCACGGTCGGGGAGGCCAAGGCGATCTACTATCCGCAACTCGGATTCACGGCCACGGGGGGATTTGACAACGGATACAACCCCATCCAGACCGGCCCCGAGACCTACGGCCGCCTCAGCATCAATCCCGGACTGGAACTCGAGTACCTCCTGCTGGATTTCGGCAGGCGGGCTGCTGATGTCCGGCGAACGGTCGCTCTGCTGGATGCCGCCAACCTCACCTTCAGCCGCCGTATCCAGACCACCGTCTTCGCCATCCAGCAGGCCTACTTCGCCCATGTAGCCGCCCTCTCCCAGCAGCAGGCCGCCAAGGCGAACCTCGAGCTTTCCAGAACGATCCTTGCCATGGTGGAGGCACAGATCGCCAACGGACTCGGCACCAAGCCCGAACTGGATGCCGCACGCAAGACGTTCGCACAGGCGGATTTCGACATGGCGGCCGCCGACCGAAATGCCGAGGTGTCGCTAGGCAATCTGCGCGTCGCCGCCGGACTGCAGGCGAATGCGCCGCTGAAGGTCGGCACTCCCGGTGGAAAGACCGACCTTCAGGGCATCTCCGGCAATGTGGATCGCCTGATTGATATCGCCATCGCCAAGCGCCCCGATCTCGCGGCCAGAACCGCCGAGATCAAGGCCAGCCGCGCCGCCGTCCAGCAGGCCAAGGCCGACTTCATGCCGAAAGTCTCGCTGGTCGGCTCCTCGTCGATCGAAACCTACGGATACGGGGCGGATCTCAACAATGTGAGCGGTAACTTCAACGGCACCTACACCCATGCCGCTGGTTTCGCGGTGATGAGCTGGGATCTCTTCGACGGATTCCAGCGCGTGGAGCGGGTCAAGAAGCGTCAGGCCGAGGAGTCGGAGGCCCGGGCGAATGCGGAATCGACGCGCCTGCAGACCACGCAGGATGTCTGGACCTCCTACAACGACTCCCTCAAGGCCGGCAAGCGCGTTGCCTACGCCGACTCGCTGGTGGTTTCAGCGGAGGAAAACTTCCAGTCCGTGCAGTCCGCCTTCCAAAACGGACTCGCCAACATCACCGATCTGATTTCCAACCAGAGCGCCCTCGCCGCGGCCCGCTTCGAGCAGGCAGGAGCCCGGGCCGATTACCTGACCAGCCTTGCCTCCCTCTCGCTTGCCATGGGCCAGTTCTCGACGCCAGCGAGCACCCAAGTCAAACCGGCGGCACTCTAACCCGGATTATGCATTAAATCGGGACAGGATTCCGGGAGCGGGTAAAGAGGTTAAAAAGTTAGAAAGTTGAAGCGTTACAAAGTGGATCACAACAGCCCCGATCTTAGAATCGTGAGAGCGAATTGAGAGAGAACTCGTCACAGCAGCACGTGCTGAAAAGTCGAATCAATGTTTCCAATTCAGCCCCTTGTAACCTTTTTAACATTTTCACATTTTAACCCCGAAAGAACTCACCATCCCGGTTAATGCTCCAGAACTATTGTCATGGTTCCATTGCAAAATCCGGGGTCAAGTCACCCGCTTCTTGACCCGGGCGATCCGCTTGTAGCGGAGGAGGAGTTTTCCGCTGACGGTTGCCGCGGAGAGGAGTTTGAAATTGTGGTCCTGCGGCAGGAATCCCTCCGGCAATCCCGTCAGTGTCGGGTTCTTCACCCCTCCCAGGATCACGGGTTGGATGGCCAAGTGAAGTTCGTCGGCATCCTCCAGGGCGGCGAACTCATGGATCCCGGCGCGTATCACCGGGGAGACAAGCTTCCCGTCCAGACTGATTTCGGCCCTCAGGATTCGCGACCTACTCCCGGAGTTACGAGTCATATAAGCGGGATCAGGAAGCCCTCTCCTCGTCCTCGATCTGGTGCTCGATGGTTCCGATCTCGCTCTCCAGACCTGCCGTGGTGAGGAGGGAACCGTCGCTCGGACGGTAGAAGACATTGACCACGCCACCGAGCAGTCCCCAGAGGACTCCGAGGGCGAACCCGGTGATCGAGATCAGCACCGCCAGGTCCTCCGGAGTCCCGTAGAGGGGATGGAGCATCATGGCGAAGAGCTTCTCCCTCACGCCGATGCCGGCAAGGCTGATCGGCAGGGAGCTGATGGTGTTGACAACCGGGATCACCGAGGTCATCGCGGCGGCTCCCGGATTCCCCTTGAAGGCAAAGGCGGCGAAGATGCCCGTGCCGAAGATGAAGAGATTCAGCGGCATCGAGATCAGGATCGAGGCGACGATCACTTTCCAGTCGCGGGCATAGACGGAGAAGGCGCGGGCGATCTCGAGGATCGCGGCATGACCTGGCATCTTGGCTGGAAGGCGGCTGGCGAGATGAAAGCGGTCGACCGCCACGGCCAACGCAATCAAGCCCAGGAAGGCGCCGAAGATGATCGCCACCGTCACGAGGAAGGCGCGGACGATGGGCAGTGCCATCAGGGTCTCGCGGAACCAGAGAAAGACCGCGGCCGAGACGATGATCAGAGCAACCATCCCGGCGATCCGGTCGACGACCACGCTGAGGAAGACGGCGCTCTTACGCTGCGGGGCCTCCTTCACGGCGTAGAAGACCTTCACGAGATCACCGCCCGTGCCTCCGGGCAGGAAGAGGTTGTAGAACATGCCGACCATGACGAGCTGCCAGACGCGAAACCAGGGAAGATCGATTCCCTGAACCCGCATCAGGAGTTGCCAACGGAAGGCGGCGCAGACCAGCACCAGTCCGAAGCAAAGGAAGCCGGGCACCAGCCAGAGGGGATCGGCCTTGCCTAGGGCCTGCACCATCTGGGCGCGCTTGGTGGGGTCGTGGAAGATCCACCAGAGAAGCAGGATCGTGACAGCCGCCTGGATAAGGGGGACGAGTACTTTTTTCAGGTTCATGATTGAAAACGTGACTTCCAGTTAGAGGCAGCCGCGGATATAGCCTCCGGTGCCGCCTTGGGTGAGAGCTCGAGAATGTAGGGCAGGAAGGATGGCAGAAGCGGAACCAGTCGGTCGAAGGGAATCTCCCCCTCGAAGGGAATGAGATGATCCTCATCGGGCCACTTGGCATCCTGAAGATGAGCCCCCACGGCATAGGGTGCGACTTCCTTGAGCCACTGGGCATGATCGAGCAACCCTAGGCTTTCTCGCATCTGGGCGTGCCCAAAGTCATGCCAGTAACGGAGATGGGGTGAGTCGAAGTGCTGGAGCAGTTCAAGGAGTTCGCGCTCCGTGGGGATTGCCTCGAAATCGCTGCGATTCTCGACGACCAGGGTGATGTCGGCCTTGGAGGCCTCCTCGACGAGCGGTTCCAAGATGGCCATGACACGGTCGAGGTAGAGACGGGCATTCTTTTCGCGTTTGCGAACGACCTCCAGCTTGCTTCGGTTATAGTCGCGGGAAGCCACCCCCTTGCACTCCAGTTCCTTAAGAAGGGAATCGGTCATCCCTCGCAACGAAGCAATCCTGCCGAGATGAAGGACCACGAAGCGGGCTCCGAACTCCTTGGCGGTTTCCAGGGTCTGGCGGGTGAGCTTGTAAGCCCTATCCCGCTCCTGAGAGCGATGGGAAGTGAACTCGTAGCAGTCGGGATTGTCCACCGTGACCTCGAGGGGCATCGGGCAGAAGTTATGGACACTGATCACATCAAATCCCCCCTCCTTGAAAGCCGCGCGAATCCCGTGCAACTGCGAAACGGAGAGACCATGGCCGAGTTCAATGGTGTCGAATCCCAGATCTCGAATTTCGGAGACAATCGCCTGCCCATCCCGGTGACGGGAGACATTCCAATTGGTGGAGAAGGCAAGCATGGCGAGAAGTAATTAAATGGAACTCAGCTAAAACGGATGCGATGCAAGGGCCAGGCTAGCAAACTCAGGAACAGGTATAAAGAAGCTATTCTCGCGCAGAGACACAGAGAAAATTCTGTGAGAGGTAATTTTTTGGATCTAATGCTTTCAGAAGATTCTGAATTTACCTGATTTCCTGAGTTCCATATTAAAATTCAGTACTCTGATCCGTCGCTTGCCTGGGATCCTGCTAGCGACAGACGATCACTTCATCCGCCGAGTGGAGACCACTGGCCAGCGCGGAATCGATGCTGGCATGGGCGACCTGATCCCCGGCAAGCCAGAGATTGGCCCCCTGTCGCCGGGAGAGTTGCAGGGCACTGAAGCCACTTTGTTGGGAGGGAAGCGCGTGACGGACACGCACCTCCTTGAGAAATTCCCATCCGGCGAAGGCTGGAAAGATCGCCGTGATCTCCTCCCGGGCATGGCGGATCAGTCCGGCCTGATCAAGTTCGTGCGACTTGAGAATGGTCGCGGAGAGGAGGCGTCTTCCCGGGGGCGCGTATTCGGGCGCCGTATTCGTGAGATCGGTGAAATGCCGCACCAGTCGATCCTTACCCTCGGGAAGAACCAGCATAGCACCCTCGTACAGGGGATCCTCGCCCGTGAAATAGATCGTGGTGACCTCGCTCCACGAACGCCCTCCGTCCGAAGGCAATCCCAGCAGAGAGCGGGTGGCGGGCTCCCCGGTAGCAAGGACCAGGGCACTGCATTGGATCCTGTCACCGGAAGCGAGTCGTACGGCCGAGACCTTTCCCCCGCTCATCTCGAGGGATGCGACATGTGCCCCGTAGCATTGGCAACTCCAAGGGAGTCTTGAGGCCAGCTGGCTCGGGATCTCACCCATTCCCTTGGCGGGAAGCAGGGCGCGTCCCAGGACGAACTTCTTGAGATCGTAGCGGAGGATCGAGGAATCCGTTCCGAGATCATTGTCGAGGAAGACCCCGGCGAAGAAGGGTCTCAGGAATTTTTCCAAAACTGCGCCATCGAGCCCCAGACGCCGCAGTTCCTCCATGGCCGAGCGTCCGGTTTCCCTGCCAAGCAAATCCTCGTCGGAACGAAGGATCTGGAACGCCGCATACATGGCCAACGATGCCTTTTCGCGGAGCGAGAAGGATTTTCCCGTGATCGCGGGGAGTAATCCCTCCGGATGGCGGAGTGGGTTGAGGAGCCGCTCCACTCTCCCCTCGCCCACCATCAGCGCCCCGCTATCGAAATAACGCGGCTGCAGCGCGGTCAGATCGAGCAGCCGCCGCGCCGTCGGATAGGAATCAAGCAGGACCTGAAATCCCCGGTCGAGGCGGAACCCATCCGGGGTCACCTCGGTGGCGACACGGCCACCGGGAATCTCACCGGCCTCGAGCAGGAGCCAGTCGAGACCGGCTTCCTGCAACCGGTTGGCGCAGGCCAGACCGGCAAGACCGGCTCCGACGATGATCACCATGGCGCGGAGGGTTCCCTAGATCTTCACCGGGTCGAGTTGCCAGATCTCGCGGGCATACTCGGCGATGGTGCGGTCGCTGGAGAATTTCCCCATGCGGGCCGTGTTGAGGATCGCCATCTCGGCCCACCGGGCCTTGTCACGGAAGGCCGCGTCGACTCGCTGCTGGGCATCGCTGTAGGAGCGGAAGTCCGGCAGGCAGAGGAAAGGATCGTGGTGGACGAGATTGTCGCGGAGCATGTTGAAGACACCGGCGGGCTCGTCGGGGGTGAAGTAGTTCGATCCGACCCAGTCGACCACGGCGCGGAGTTCGTCGTGTTTGGAGAGGAATTCCTGGGGATTGTAACCCTTCTTCCAGAGGGCCTCCACCTCCTCGACGGTCATGCCGAAGATGAAGATGTTCTCCTCCCCGACCTCCTCGCGGATCTCGACGTTGGCCCCGTCGAGCGTGCCGATCGTCAGGGCCCCGTTGAGCGAGAGCTTCATGTTCCCGGTTCCGGAAGCCTCCTTGCCGGCGGTCGAGATCTGCTCGGAGAGATCGGCGGCCGGCACGATCTTCTGTGCGAGCGAGACGCGGTAGTTCGGCAGGAAGACGACCTTCAGCTTCCCCTCGATGCGGGGATCGTTGTTGATCTTCTCTCCCACGGCGTTGATCGCCTTGATGATGTTCTTGGCTAGGTCGTAGCCGGGAGCCGCCTTGGCCCCGAAGATGAAGACGCGGGGGCAGATGTCGAGATCGGGATCCTGCAGGAGCCTCCGGTAGAGCGCGAGGATGTGGAGGAGATTGAGATGCTGGCGCTTGTACTCGTGAAGGCGCTTGATCTGGACGTCGAAGAGGGCCGAGGGATCGACCTCGACGCCGCACTCCTGCCTGATGATGCGGGCGAGATCGACCTTGTTGGCGTGCTTCACCTCCATGAACTGCCTCTGGAATTCGGAATCCTTGGCATAGGCCTCCAGACCGCGGAGTTCGTCGAGGTTGCGCTCCCAACCATGGCCGATCTTGGAAGTGATCAGGTCGCTGAGGCCGGGATTGCAGGCCAGGAGCCATCGGCGCGGGGTAATGCCGTTGGTCTTGTTGTTGAACTTCCCGGGATAGAGCGCGTCGAACTCGGGGAAGAGATCGCTCTTGAGGAGACGGGTGTGGAGGGCGGCGACGCCGTTGACGGAATGGCTGCCGATGACGGCGAGATTGGCCATGCGGACCATCTGGTGATCACCCTCCTCGATGAGGGAGAGTTTGCGGACCTTCTCGACATCACCGGGCCACATCCTCTCGACGTCGGCAAGGAAGCGCTTGTTGGCCTCGAAAATGATCTGCAGGTGACGCGGAAGCACCTTGTGGAAGAGTCCGACGCTCCACTTCTCGAGCGCCTCGGGAAGCAGCGTGTGGTTCGTGTAGGCAAAGGTCCGCGTGACGATCGACCAGGCCTTCTCCCAGGGCAGTCCGTAGACGTCGTGAAGGAGTCTCTGAAGTTCGATGACGGCAATGGCGGGATGGGTGTCGTTGAGCTGGATCGTGGCCTTCTCCGGGAATTCCTCCCAATTCTCGTTGCTCCTCCGGAACCGGCGGATGATGTCCTTGAGCGAGCAGGCGACGAAGAAATACTGCTGGATGAGGCGCAGTTCCTTGCCGCTCTCGGTGTTGTCATTGGGATAGAGCACCTTGGAAACGGTCTCGCTGGAGTTCTTGTCGTGCACCGCCTCGTCGTAGCCGCCGCGGTTGAAGGCCTCGAAGTTGAAATCCTCCGCCGCCTTGGAAGACCAGAGCCTCAGGAAGTTCACGGTCGTAGTTCCGTAGCCCGGAATGGGAATGTCGTAGGGAATGCCGATGAGTTTCTTCGTCCCTGTCCACTTCGGCACATAGTTGCCGACCGTATCGAAGACATTCTCGACCACCCCGTAGAGTTCGATCTCGGTGGTGTGCTCGGGGCGGACGATCTCCCAGGGGGTGCCGTATTTCATCCAGTCGTCGGGAAGCTCCACCTGGTAGCCGTTGCGAAACTCCTGCCTGAAGAGACCGTACTGGTAATGGATGCCGTATCCGATCGCCGGCAGGTCAAGGGTCGCCAGCGAGTCGAGGAAGCAGGCCGCCAGACGGCCAAGGCCGCCGTTGCCGAGGCCCATGTCGTATTCCTCCTCGCGGAGTTCGTCGATGTCGAGGCCGAGTTCCCGGATCGCCTGGCTCATGTTCCGGTAGACATCGGCGCTCTGGAAGCTGTTGATGTAGAGGCGCCCCATCAGGAACTCCAGGGAGAGGTAGTAGAGCCTCTTCACGTTGTCGTTCCTGTGCTTGGTCTGGGTGGACATCAGGCGCTCGATGATCACGCACTGGACCGCCTTGGAGGTGGCCAGCCACCAGTCACGCTTGGAGGCGGTCTTGGTATCACGGGCGAGGCTGAACTTGAGCTGGTTCTCGATCAGGGTCTTGAGACCCTGGACGGAGGTGTCGAGAGTCGAGTGGAATTCGGCTGGTTGGGTCATGGTGCTGGCTGGAATGTCTTTTGGTCAAAGAGTGCTGTGAAGCCGTGTCCTGAGAGATTTTCCCTTAGACTGGGCAATCTCCCGATTAAACACGGCATCCCATGCCGGAAGCAAACCCTGTTCCAATTCCCCCGGCAAGTCACGGGGCTTGGATTGTCCACCCCGCTCCTGTTAGGATCTTACCAACATGAAGTATCGCACCCTGCAGGGATCAGACCTGAAGATCAGTGAAATCGGTTTCGGACTCTGGACCGTCTCCACCGGATGGTGGGGCTCTTACACCGATGACGAGGCAGTCAGGCTCATGCGTCTGGCCGCCGACCTTGGTATCAATCTCTTCGACGCGGCCGACACCTACGGCAACGGACGCAGCGAGGAACTCATCGCCAAGGCCTTCCCCGGCAAGGAGCGGGAGCGCATCGTCGTGGCGACCAAGGTGGGATATGATTTCGTGAACCACGGGGATGGTCGCCGCGGACAGAGGGAAATCCCCCAGGATTTCTCCCCCAAGGGGATCCGCCATGCCGTCGAGGCCGCCCTCCAGCGACTCGGCACCGATCACATCGACATCCTCCAGCTTCACAACATCCGCGAGGAGCAGGTTCTCGACGATTCCCTCTGGGAACTCATGGAGGACCTCCGCGCCGAGGGAAAATTCCGCCACGGCGGCATCGCGCTGGGCCCCGCGATCGGCTGGATCGGCGAGGGAGCCTCGGCCATCGCCCGGAGGAAGCCCGATGTCGTCCAGCACATCTACAACCTTCTTGAGCAGCATCCCGGATCGGATCTTCACAGGATCGCCGAGGCGACCGGCGCCCCGACAAAGTTCCTGATCCGAGTTCCCCACTCCTCGGGAATGCTCGAGGGCAAATACACGGCCGACACCGTCTTCCCCCCGAACGATCACCGCAACCATCGCCCGAGAAGCTGGCTCATCAACGGGGTGAAGAAAATCGACCAGCTCCGCTTCCTGGAGCGTCCCGACAGGACGCTCGGTCAGGCCTCCATGCTCTGGCTGCTCCGGGATCCGCGCACCCTCACCATCCTTCCAAATATCTACAACGAGGAGCAGATCCGTGAATTCGCCGCGACCTCGGAGTGCCCCCCGCTTCAGGATTCGGACATGGAACGGATCAAAGAGCTTGTCGCCGCGCATTTCGGACTAGAACCCGAGGAGCACAAGTTCAAGGGCGAGATGGAACTCCCTGCCGACCTGGCATCATTGATTTCCTGACTTTTCACACCCGCAATGAACCACTCCCCTCATCCCTCCTCCGGGGAGTCCATTCCTTCCGGAAGCCATTCCGGGAATCCCCCGGAGCTTCTTCTTTTTGATTTTGACGGGACAGTGGCCGACACCCTCGAGATCTCCCACGGCATCCTCAACGACCTCGCCGCCGAGTTCCGCTTCAAGCATCTGCCCCGCGAGGAACTTGAGGCGGCGCGCGCCATGGGGACACGACAGTTCATCCGCCATCTCGGGATCAGCAACTGGCGGGTTCCGAGGATCGCCAAGAGAGGGCTTCAACTTCTCCACGAGCGGATCGAATCGGTGAATCCCATCGAGGGGATGCCCGAAGTCCTAGCCCAACTCCACGGACGCGGCCACCGCATCGGAATCCTCACCTCCAACTCCGAGAGCAACGTCGCCGCCTTCCTGAGCAGGCACGACCTCCCCTACTTTCACTTCGTCAGGACCTCCTCCAAACTCTTCGGCAAGGCCTCCCAGATGAAGAAGATCATCAAGGACGAGAATGTAGCCCCCGCCAATGCGCTCTATGTCGGCGACGAGACACGAGACGTCGAGGCGGCCAAGGAGAGCGGACTCCGGATGGCGGCCGTCACCTGGGGATACAATTCCAAGGCCGCACTCGAGGCGATGTCACCCGACCACCTGTTTCACAAACCCGCGGAACTTCTCATGCTCGGAGGTGGAGAGTCATGAAGACGGCCTCGACCGCACGGCTCAGGCTCGACCAGCACCTCCATGAAGCGGGCCACTTCGATTCACGGGAAAAGGCCCAGCGGGCCATCCTGGCGGGTCAGGTGACCGTCGGGGGAAGGATCGCCGACAAGCCCGGCACCAAGGTCTCCCCCGAGAGCGAGATCCTGATCACCGGCCGCGACCGCTATGTCGGCCGCGGCGGCCACAAGCTTGAGGGTGCCCTGACCGGATTCGGAATCGACCCGACCGGCTTGTCGTGCCTTGACCTCGGTTCCTCGACCGGGGGCTTCACCGACTGCCTCCTCCAGCACTGGGCATCCCATGTCACGGCGGTCGACGTGGGCCGCGGCCAACTCGCCTGGTCCCTCCGCCAGGATCCCCGCGTCGAGGTCCGCGAAGGGATCAACGCCCGCTACCTGAACTCCTCGGATTTCGATCGCCGCTTCGATCTGATCGTCGGGGATCTGAGTTTTATTTCATTGACGAAGATCCTGCCCGCCGCGTTTGAGTTGCTCCACCCGGAGGGCGTCATGATTGTGCTGATCAAACCCCAGTTCGAACTCGCGCGCGCCGATATCGGCAAGGGTGGCATCGTGCGTGATCCCGTCGTCCGTCAGCGTGCCGTCGAGGCCATCCGTACTTGGGTCGTGAATGCCGGCCACCGCTTTGACAACGTGATCGAATCCCCCCTCCCCGGCACCTCCGGCAACATCGAGTTCCTGGCGCTCCTGCGGCGAGGCGACTCGTCAGCCCCCCTTCCCGCATGATCATCGGACTCATCGCCCACGCAGGCAAGGAGGGGGCCGAACCCCTTGTCCGGGCCGTTGCCAAGGAACTGACGGTGCGCGGAGCCCGCTTCCTTTACGAGCGGGCCACGGCAGCCCTCATCGGCGAGGATTCCGCTCTCGACGAAGCGGCCCTCGCCGAACAGAGCGACATCCTCCTGGTCATGGGCGGGGATGGCAGCATCCTCCGCGCCCTCCACCGCTCCGGAGGCCATATCCGTCCGGTCTTCGGCATCAACATCGGCTCCCTCGGATTCCTGACCTGCGTCGGTTCCGACGAATACATCCGCGCGATCGATACCCTCCTTTCCGGAACCTACCTGCTGAGCCACCGAAGCCTCCTCGACGTCGAGATCGCGGGACCGGAAGGAATCACCCCGCTGGAGAGGGCCCTCAATGATGTCACCATCAGCCGCGGCGAGCGCTCCCAGCTCGTGAAGCTTCAGGCTTCGGTCTCCGGCGCCCCGTTGACCGAATACCATGCGGACGGACTCATCGTGGCGACACCCACCGGCTCCACCGCCTACTCGCTCGCGGCAGGGGGCCCGATCCTGATGCCCGACAGCGGGGCGCTCGTCATCACCCCGATCTGCCCCCACGTGCTCAGCAACCGTTCGTTGGTCATCTCCGACAAGAGCGGGGTCGAGATCGGCTCGGTCGGTAACAAGGAGGTCTTCGTCTCCATCGACGGAAGGGAGCCTCACGCGCTCAATCCCTCCCAGCGGGTCATCCTGCGCCTCTCCCCGCAGACCCTGCCGCTCGCGATGATGCCCGGCACCACCTTCCCCGATATCCTCCGCCAGAAGCTCAAATGGAGCGGCAGCAACGTGTGACCACCCGATGAGCACTCTGGCCTCGTCCCTTCGCGCAAAGGACATCAACCTCTCACTCAGGGCCTCCGGTCACCGCGATGCCGTGGAGGAGATCCTCGCGGCACTGCGCGGGGATGAACGGGTGAAGGATTGGGAGAAGCTCAGGACCACCCTCGCCTCATCC
>JBAPTI010000107.1:0-1821 GCA_049282095.1 Chthoniobacterales bacterium
GGGAAGGAGCAGGGCGATCCACTCCAGCTCGCCGTTTACCGTCGGCACCTCGTCGGGGTAGCGCGCCGCGTAGACCCAGCGCTCCCAGCGGTTCATCGTGTAGCGGGACGCTTCGATCCGCTCCTCCGAGGTCATCCGCTGCAGTTCGGAGACGAAGCGGTCGATCGGGCGCTCGGCCTCATGGTCTCCTCGGCCGGGAAGCGGGGTGTGGGTGAGAGGGTGTGTGCCGCTCTCGGCTCCTTCTTTCTGGGCACTCAGGGTCTGAGTCATCTCAGCCTCCTTGCTCTTGCCCCCGCCCACTGCGGGAGCCGGTGCCCCCACCCCGCACGCCGCAGGCGTGCCAAAATCAAAGCCAGAGAAGCGGCTCCCGCGGTGGAGAAGTTCACCTGCCCTTCCAACTGAGCCAGCTAGTTAAATTAAGGAGCTGCTCAATCGACGAGGGCTTGACGGACATCGAGCCGCGGACAGACCCAAGCCGCTGTACTCCCGCGCCGCGCCGGACGATCTCAGCGCCAGCGACTCACGAACTCGCTACCGGATCACCCCGAGCAACATGAGCTTCCAGGGCCACCCTCGCGGCCACTCTGCCACCGCCGGCCCGACGCCGTCTCAATGCCTCTCCGACTCGATGCGAAAGCCTCCCGGCGATGACGACGAAACGTTTTCGGTGGGCCACCATTCGATTCCCTCCGCAAGCTCTTCAACGGTGACCTCCAGCGCTCCCGCCAGTTTCACCAGCGTCCCCAGCCGGGGCTCGCGTTTTCCTCTCTCCAGCAGACTGGCCTCCGTGCGGTGGATGCCGGAGAGGTCGGCCAGCGCTTCCTGGCTGAGGCCGCGGTTTTCGCGAATACGCCGCAGGTTCTCGGCAAACCGCTTGTTGACTGCCCCCCGACTACTTGCGGTTCCCAAGTGCCTCTTCCAATTCCGTCAGGGCCCGATGTTCTCGCAAGACTCGCTCGTATTCGTTTTCCTCGTCGGCGGATTTCGCCAACTCGGCGACGTACTCGCGCACGGCCTCGTCATCGGGGGCCTCCCCCCGAGAGAGTCCCGTCAACAGGGCGTCGAAGATCGCCAGTTGGAGCGCGGCTTTCTCGGGATCCGGGTTTCCTTTTCCTCCCTCGTCCGCCCGCTCCGCGAGGTCTTTGCGCAGGTCGCTGAACAGCCAGACCAAGAATTCCTTCGACTCCGGTGCAATCTGCTTCAACGGCCTTCCCTTCGGCAGGTCAAATGCTCGGCGTCACAGGCACGCGGAAGCGGCGGCGATGTAGCCCTGCTCCCGATCATTGGAGTGCACGATCAGGTCAGCTTCCCGCAAGACCAACAGGTGGTATCTCACCCTGGGAGCGGGCAAACCAAGCGCCTCGACCAGCTCCTCCCGGTCGGTTCCGGACCCTCTTTTCTGCATGAGGTAACTGAAGATTTCTGTGCGCCTGGGATGCGAGAGCGCCCGTTCGAGGACGGGGTCTGCCTGGGGCTGTTTGCCTTTGCCTTGCATGATCACTTTTCTGCTCCACCCCCTCGGCAGCGGTGCCTTGTCGCGCCGAGGGGGTGGAACAACCCTGGTCCGACTTCGGGAGAAACATTCACTCGTTTTCGTCGGAGTAGTTGAGAGTCGCAGTTAGGTACGCGCTTGGCAACCCCAGTTTCCTTACCGCACACTCTTTCCTATCTCATGTAACCGTCCTTGGGTCGTCCGGGCCGACCTCGCTCGAACCCGAGCAGGCCGATCACGTTGGTTCGGCCGATCTCCCCCGATTTGGCTAGACGGTGCGCCGTCCGTACGCTGATTTTGTTGGCCTTCTCCCAGGTGTCCAGTAGAAG
>JBAPTI010000108.1:0-2140 GCA_049282095.1 Chthoniobacterales bacterium
TCCAGGGTCTGGGATGGCGAGGCGGAGGCGTAGGCCACGCCGGTCTGCGTCTCCACAGCCTCCCGTGCGACACCGGTTGAGGAACCGACCGCCGTCGCCCCGGCATCGGGTGCGGCTGCGCTCGACACGGCAGTTGACGGCGACTGCGCGGGGGTCGACTCCGCCGACGTGGACCCGCTGCCGCATGCTGCGAGGGTCAGTGTGCCGGCGGCACACAGGGCGGCCACCGTCATGAACCTGGTCGGGCCGGTGCGCATGAGGACGGGCTTCTGGCCAAGCATCGTGGACTCCTGGTCGGGTGGCTGAGCGGTCCTGAGCACGGTAGCGATCCCGGGATCGGGCCCTCGGCTTCAGTTGAGATTCCGGTGAGAACCCGGGGCCGGAGACCCCGCCCGTGGCCGCATCGGGCGGGGTCTGAGCGTCCTGGCGGCCGACGGAGCCGTGACGACGTGCTACGCGCTGACCGTGGCCTTGGTCACGGTCTCGACTGCTGGCGCGGTGACGGGTGTGACGAAGCGCTTCTCGTACCAGGTGCGGAAGACGACGGTCACGGCTCCGAAGACGAGCCCGACCAGCGCTGCCCACATGAGCTTCTCGCCCGACTGGAGGTACATGTCCCACGCGGTCGCGCCCTCGGTGAAGGTGTCGAGGTTCATGAGCCCGAAGAACACGCCGGCGCCGATGAACCATGAGGGGACGAAGTCGAAGCCGGGGACCTTCTCGGCGCTGATGACGAAGATGACCACGACGAACACGGCCAGGTACAGGTTCCACTTGCCGCCCACGCCCCAGTCACCCAGGGCCTTGGCGAGTTCCATGATTGCCACGGATGCGACGGCGCCGCCGAAGTAGCCAGCGAGGGTCTTGGCGCCCATCTTCGGGGTGCCGCCGGCGAGGAAGTACATGGCCCAGGCCTGGAACGCGATCCAGGACAGGAACCCCAGTGGTGACTCGATGATCATCATGAACATGGCCTGTGCGGCGATGAACACCGTGATCGGGAACAGCTTCGAGTAGGGCATGGTCTTCTCCTTTGCGTGATGGGGTGCTGAGCGTTGAGGGGTGGCCGTTACTGGTTCTTCAGGGTTTCGTAGAGGTCGAGGGCGTCGGCGGGCTTGAGGCCTTCGTGCACGACGGCGCAGACCGCCTGGATCATGGCGGCGGGGGCGTCGGCCTGGAACACGTTGCGTCCCATGTCGACCCCGGCCGCGCCCTGGTCGATCGCGTGGCGGGCCAGCTCGAGGGCCTCGATCTCGGGCAGCTTCTTTCCTCCGGCGATGACGATCGGGACCGGGCAGGAGGCGGTGACCTTCTCGAAGCCGTCGCAGAAGTAGGTCTTGACGATGTTGGCGCCGTTCTCCGCGCACATGCGCGAGGCCAGGGAGAAGTACTGGGCGTCGCGGACCATGTCCTTGCCGACGGCGGTCACGCCCATCACCGGGATGCCGTACCTCTGGCCGGCGTCGACCGCGCGGTACAGGTTCGCCACGGTCGACGCCTCGGCGGCTGGGTCACCCGCGGCGACCATGACCGCGAGCGCGGACGCATTGAGTCGGACCGCGTCGTGGATGTCGAGGACGACGTTGTGGTTCAGCTCGGTCAGGATGGTCGTGCCAGCGTCGGCGCGCAGGCAGACTGGCTTGCCGAGGGTGGGCGGCAGGCAGGTGCGGATGATCCCCCGGGTGGCCATGAGGCAGTCGGCGTACTGGGCGATCGGGACGATGCTCAGGTCGATGCGCTCCAGGCCCGAGGTCGGGCCCATGATGAAGCCGTGGTCGAAGGCGAGCATCACGGTCCGGCCGGTGTCCGGGCGGAAGATCCGCGACAGCCGGTCCTTGATGCCCCAGTCCAGGTGATCGCTGCCCTTGAGGTGGAACCCGTGGGAGGCGACGGGTATCCCGAGACCGAAGTCGTTGCCGTACCCGATGTCGTCGAGGTCAGCCATCGACGTTCCCCTCTCCTGTGTCTGCGAAGCCCCGGAAGATGAGGCTGATGCTCTGGGCGCCGGGGTCGAGGTGGCCGATGGCGCGTTCGCCCATGGTCCGGGCCCGACCGAACTTGGCCACGTAGTCGGTGGTCCTCTGCGCTCCCTGGGCGGCGGCCTCAGCGGCGGCGGCGAAGGCGCGGGACCCGTCACCAG
>JBAPTI010000109.1:0-1606 GCA_049282095.1 Chthoniobacterales bacterium
CGGATGGCCAGGATGTCCATGAGCAACGGCACATGCGGGGTCTCCATGAAGCCGGAGTGCACCAGCACCTGCTCGATCCCGTTGTAGTGGTCGGCGATCTCGAACTTGTGGGGCTCGACAACGACCGGCACGGTCTCGGTCATGATGGTCACGACCCTGACGTGCTCCGGGAGGCTGTGGAGCATCTGGATGTGGCTGCTGAGGCTCTGCGGCACGTCATCGGGGTTCGACGCGAGGAACACCCCGGTGCCCGGGGTCCGCGAGATGGTTCCGTCCTCGATCCCGGTGTGGACATCAGCCCACGTCAGCAGGTTCGCGCCCACGTGGCTGTGGAGCAGGTTCAACCCGTAGTGCCACACGAACATCACGACCACCACGACCAGGCCGATGCCCACGGGCACGTAGCCGCCCTGCATGAACTTCGGCAGGGTCGCCGCCAGGAACGACAGGTCGACGAGGAGGAACCCCCCGACCAGGGTGCCGGCCCGCAGCCGGCTCCAACCCCATGCGTGAGTGGCCACGCCGTAGAACGCGACCGAGGTGATCGCCATCGTCCCGGAGACCGCGACGCCGTATGCGGATGCCAGGTTCGCCGAGGTCTGGAACAGCAGGACCAGGGCGATGCAGGCCACCATCAGCATCCAGTTGATCGCCGGGATGTAGATCTGTCCCTCGGCCTGTCCTGACGTGTGGCTGATCCGGACCCGGGGGAAGTAGCCGAGCTGGACCGCCTGCCTCGTCAACGAGTACACACCGGTGATCAGCGCCTGCGAGGCGATGATCGTGGCCATCGTGGCCAGCCCGAGCATGACCAGCGCCCATGTCCGGTTGGGGGCCAACGAGTAGAGGGGGTTCTCCGCCGCCTCGGGGTTGTTGATCACAATCGCCGCCTGCCCCAGGTAGGCCAGGACCAGCGCAGGCTTCACCAGGGAGAGCCACGCCATCCGGATGGGGCGCGAGCCGAAGTGACCCATGTCGGCGTAGAGCGCCTCGGCGCCGGTCACAGCCAGGATGATGGAGCCCAGGAGCAGGAAGCCGTGGATGCCGTTGCCGGTGAGCGTCTGGAATGCGTAGGTAGGCAGCAGTGCCTTGATGACCGACGGCTCCTTGAGCACCTCGACCAGCCCGAGTCCGCCGATGAGGACGAACCAGCAGATCATCACAGGACCGAACACGCGCCCGAGCAGCGCGGTCCCACGGGACTGGACAAGGAAGAGGCCCAGCAGGATCACGCAGGTGATCGGGACAGCTGCGGCCTCCAGGTTCGGGCTGAGCACGCCGATGCCCTCAACCGCGCTCAGCACGGAGATCGCCGGTGTCAGTGCACCGTCGCCGTACAGCAGCCCAGCCCCGACCAGGATCAGCACCGCCGGAACCGTGGCCTTCCCGCTGGCGCTGCGGCGCAGGAAGTCAGGCAGGAGCGCGAGCAGGGCCAGGATTCCGCCCTCGCCGTGGTTGTCCGCGCGCATGATGAAGGTCAGGTACTTGATCGTCACGACCAGGGTCAGGGCCCAGAAGATCAGGGAGGCGATCCCCAGGATGGTGTCCGCGTCCCGAGTCAGCCCACCGACCGCGAGGGACTCCTTCATCGCGTACAGCGGAGAGG
>JBAPTI010000110.1:0-1731 GCA_049282095.1 Chthoniobacterales bacterium
GGTGAGGGAGCATCCGGAGTGGATGTGCTGGGACGCCAGACTCCAACCGCGCCAGACGCTGACCATGTCGGGACCGGCGCCGGTGATGTGCCTGGCAACGCCCTATCGGGACGTGGTGACCGACCAGATCTCACAGGCCGTCACGATGTATGACCTGGCCTACGTCAAGCTCGACCTGACGACGGTCTTCAACGCCTATGGCGAGGGGCCTGGGTGCTATGCACCCGGTCATGAGCATGCCTCGTGGGCTGAGTCCCTGCACCGGAGCTACGAGAGCATCCATGCGATCACCGCATCCCTGCACGCCCGGTTCCCGGAGCTGTTGATCGACCTGACGTTCGAGCTCTGGGGGCAGAAGCACGTCATCGACTACGGACTGCTGGCATCGGGCGACCTCGACTGGCTGAGCAACGTGCACGACCTGGGCGCGTCCGGCCCGCGCCAGGCACGCACGCTGCTGTACCAGAGGTCCCTGGCGATTCCCGCCGACACCATGCTGATCGGCAACCTGCGGGCCGACATCGAGCCGATTGCCGAGCGCTTCGCAACTGCGATTGGGTCTGCACCGCTGCTGTTGGGCGACCTCCGGCTGCTGTCCCCCCAGCAGATCTCGTGGTACCGCGCGAAGATCGACTGGTTCAAGAACCTGCGACGGGAGATCCGGATCCACGAGAGCTTCTTCCCGTTGGGGGCGTGGATGCAGCCGAACGCTGCGCAGTGGGACGGCTATGCACGGCTCAGCCATGACGGTGAGGGCATCTTGGTGCTCTTCAGGAACGGCTGCAGCGACCGCGAGGCCTGCGTCAGCATCCCGATGTTCGGGTCGGATAACTGCGTCCTGAGGTCTGTCATGACCGGCAACCATCTGGCCACCGTTGCAGCCGAGGACGTCACCAATGGGGTGCTGCTGGCGTTGGTCGACGACGTGGAGGTCATCGAGGTGCGCCGAACCCGGGACTGATGTCCCTTCGGGAGGTGGCCCTCGAACCACGTCGTTCCTGGAGGCGCAGAGGCGGGATCAGCCGACGGCCACCGACTCCCGGCGTCGGGATCGCGTGCCAAGCGCAAGCGCACCCACGTAGAGGATCGCCGCGACCAGCAGCAGCTCCCGATACCCGATCAGCAGCGCGAGGTACTCCAGCGCCCCGCCGAGCATCGCGCCCAGCAGGTTGATGCCGAACGCGATGGACGGCTCCGGCGCCTCGTCGAACCGCGAGGCGAACACCACGTTGGCGGTGAACACGGGCATGAACGTGATCGCGGTGGCGGCCAGGATGCGCAGGGGCACCGGCAGCTGCAGCAGCGACGCCAGCGGGATCAGCCACACCACCGCGATCGAGGCCAGCAGCACCGCGTAGGCGATCGGCAGGGAGATCCGGTCCGAGCGACCCGTGCGCTTCATCCACGCCGTGAACTCCACGGCGGCCAGCACCGCCACCAGGATCCCGCCGAACACGATCGCGTTGACCAGCCACGTGGTCCCGAACAGCAGGGCGAACATCGTGATGGCACGGGTCTCCAGCAGCAGGAACGCCGCGCCCAGCAGGAACAGGTCCGCGTACCGACGGGTCCGCCGCAGGCTGCCCACGGCCCCCCTCACCGCGAGAAGGCTGATCCCGAGGATCATCGCGAGCACGGCGAGGTAGAAGCCGGGGATGTGCGGCGAGCGCAGGTACAGGAACGGCCTGTTGTCGTCGACCGGCCCCGGCGCGCCCGCGATCAGGGCGGCTG
>JBAPTI010000111.1:0-2179 GCA_049282095.1 Chthoniobacterales bacterium
GGACACAGAGCATGCTCAACCATACCTCTCTACGATGGTAGAAACGTAGAAGTAGGTCCTAGAGCACGAGCAGCAGTCTTTGGAAGCTACACCGGTGAAGGAGTAGTTGCTCAGCACGTTGCAAGAGCAATGGAAATGAAACAGTACATATCCAAAATTGTAGATATACTTGCTGAACTAGATACCTCTGCTCCTGTAATGGCCGATTACGATGTAACTGGTACTAATAAACTTGGTATTGGTGCAATTGAAGGTCCTAGGGGAATGGATGTTCATATGGCCCAAATAGCCGATGGTAAAACACAGTTCTACAGCTGCCTCGTCCCAACAACCTGGAACATTCCAACTATGGGACCAGCAACCGAAGGATTCCACCATGAGTTCGGACCTCACGTAATACGAGCATACGACCCTTGTCTTTCATGCGCAACCCACGTGATAGTAGTAGACGACGAAGACAGGAGCATCTTAAAAAACGAAATGGTCAGGATTTAAGGGAATTAACATGCCATACGATGCAGAGATATTAGTAGTTGGCTGTGGAAACATCTTGTTCAAAGACGATGGATTTGGACCAGCAGTTATTGATGCTCTAGACGAGTTATCAAAGGAAAAACCACTTCCAGAAAATACAATGACATTAGATGCCGGAACAGGCGGCCCACATTTTGTATTCTCCCTTCCCCATGAAACGTGGAAGAAGATGATAGTAGTGGACATTGTTGATTTCGGTGCAGAACCAGGAACCATCAGAGTGTTTGGTGTTGAAGAACTCCCCAAGGGAGCATATGAAAATATGCACTCATGGCCAGTCAATCAGCCTTTGCACGATCTGAGCAAGGTCTGCGAAGTAATGGTAGTTGGTGTCCAGCCAGAATCAGTCTCTGCCCCCGACATTGAGTTGGGTTTAACAGAATGTGTGGAAGATGCAATTCCCAAGGCCATTGAAATAATTTTAAAAGAAATAGAGGTTTAGCCCATGTTAGCCAAAATAAAAGAATTTTTAGGAATGGAGGCAAAACCAGAAGAACTAGCTTCAAAAGAGGAGGTTGAAAAAGTGGCTGAAGAAAAAGCAAGACCAAGAATCGGTTATGTCCACTTATCAGGATGTACCGGAGACGTTATGTCGCTCAGTGAAAACTACGACATTTTAGCCGAATTACTCACCAATATGGTGGAAATAGTTTATGGACAAACACTTGCAGATGTATGGGAAATGCCAGAAATGGACCTTGTACTTGTAGAAGGTTCAGTTTGTTTGCAGGATGAACACAGTGTTAAAGAGCTCATGGAAGCAAGAGAGAAAGCTGGACTTGTAGTAGCTTTCGGTTCCTGTGCTGCAACCGGGTGTTTCACCCGTTACTCAAGGGGAGGACAGCAAGCACGCCCTGATCATGAATCTTTCGTGCCAATTGCAGACCTTATAAAAGTTGACTGTGCAATACCAGGATGCCCACCATCACCAGAAATAATTGCAAAAACAGTAGTAGCTGTAATTAACGGTGATATGGATTACCTACAACCAATGATAGATTTAGTTGGTTACACAGAAGCATGTGGATGCGACCTTCAGTACAAGGTTGTAAACCAGGCACTATGTATTGGATGTGGAACATGTGCAATGTCTTGTCAGACAAGGGCACTAACCATGACCGATGGTAGGCCAGAACTCACCAGCGCAAGATGCGTGAAATGTGGTATATGCTACACCCAGTGTCCTAGAAGCTGGTGGCCAGCAGATAGGATTAAACAGGACTTGGGGTTATAGGAGGACGAGAAAATGGTATTAGGAACATACAAAGAAGTTGTTACTGCAAGAGCAACTGACAAAGGAATCCAGAAGATCGCACAGGACGGAGGAATTGTTTCTGCTCTATTCTGCTACGCCCTTGAGGAAAAGATCATAGATGGTGCAGTAGTTGCAGGTCCTGGAAAGGAATTTTGGAAACCTGAACCTATGGTTGCAATGACTTCCGACGAGATTCTAGCTGCAGCAGGAACCAAGTACACATTCTCACCAAACGTATTGATGCTTAAAAAAGCTGTAAGACAATACGGACTTGAAAAAGTCGGTACAGTTGCAATTCCATGCCAAACTATGGGTATAAGGAAAATGCAGTCATATCCATTTGGTGTAAGATTCCTTGCAGATAAAATTGCCCTATTAACTGGTATATTC
>JBAPTI010000112.1:0-8151 GCA_049282095.1 Chthoniobacterales bacterium
GCGTAGGTGATGGCATTGGATCCGCTGTCGACCGAGATGACTCCCGTGCTGTTCTGAATTCGGCCTGAGAGATCGGTGGTGATGCCCGTTCCATACTGGAGGGTGCCTCCGGTGAAGGTAAGTGCGCCGCCGCCGGCCAGGGCGTTGGCATTGCTCAGTGAGAGCACTCCCGCTCCCAGGGTCGTGGTGCCGCTGTAGCTATTGGAGCCGGAGAGGGTGAGGGTGCCGCTTCCTGTCTTGGTGAGGCCGCCCGTGCCGCCGATGGCACCGGAGTAGGTGACCGTCCCGTTGGTGGTGTCGATCGTGCTGGTGTTTGAACTCAGGGTCGTGGTGTTGGTGATCGTGACCGAGCCGTTGGTCATGTACCTGAGGGTACCGCCGCCAAGGGTGATGCCACCCAAGCCAAGGGAGGCCGCGTTGGTGAATCCCAAGCCGCCGGCGTTGATGGTCAATCCACCGGAGTACTGAATGTGATTTGCGTTTCCCGTGCTGTAAGTGGAGAAATTGAAGAAGCCCTCACCGGTCTTGACCAGTGCCAGTTTGGTGGTGGCATTTGTTCCGGTATTAATGTCCCGGATGACCGAGTTGGTTGTGGTCAGGTTCGTCGTTCCGGGGGCGAGATCGAGGGTCAGAGTACTGGTCCCGGCCACACTAGCATTTGTGTCGTTCTGGATGACTACGGATTGGTTCACCCCACTCCCCACAGTGTAACCGGAGATGGTCTGGTTAAAGCCGCGGAGGTTGATGAAGGAGCTGGCTGTTGTGCTGGCACTGCCCAGGGTGAGGAAGCCGCTGCCGAGGGCCTGGTTGGTTCCCAGATTGATCGTGCCGTTCACGAGGGTGGTGCCTCCGGTGTAGCTATTGGAGGCGGAGAGGGTGAGGACGCCGGTTCCGGTCTTGGTGAGGCCGCCTGCGCCGCCGATGGCTCCAGAATTGGTCCAGTTGTTTGCGGTGTTGAATGTCGCGGCGGCGCCGGAATTGATGACGTAGTTGTTGGCGATAGTCAGGTTGGCAAGGGCCGTGATCGTGGAGTTGGAAGCCACGGTGACGGTCCCGGTTCCGAAGGCGGCACTGTTGCTGATGGAGAGTCCTCCCTGATTGAGGGTGGTTCCGCCGGAGTAGGTGTTGGCTGCGGTCAGGGTGAGGGTGCCGGTGCCGGTCTTGGTGAGGCGGCCCTCACCAGTGATGGTGCCGGAATTGGTCCAGTTGTTTGTCGTGCTGAATGTCGCGGTGGCTCCGGAACCCAAGCTGTAGGCATTGTTGACAGTCAGGTTGGTAAGGGCCGTGATCGTGGAGTTGGAAGCCACGGTGACGGTACCCGTTCCGAAGGCGGCAGCGTTGCTGATGGAGAGTCCACCCTGATTGAGGGTGGTTCCGCCGGAGTAGGTGTTGGCTGCGGTCAGGGTCAGGTTGCCGGTGCCGGTCTTGGTGAGCGCTCCTGCACCACTGATGACTCCGGAGTAGGTGACTGCTCCGTTGGTAGTGTCGATCGTGCTGGTGGTGGAGCCGGTCAGGGTCGTGGTGTTGGAGATCGAAATCGAGCCTCCATTGGACATGTACCTGAGAGTGCCACCGCCCAGGGTAATGCCACCCAAGCCAAGGGAGGCGGCATTGGTAAACCCAAAGCCGCCGGCATTCACCGTCAGGCCTCCGGAGTAGCCCATGGCGCTGGTGTTAGTGGCGTAACTCGAGAAATCCAGGAATCCATCGCCCCCCTTGACCAGGGCCAGGGTGCCTGCAGTTCCATCACGGAATAAGAAGTTGGTGGTCGTGGTATTCGTGCCGGAGGCGAGGTTGATGGTGAGCGTGCCCACCCCTCCGCCTGTGTTTGTCTGGTTCTGAATGACGACGGAGTTGGTTGCAGCTTCCACACTGAGGCCGGCGATGATCTGGTTGTATCCGTTGAGGGATAAAGAGGCGGTTCCGGTCGTGTCGTCATTCCCCAGGGTGAGGGAGCCTCCACCGAGGGCTTGGTTGGTTCCCAGACTGATGGTGCCGTTCACAAGGATGGTCCCTCCCATGTAGCTGTTGGAGGCGGAGAGGGTCGTGGTGCCGGTGCCGTTCTGGGTCAGCGTGCCATTACCCGTGAGCGAGGCTCCGATGAGAGCCGATCCGGTGTTGGTCAGGTTGAAGGCTCCGACACTGCTAAGCGTGCCGCTTCCGGTGACGGTGCCGTTGCCGAGGTTCAGCGAGGCGACCGAGTTGCTGAAGCTGCCCACATTGAGCACGCCTGCGCTGATGGTCAGGGTATTGGTGCCGAGTGCGCTGTCGGCACCGATGGTGAGTTGTCCGCCGTTGACCACCGTCGCCCCGGCGTAGCTGTTGGAGGTGGCGAGGGTGTTGGTGCCGGCTCCGGCGTCATTGGTCACTCCACCCGACCCGGCGAGGGTGGCGCTCACGACGGCATTGCTTCCGGTGAAGGTCATTCCGCTGTTGGAGAGGGTTCCGTTAGTCAGGGTGCCTCCGCTCATGGTCACAGTCCCGACGGTGTTGGTCAGCGCGGAGAGATCGAGGATACCACCCGAGATATTAAGAAGGCTGGTCGAGGCACCGAGGGCGCTGGCATTCGAGGCCACGAGGGTGCCTGCCGTGATGAAGGTGCCGCCCTGATAGCTGTTGGCATTGGTCAGGGTCACGGTGCCGGTGCCGGACTTGGTCAGGGAGCCGTTCCCGCTCACCACCCCGGCGAGCAATGTGTTGCTGGCTCCATCGATGGTCAGAAGGAAATCATTGGTGACGGCTCCGGAGATGGTGAGATTATTCGATACGGCGGAGAAGGTGGCATTGGTACCGAGCGTGAGAGGGAGACTGACTGTCTGGCTTCCCGAGGAGTTGTTGACGATGCCATTGCTGCCGAGCGTGATGCCGTTGGTGCCGGTGAAGTCGTAGCTGTACTGATTGCTGAAAACGATCCCGGAGAGATTCGTGATCGTGGCAACGGGGCTCACATAGTCGTTCGTGACCGTTCCTCCGGATCCGGCATTCGTTCCTGCAAAGATCAGAATCGATTCATTCTTGATCCCGATACTGCTCAGTGATCCCGAACCGGCGGTCCAGACATTGGTGCCGCTGTAGACGATGTAGTTGAGCAAGAGGTTGTTTCCATTCGTCGAGAGCGAGAAGCTGCCATCGGGGCTGATCGCATTGGAGAAGGAGTTCGTATTGATCGTGAAGAATCCGGCGTTGAATCCCGAGATGCCATTGCTGAACGAGGCGATGACCCAGTTGGTCGAAACACCGAGGACGAAGTTTGTGGCGTTGCCGAAGGTGTCGGGATTGGTGGAGGAGAGGGTCTGAAGATTGATCGTGAAATTGTCGCTTGTGGAGAGATTGCCGAAGGTGAGCGATCCGCTTCCTGCGATCAGGTCCCATCCGGTTCCGGCGCCTCCAGCGCCATCAAAGAGCTGCCAGTTGTAGCTGCCACCGGCGTTCCAGATCATGCTGCTGACCGAGAGGGTGCCGGGGCTGTTGCCGGGGGCGATGGTGCCGCCGTTGGCGATCGTTGTGGTAGCCTCCGTGATCGTACCCGATCCGGAAAGGGTCGCATTGGTGACCATCAACGAGGAGCCACCGAGTCGACCATCGACCACCAACTCGCCGGCGGAGACCACAGTGGAGCCAGTGAAGGCGGTGGAGACACCAGACAGATTCAGGGTGCCGCTACCTGTCTTGGTCATGGAGCCCGCGCCGGCGATCGATCCCGCGAAGGTGTTGTTGCCGGCGATGTTCAGGGTGAGGGTGCCGGCACCATTGGTGACGATACCCGCTCCGGTGAGTCCGGCGAGGGTCTGGTTATTGCCGCCGAGGTTGAAGGTGGCGCCGCTTCCCACAGACACCGATCCGGCGGTATTGAGACGGTTGGCCCCTCCCGAGAGGGCGAGCGTGCCGGCGTTGACGGTGGTAGTGCCGGTATAGGTGTTGTTGGTCGAGAGTGTGAGGGTTCCCGATCCGACCTTGGTGAGGGCACCCTGCCCACCGAGGATGACGCTGATCAGGGCCGCGCCGGAGTTCGTCACGCTGTAACTGGTGCCGGTGAGGGTGCCGGTACCGCCGGTGATCGTGCCGCTACCAAGAGAGACCGCGCCTAGGTTGGTCTGATTGAAGTTTCCGATGGAGAGGGCGGTTCCGTCATTGATGGTCACGGCATTGCTACTGAGGGCTCCCACCGCACCTGCGGTGATCTGTCCGGCATTGATAATGATGCCTCCGGAGAAGGTGTTGTTGGTCGAGAGGGTGAGGGTTCCGGAGCCGGTCTTGGTGAGGGCGCCTGTGCCGCCTATGGCACCGGAGTAGGTGACCGTCCCGTTGGTGGTGTCGATCGTGCTGGTGGTGGCGTCGGTCAGGGTCGTGGTGTTGGTGATCGTGACCGAGCCACCGTTGGACATGTACCTGAGCGTGCCTCCGCCGAGGGTGATGTTTCCGAAGCCAAGGGAATTGCCTGCCGTGTTGGTATTGATGAATCCAAAGCCACCGCCGTTGATTGTCAGACCTCCGGAGTAGTTCATACTGGGGGAAGCTGATGTCCTGTAAACCGAGAAATCCAGAAAGCCATCACCGTTCTTGATCAGGGCCAGCTTGTTGGTGGCATTTACTCCTGTTGATGTATCCCGTACGATAAATTGGGAATTCATTGTGTTTGTGCCGGAGGCCAGGTCGATGGTCAGGGTGCTCACCCCCGCGCTGCTGCCCTCGTTCTGGATGATGAGGGCGTTACCTGAAGTACCCACGGAGAGTCCGGAGATGGTCTGGTTGAAGTTACGGAGTTGCAATGTGACGGTGCCAGTCGTGCCGGAACTCCCCAAGGTGAGGGAGCCTCTACCGAGGGCCTGGTTGGCCCCCAAACTGGTCGTGCCGTTCACGAGGGTGGTCCCTCCCGTGTAGCTGTTGGAGGCGGAGAGGGACAGGGCGCCGCCTCCTGTCTTGATGAGGCCGAGATTTCCGGCAAGGGTAGTGCTACTCGTAAGTGTAATGGTATTGGTGATGGTCAGGTTGGCGAGGGTGCCAGAGTTGGTGATCACACCACTGGCAGTCACGCTTGTCTTGCTGAGGTTAAAGCCACCCAGATCAAGGGTGCCGGCGGAGTTGACCGCAAGACCGCCATTGATGTCTCCAAGGGCGTTGGAATCGCCCAAGGTGATCTGGCCGGCGCTGATGGTGGTCGTACCGCCGTAGCTGTTGGAGCCCGAGAGGGTGAGGGTGCCGGCGCCGGCCTTGGTGAAGCCGGCGGAGTTGGTAAGGGCTCCGGCGAAGGTGACGTCGCTGTTGATAGTGAGGGTTCTGGTCAAGGTGCCGAGGTTACCCGTGCCGTTGAAGATGAGGGCCCCGCTATTGACGCTGTCGCCGAGGGTGGCGTTGGTCGCGAGAGTGAAGGCGTTCTCCAGCGTGTGGGAGTCCGATCCGTCGGAGCTGAGGGCGCCGCCGTTGAAGACCACTGTGCCGGTGCCGAGGGCGCTGTCGTTGCCGATCTGAAGGGTGCCGGCGGTCAGGGTGGAGGCTCCGGCGTAGGTGTTCGCTCCGGTCAGGGTGAGCGTACCGGTGCCGCTCTTGGTCAGACCCGCACTGCCGGCGAGGGTGGCCGAGACGATGCCGCTCTGGGCGGCGAAGTTGGTCGTGGTGTTGTTGCTGAGGGTTCCGTTAGTCACCGTGCCGCCGGAGAAGGTGATTAGACCCGTGCGGAGGAAGCCATTGCCCCCGAGGTCAAGGGTGCCTCCCGATGCGGTGATGGCTCCGGAGGCTGCTCCCAGGGCGTTCGCATTGGCGGCAACGAGGGTGCCGGCGCTGACAGTGGTGGTGCCGCTGTAGCTGTTGGAGCCCGAGAGGGTCCAGGTGCCGGAGTCAGACTTGGTGATGCTCACCGGGTTGACAATGGCCCCGTTGGTGACCAGACCACCCGAGGAAAGAGTGTTGGTCAGGCCTGTGTTAATTATCACATTGTTGCCGGAGATATTGGTGATGGTCGCCACACCGCCACTGAAGGCGCTGTTGGACAACGTGGAGTTGGTGGTAAGGCCGGCGGTCGATGCCAGCGTCAGGGTGGTGGCGCCAGCTAAAAAATTTGAATTGGCAGCCGTGGTTCCCGGGGCGACATCGCTGAGGTTGCTCTGGATTTCACCAGAGTTGGTGCCGCCTAGCGCCAGGGTCTTGGCCCCTATACCAGCTGCAGCGTTGGTGAAGAGGCCGGTGAAACTTAAGAGTCCGCTGCCGTTGTTGTTGATGGTGACGGTCGTTGACCTCGCATCGAGGTTAATCTGCCTGTCGGTGGTGTCCCCGGTGCCGAGATAATTGAGAACGATGCCACTCGCCGTTGCATTCCCGATGGTGATCAGATTACCGGCTCCGATGGCGCTGTTGGATCCGCTCATGCCGATGGAGGTGACCGATAGCGTGCCGGCAGTAATCGTAGCACTCCCCGTGAAGGAGTTGTTGGTATTGCTCAGCAGCAAGGTGCCGGTGCTTGATTTGGTGAGGGAGATGGTGCTGCTTCCGCCAACAGTGCCATTGGTGATGCGACCCTGAAATACCATGGTTGCATTAGCATCCGAAACACTGAATTGAGCAGTCTTGTTGCCGACTCCCGTCACTCCCAAGTCGGAGCTGAAGGTCAGGGTGCCTGACCCGGCGTGTATGAGATTCATGCCGCTAGTGGTTCCGGAGAGATTGATCCGCCTGTCGGTGGAGGCTGTGCCGCCCGTGTAGTTAAGGATGCCTTGATTACCACCTGCACCCAGGTTGATGTTGGTTCCCGCGCCGAGGTTGCCGTTCGTACCAATGTTGCCGATCGTGCCCACATTGAGCTGTCCCTGACTCACGGTGACATCACCCGTGAAGCTATTGGAGCCAGCGAGGGTCATCGTGCCCGCGCCAGACTTGGTGAAGCCATTGGAGCCCGCCAAGACGTTGGAGATGGTGAGGGAGTTGGAGTTGTTGAATGTGATGTTGGTGGGAGTCGCATTCGTGGCCGCCAACGTGATGGTGCCGCCACTGATCGTGAAGGTGCCGGCACTGGCCATGGTGAAGCCATTGAGCCAGATGCCACCAGCTGCAACAGTGATACCGGCGGTACCCGTGTTGGTGAAGACAGCGGTGTTGGTCCTGCCGTTAACGGAGTCCCATGCGTTGCCGGTGACGTTTGTCCACCCCGTGTCGTTGGTGGTCCATCCGAGTGAGGCATTTGTATTCGTCGCGATAGCAGCACGAGCCGAGGGAGCGAGGAGGAGGAGGAGGAAGAAAAGGCTAAAGGCAAAAGGCGCCTGAGAAGGCGGCTTAATCATACCGAAGGTAGTCCGATCCCGCGACTGCGGGAGAGGATGCCTGGTCGGGGACGACCGGCAGATAAAAGGCTGAACCAAGCTCGTGGGAACGAGCGCGGAAGATCCCGCGGATGCGGGACCCGAAGGGCGCCACGGCTTCCGGGCGGAAGTGGCGTCAACCAAGCCTGTGGGACCGAGCGCGGAAGACTGCCGTAACGGATGCGAAGCAACGGCCGGGTCTGCAAAGCGTAGCGAACAGCCCTGAAAGGGCGGCACCGCTTTGCGGGAGCAAAGTGCCGTCAACCAAGCCGCTCGGTAGCGGCGCGGTAGATCCCGTCCCGCGAATGCGGGAGGACCCGAAGGGCGCCACGGCTTCCGGGAGGAAGTGGCGTCAACCAAGCCGCTCAGTAGCGGCGCGGAAGACTGCTCGGAGGAAGATACCATCGACCCGGAGCCGGGTGCTCCCTCTGTCTTACCTTGTAACCATTGACCTTCCAACACCTTATGAACGGATACTGGCTCCCGAGCGACACAGACTCCCCGACTGAGCAGTAAGTCCAAGAGAGACTTCACACTGCGAAGAAGCTCCTTGGCGAAGGGCGCGGAATCAAAATTTTTTAGCCGGGGGGGCATTTGATACTTCAGGGGGTAAGAAGATAAGTAATAGAAAATAAATCACCGCGTAAAAAAGACAACTTGAATTATGGAAAATACAGAGATGGCACTGTATTATTAATTATTTTTTATGTGAGTTTTTTTTAGATATATAACATCACTATGTTAACTACGTCCTCGTGACTGAGGTTTATCCGAGATTATGCGATAGAGAGGCGGCGACAGGTCTGGACGGTTCACCCGGGTGGCGGGGCCTCAGGGAGTTAAAAAAGTGAAAGCGTTAGAA
>JBAPTI010000113.1:0-1533 GCA_049282095.1 Chthoniobacterales bacterium
GGTCGGCAGAACCGGGATCTGCTGGGACAACGCCGTGGCCGAATCGTTCTGGTCCAGCCTCAAACGCGAACTGGTCCACCGCCACCGGTTCGCCACCCGAGCCCAGGCCAGACGGGCGATCTTCGCCTGGATCAACTGGTACAACCAGCACCGGCTGCACTCCACCCTGGGCTACCTCAGCCCGACCACCCGGGAGATGCAGTACCGTCAAAGCCAGCCCAACAGCGGCCAGGAGGCCGCATAACCCCGTGTCCGGCCAACGGGGGGACCCTCAGATCTGAACGCTGGCGGAGGGTCAGCGGGTGTCGGGCTGGCTGCGGCCGGATGCGACTCAGTCGTCGGAGCGGGTGCTCGGTGCTGTGGGGGTGGTCTTCTGCACCTGGAGGAGGAACTCGTAGTTGCTCTTGGTGTCGCGCAGCTTGCTCTGCAGCAGCTCGATGGCCTGCGTGGCCTCCAGCGCGTGCAGGACGCGACGCAGCGTCCACACGATCTTGAGCTCCTCGGAGCTCATGAGCAGCTCCTCCTTGCGGGTGCCGGAGGCATCGACGTCCACGGCGGGGAAGATCCGCTTGTCCGCGAGGCGCCGGTCGAGCTTGAGCTCCATGTTGCCCGTGCCCTTGAACTCCTCGAAGATCACCTCGTCCATCCGCGACCCGGTCTCCACCAGTGCGGTTGCGAGGATGGTCAGCGAGCCGCCGTTCTCGATGTTGCGGGCCGCACCGAAGAACTTCTTCGGGGGGTACAGCGCCGCGGAGTCCACGCCACCGGACAGGATCCGGCCGGACGCCGGGGCGCTCAGGTTGTACGCGCGGCCCAGGCGGGTCATCGAGTCCAGAAGGACGACGACATCGTGGCCGAGCTCGACCAGGCGCTTGGCCCGTTCGATCGCGAGCTCGGCGATCGTCGTGTGGTCCTCGGCCGGCCGGTCGAAGGTCGAGGCGATGACCTCACCCTTGACCGAGCGCTGCATGTCGGTGACCTCCTCGGGACGCTCGTCCACGAGGACGACCATGAGGTGGCACTCCGGGTTGTTGGTGGTGATCGCGTTGGCGATCGCTTGGAGCACCATGGTCTTGCCGGCCTTCGGCGGCGAGACGATCAGGCCGCGCTGGCCCTTGCCGATCGGGGCGACCAGGTCGATGATCCGGGTCGTCATGTTGGTGGCGTCGGTCTCCAAGCGCAGGCGCTGCGACGGATAGAGCGGCGTCAGCTTGCCGAACTCCACGCGTCCACGGGCGGCCTCCGGGTCGGCACCGTTGACGGTCTCGACCTTGACCAGCGGGTTGAACTTCTCCCGACGGTCGCCGCCACCCTCACGGGGCTGGCGCACCTGGCCGGTCATGGCGTCGCCCTTGCGCAGGCCGTAGCGCTTGACCATGGACAGCGAGACGTAGACGTCGGTCGGCCCCGGCAGGTAGCCGGTGGTCCGCACGAAGGCGTAGTTGTCCAGGATGTCGAGGATGCCGGCGACGGGAACGAGGATGTCGTCGTCGGAGACCTCGGGCTCGAAGTCGCGACCCTGGTTCGCCTGGT
>JBAPTI010000114.1:0-1522 GCA_049282095.1 Chthoniobacterales bacterium
TTGCGGCTGGAAACAGCTCGGGGTGCTGATCGAGTTTGGCGTCGAGGATCGACTTGATGCGCTTGCGGGTTGGCGAGCCGATGGCCAGCGCCCGCTGGCAGGCGGCTTCCAGGCGCTCGTTGCCGCAGTGCTTGGCCAGGTTGAGCAGACCGAGGCAAGCGCGGTAGCCCTGTTCCGGATGCGGGCGGTGATCGAACTGCCACTGCACCACGGCACGGGTGGCCGGACCGATGCTGAGGCCCCAGTTGAGCAGCCGCCCCGGCGTCCATTGCAGATGTTTGCGGTGGGCGTCGGGCATGTGTTCGGCAATGGTGGTGTGGCGACCGCGCAGGAACGAACGCGGGTGGGCGGCGACCCGCTTGCCGTGGTAGAAGCACTCGACTGTGGTCGCGGTTATGCGCACCTCGACCTTCTGCTTCACCAGGCGGTGCGGGACGCTGTAGTAGTGGCCGTCAGGGTCGACGTGGTAGTCGATGTTGACGATCGCCGTCTTCCACTCGGCGAACTCGTAGCGGGTGGCCGGCAGCGGCCGCAGCGCCGGGCGGTCGATGGTCGCGAAGGCACTCTGCCGCGAGCCGGGGAGTTTCTTGAACGGCCGCGCATTGAGATCGATGAGCAAGATACGAATCGCGGCGTTGAGCTCTTCGAGCGCGAAGAACTGGCGATTGCGCAGCCGCGCCAGAATCCAGCGTTGGGCCAGGAGCACGCTCGCCTCGACGGCCGCTTTGTCACGCGGTTTATAAGGCCGCGCCGGGAGGATGGCGGTCCCGTAGTGACGCGCCAGATCGCCGTAGGTTGAGTTGGCCTCGGGCTCGTAGCGACACGCTTCCTTGATCGCGGGCTTGAGGTTGTCGGGGACGAGCAGAGCCGCGACACCGTCCATGAACTCGAAGCAGCGGACGTGGGAGCCGATCCAATCGGGCAACTGCTGGCTCCAGGTCGCCTCGGCATACACATAGCTCGACGCACCCAACACCGCGACGAAGATCTCGGCGCGGCGGATCTCACCGGTAGCGCCGTCGATGATGGCGACCTTGTCGCCGGAGTAGTCGATGAACAGCTTGTCGCCGGCGCGGTGCACCTGGCGCATCGAGCGTTTGAGGCTGCCCTGGAAGCGCTTGAACAGCAGACAGAACTGGCTATACCGATACGCCTGGCCGGGATGGGCCATGGCGTACTCCTCCCACAGCAGCTGCAGGGTGACCCCTTTGCGCTTCAACTCCTGATGCAGATGTGCAAAGTCGGGCTCGGCATGCCGAGCTTCCAGCAGCGGCGCGCGCGGAAACAGCAGCGCCTCGAGCTTGGCGTCGTCCATCGCCTCCGGCAGCGGCCAGCCAAGCTCCACCTCGCGGGCGCGCCGGAGGTACTTGGTTACGGCCCCCTTCGAGACACCGGTAGCGGCAGCGATCCGCTCGTGGCTGAGGTCGGCCTCGAACTTGAGGCGGATAACTTCCTTGATCTTGCGCATGGTCTTCCTGTTGGCAGGCATCCCGTTCCCCAAAAAATTCGGGGAGGGTAACCC
>JBAPTI010000115.1:0-26950 GCA_049282095.1 Chthoniobacterales bacterium
CATATCATCTCATGATCGGCCTCGGATCGGCCGTCTTCGGTCTCTCCTTCCTGGCACTCTCCCTTCTCTGGCGCGGATGGATCTTCCGCACGGATGTTCCGGCAATCAGAGGGCTCCTCTGGGTCTATGTCTTTGCCGTGATTGCCCCGCAGATCTGCATGCAGGCGGGTTGGTTCACTGCAGAGATGGGTCGTCAGCCCTGGATCGTCTACAACATGCTCAAGACCTCCGACGGTCTCTCCCGGGCCGTGCAGGCAAACCAGGTGGTCTTCTCCATCATCCTTTTCACCCTGATCTACACCCTCCTCTTCATCACCTTCATTTACCTGCTTAACCGGAAGATCCAGCACGGGCCGGAAGATGACGATGGTCACCACACCAGGGCCGTCGGACTTTCCGACGGTGAGCTTTTCACCAAAAAGGGACGCGCCTCCGAATAATCCCCCGCCATGCATCTCCCCGACCTCAACATCATCTGGTTCCTCCTCGTAGGCATCCTCTTCACCGGCTACGCGATCCTCGACGGATTTGACTTCGGAGTCGGCATCCTGCACCTCTTCGTCAAGAAGGATGAGGATCGCCGCATCCTGCTCAACTCCATCGGGCCTGTTTGGGACGGCAACGAAGTCTGGCTCGTCACCGGTGGCGGGGCCCTCTTTGCCGCATTCCCCGGAGCCTATGCGACAGTCTTCTCGGGATTTTACAACGCCTTCATGCTCCTGCTTGCGGCGTTGATTTTCCGGGCAGTCTCCATCGAGTTCCGCAGCAAGGAACCCGGCCGTGCCTGGCGTCAGAGTTGGGACATCGCCTTCAGCGCTGGGAGCTTCCTCGCCGCGCTGCTGATCGGCGTCGCCATGGGGAACATCACCCGCGGCATCCCGCTCGATTCCCAAGGCGACTTCATCGGGGACTTCATCGGCCTTCTCAATCCCTACTCCCTTCTCCTTGGCATCACCGTCGTCGCCCTCTTCGCCATGCACGGCGCCATCTTCCTCGTCATGAAGACCGAAGGGGAACTCCAGGCGACCATCAAGGGATGGGTCCCCCGACTCATCGGCATCTTCCTGGTTCTCTTTCTCTCCATCAACATCGCCACCTTTTTTGAGTGCCCCAATCTCGTTGCCGTCATGCTGACACGACCCCATGGGTTCCTCATCCTCGCGCTCGACATCGTGGCCGCCCTCTCGATCGGCTTCCTGAACGCCCGTGGGAAGGAATTTCCCGCCTTCCTCATGTCCTCCCTCACCATGATCCTCCTGATGGCTGTGCTGGGCATCTCCTACTTCCCCTATATCGTCATGTCGATGCCTGATCCGGGCAACAGCCTGACGATCTACAATAGTGCCTCCAGCGCCAAGACCCTCGGCATCATGCTGGTGATCGCGGTGATCGGAGTTCCGATCGTCCTTGCCTACACCGTCAGCATCTACTGGATCTTCCGCGGCAAAACCCGCCTCGGTCATGTAGGCTATTGAGCAATCGAGGGATGAAAGCTGAGACCTGAAACCTGAAAAAAGGATTCAGTACACCTTCATATTGGAATCACTCCCTCATCCCTCATCGATTGATTGCTTTTCCTGTTTCAGGTTTCCACTTTTCCACTTTTTCCGGCGGTGTAGTCCAATGGCAGAGACAGGCGACTTAAAATCGCTCCAGTGTGGGTTCGAGTCCCACCACCGCTAGGAATAAACCAGGACTTTGCGATGGAACCATGCCAAGAGATCTGGAACTTTCACCACGGTGTTGAGTTGTTGCTGGGTTAAAATGTGAAAAAGTTAAAATGTTACAAGGGCTGAACTGCCAGTACTGCGTTACGGACTTACTGGAATGCTCATGGCCCCAGCTTTTTTATGCCGGATTTTCCGCATCCCAATCATCGGGCATCAGATTGGGCCTGCTTCCCCCACATTTCCACGTTGCAACTTTATAACCCTTTGAACCTCCCCCCTTCACCAAGCCGATTTCCCTAATGCAGTTTTTTGGGCTTAAGCCACGGACAGATAACAATTGATTGACACTTGCCGACAAACAGATGTAGGTCTGAATAAGTCGAAAGACGGTCCCCCACCGTGAAAAAGCAACCTGCTTCTTCCCCCTCACCCACGAGGCCGCGCATTGCCATCGTGGATGGCCAACCCGCTTCACGCATCGGCCTGCACCACCACATTAAGAAGATCGACCGTTGGGATATTGCCTGGGCGAGCGCCACCGCCGAGGAGGCGATGGAGAAAATGGAAAAGGATCTCCCCGACATGATGATCCTGGAGATCGAGCTCCACGGAAAGGATGGCCTGGAGTTCATTAAGCATCTGCGGCCCATCTATCCGGATCTCAAGATCCTGGTTCACTCCACTCACAGCGAGGAGTTCTATGCCGAGCGTTGCATTCGCGCAGGTGCATTGGGTTACTTGCACAAGTTGGATCCGATGGGCCGCTTTGAAAGGGCCGTCGAGACCATCCTTAAGGGGGAACTCTATCTGAACTCGCAGGTTGTCCGTCAGGCCATTCAGTCCATGACTGTCAGGAACGGAAACGGGAAGGGGGGCTTCGATGCCTCCCACATACACGGACTCACCGACCGTGAGTTGGAAATCCTGCAACTCATTGCCAAGGGACATTCCTGCCAGGATTCAGCTGACAAGCTTCACATCAGCCCGCGCACCGTCCAGGTGCACCGTAACAATATCCGTCTGAAGATCGGCCTCGATTCAGCACTCCAACTCCACGCCTACGCCGTCCGCTTCTGCAAAGACGAAGAGAGCGGACACAGCGACCAAGAGTAAGGGGGAGGAAGGCTGTTGGGGATTTGCGAATAGGAGCGGTCGGTTTCTTTTTCTCGTAATTGCAATTGGTGGAAGAGATGAACCGAGATTTTGCAATGGAAGCATGACAACAAATCGGGAGCACCCTCATCACTCGGACTTGCCTCAACTCCTAGCTCCCAACTCCTAGCTTCCAATTGATGGCATCCGCCGCACGGCGGACGGTGCCACCCCTCCGGGGCTATGACTATGTCATAGTCTACCGCGCCGCTTCCGAGCGGCTTGGTTCCCAGCTCCTAGCTCCCAAAACCCTAAGCGTTTTGCTTAGAAGTCGATAAGCGATCCTACAGCTACAAGAGTTATATAATAAACCTATGATGGTCGCCATGAACGAGCTTTCCTCGCCCCAGAAAACTGTACTTCGGAAGATCGCGCGACTCCGCAGAAACAGAACTTCGGAAGCCGCGCCAAACACCGGAACGAACGATGGAGTCAAGCAGGGTGATGGGAGCATCCTTGGTTCCGAACTTCGCGTCATCTGCCTCTATCCTTCGGTTGTGGCAGGAAAGCTTGCCCGGGAATGGATCGAGAAAGCAGTTCATTCGATGGTTCCCAATGCTTGCACATGCATCGAATATTTCAATTACTCCGTCCTGAGCCATGACGGCATCAGCTGGGAGCATGTCATCGAGAGGATCAGACCCGACGTCATCCTCATGGTCGGGGATGGGAATCATACACTGCGTTCAGGACTCAGAAACTCCCTGAGGAAACTTTTTTCAAATTCGAACGGTTCCTCCAAACCGATTGTCATCTTCCGGGATCTGGAACCGGAGCCGACCCTCAACACACAAGTCCTTCTTGACTACGTCTCGGCCCTTACACGCCAGAATCATTGCGAGTTGACGGCCATGAACGGGAACGGAACCCCGATCAACTGCTTCCGCCAGCCCGTGCATCACCCCAAAACAAGGAAGTACCGTGAATAAAGAGCCAAGCACCCGTTCCGATTCGATAATGGGTTTCTCAAGCCTCCGCGAGCAGGTGTTTCTACGGATACCTGATCCCGATCGGTGGCCCCTCAGGATTGGATCCAGGATCAAGCAACGACTGGCCGCCCGATTATCACGTCTCTTTCCTACGCCGATCAGGCATCACGACCCATACCTCCGTCATTCGGCGGCATGTAACGATCAACCCCTCCGCACCCCATGAAAGTCCTCATCACGGGCGGCGCGGGTTTCATCGGATCGCACCTTGCCGAGTATCATCTGGCGAAGGGCGATTCAGTGACCGCAGTCGATGACCTGAGCACGGGATCGACGGATGTCTTCAAGGGATTCAAACCAGATCGCTTCACATTCGTGGAGGCCGACATCCTCACATGGAAGGATCTCAACCGTGAAGTAATGCGGGCAGAGCGGATCTATCACATGGCCGCCGTGGTGGGAATCATGCGCGTCCTGAGAGAGCCTATCGCCGTGACGCGGGTTAATGTCCTCGGAACGGAGCGTCTGCTCGAATCAGTGGTCCGATCGCATCAGCTTCCTGAGCTGGTCATCGCATCAAGCTCCTCGGTATACGGTCACTCACGGCAGGAAGCGCTCAGCGAGGAGAGCGAACTCATCTACCGCCCTGAACAGGGCGGACTAACTGGCTACGCAGTGAGCAAACTCACCAACGAGATACAGGCCATGGCTTACCGTCATATCCACGGCCTTCCCATCACCATTCCGAGACTCTTCAATGCCGTGGGGCCCAGGCAGTCGGGGAACTACGGATTCGTCCTTCCCCGCTTCATCAAGCAGGCCCTCTCGGGCATTCCATTGACCGTTTACGGCGACGGAACCCAGACACGATCCTTTTGCGATGTCCGGGATACGGTGCGCGCACTGACTCTTCTTGCCGAGAACCCGAAAGCCTGGGGAGCACCCGTCAATGTGGGCAACGAACGGGAGATCACGATCCTCGATCTGGCGCGACTTGTGATCGAGCGTTCGGGAAGCACCTCGACCATCGAGTTTGTCCCGTTCGCCAGAGGTTATGGAAGCGAGTTTTTTCAGACAACGCAGCGACGACCATCCATTGATCGACTGCAGGATCTCACCGACTTCCGTCACTCCTGGTCGCTTGAACAAACGATCGATGACCTGATTCGTCGCAACCGTGAACGAATCGCCCCCCAAGGAAGACTTCTATGAACAACACACCCCTGCTCATCCCACTGCTCGGTATCTCCATGACCCTTTTGATGCATTCATCGATGAGGGCTGAAGATGCCAATGCCGCAACTCCGGAACCTCAGGGCAGCCAGATGGAACAGACCGTGGAAACCGCCACCCTGGAACCGATGGTCGAGCAGACCATCTCCTCCCCTCCCCTGAGACTCTTCCAGATGGCACAGCTCTCGGAATCCCAAGTCCAGCTGGTCAAGGCCCGCGAGGAATACAGGGCGGCACTGCAACAGAATCCCGAGGATTCGGTGCTCAGGGCTAAATACGCGTGGTTTCTCTATTCCAACGGATTCCACGACAAGGAATGCCTCCGTCTTCTTGAGAAGAGCCTTCAGAGCGGAGCAACTTCCGATCCTGTTTCCTTTTTCAATGCCATCGTCGAGGTTCGTGACGAACTCGGACTTCCGGCGACTCCCCTGAAAAACCCGCCCGGCTACGTCCGGAAGGCCCCCAAGAATGAGCGCCCGATTACGGCTGGAAAGATCGCCGGTTCGGGAAAGTCTCCGGATCAGGGAAAGCGAGTCGTCACACCGGAGGAGGCCGTGGAGAGTTTCAAGCGCTGGCTTCTCATTCCGAGCTACAGCTACAGCTTCTTCAACGAAGGGCGACAGGGATGGATGGAGGAGGATGTGCAGCTCTACTATAGGGTGAACAAGAAACTCACCGTCGGAGGTGAGATCGATATCCTGGATCGCCCCCCATCGGGTACCAATATCTACTACAGCGCCCTCGCCTCCTACTACCTCTGGAAGTATCTCGAGGTCCACGGGAAGATCTCCATCTGCCCCGCCCCCACCTTTGCGGCGACACAGGTCTATTCAGGGGGATTGATCTATCAGGCAATGCCACGACTCGGACTGCTGATGGACTACCAGCGCTACAACTTCATCCAGGGGCCCCTCGATCAGGTGAATCCGGGGATCGTCTTCAACATCAATGACGATAACTCGATCGTCCTGCGATACGTCAGGGGGTGGGCCTTCTACGATCTTGAGTACAACTACTATTCCGCGGCGCTGAACCTTTCGCTTCCCGGTAAGCGCCGGCTGAGTTTTGCATTCGCCTACGGTACCGATCCCGACGCCCAGATCGGTGCGGATGGCACCAATGTGACGACACTCAGCCCCGCTTACACCTATTCCATCTTCTTCACCCAGCCTATCACCCGGGATATCAATCTCTTTGCGGGGATCCAGTACTGCTACCGACTGACGGAGGATAACAATCCCCTCTATCAGCAGTTAACACCAACCCTCGGCTGCTCGCTGAGATTCTGACCATGAACCTGCTCAACTTCGTCTTCTACACGGCTGCAACGCTCTCCGTTCTCAGCGGCATTCTTCTGGTTGTCATCATCGGCCTGCGGCTCATGACAGACAGGAACATTCGTAGGGAATCCGAATTCCGGAGCCGGGCGGAACCTCTGCTCCGATCCTTTCTGGCGGGTGATGTCAGCGTGGAGGTTGCCGCCGCAGTTCTTGGGAAGAGCCCCCGACTTGCGAGAGAGATGCTGATGGAGCAGGCGGACTCGCTCGGCGAAGGAGGCAGGGAGAAACTCGCTCCCCTCACGGGAACCTTTCCCTTCATGGGATCCGAGCTCTCCAACCTTAGGAGCAGAAGCTGGGAGAAACGTCTCAGGGCCACCGAGGCACTCGGCTATCTCGGCAACGACACAGCCCTGCCCGGACTGATGAGCGCTCTCCGCGACGATGTGCTCTCGGTTCGCTTCGCCGCCGCTCAATCACTGGCACGACTCGGATGCCAGGATGCCGCGGAACCGATCCTGCGAGCCCTCGATGTTCCGGGCGAAGTCTCGCAGAGAAGGGTTGCCGAAGTGCTGATGGTCCTCGGTCCCCGCGTCACCGACCCGATGATCGCACTCCTCTCGCATCCCACGATCAATGAGACTGCCCTGGCCATAGCGGCGCGTGTTGTCGGATCACTGAGGATCCACAGGGCGCTTCAGCCCCTACAAGGATTGCTGGGACATGCTTCCCCTAATGTCCGCCTGAATGCCGTCCGCTCCATCGCCTCCATTGCACCCCATGGAGACCATTCGATGATATCCGCGATCGCCGCAATCGCCGAGGATCGCTCATGGGAAGTCCGCAACGGCGTCATGCAGGCCCTGGGTAAACTGGGCGCGGCGGACCAGGTTCCCCTCCTTCTCCAGGGACTCTCCGATCAGGAATGGTGGGTCAGATACTCCGCCGCCGAGGCACTCCACGGACTTGGTGAGACCGGTATTGCCGAACTGAGGAATGCCGCCGAGCACCACGTTGACGCCTACGGGCGGGACATGAGCCGCCAGATCCTCCAGCAGCACGCAATTGTTCAACCCCGCACGGAGACACACCCATGACAATCATCCGCATCTTTCTCTGGATCATCCTCGTCTACTACATCGCGCTGCATGGCATCTATCTGCTGCTTCTGCTGATAGGATCGATACAGATCAGGCGCTACAAGCAGGCGATCACCTTTGCGGAATTCCGCAGGATCGCCGAGTCGCACCTCTCGATGCCCGTGAGCCTGATCATCCCCTGCTTCAACGAGGCCGCGATCATCGGTCATTCAGTCAGGAGCGCGATGCGGCTGAATTACCCTCAATACGAGATCATCGTGGTGAGCGACGGCTCCACCGATGACACCATGAAGGTACTGATGGAAGGCTTCAGCCTCCGGAAGATCGAACGGTTCGGTCGCCGCATCCTCGGGAGCAAGCAGATCCTGGGAGTGTATGAATCATCATCCCATCCGAATCTGGTCGTCGTCGAGAAGGAGAACGGGCGAAGGGCCGACGCGATCAACGCGGCCGTCTCGATGGCCCGCTACCCTCTCCTCTGCGTCATCGATGCTGACACTTTCCTCGAGGAGGACGCACTGCTTCACATGGCCCGTCCCTTCCTGCGCGACACCCGCGTGGCCGCCGTGGCCGGAGTGGTCCGCCCTTCCAACGGCCTGACGATGGTCGACGGCAGGATCGTCGCGAAGGGGTTCCCAAAGACACTCCTCGGGATGAACCAGGAGGTGGAGTATGCTCGCAGCTTCCAGTGGGCCAGGATAGGCCTCTCCCGACTTCGAAGCATGCTCTGCATCTCCGGAGCGCTCATCCTCATCAGGAAGAACCTCTTTGAGAATCTGGGAGGTCCATGGCCCGGAGCCATGACCGATGACATCGAGTTCACCATGAGGATCAACCGGCATCTGCATGACCGCAGGAACAAGGAGCACCAGAAGCTAGTCTTCGCCCCGGACGCCGTCTGCTACACGGAGATCCCGGAGAAAATCCGTCAATACGCCTCCCAGAGGAACCGATGGCAGCGCGGGACCCTGCAGGCGCTGGTGCGGAACCGGGGAATGATCTTCAATCCCCACTATGGCATGACAGGTCTCTTCGGCATGCCCTTCTTCCTGCTCTTTGAGGGATTGGCCGCGATCGTCGAGCTTTCGGCCTGGATCCTGATGGTCGTCTGTCTGGTTCTTGGGATCGCAACGGGATTCGAGATCCTTCTCATGATCTACCTAGCTTACATCCTCGGGGTCTTTCTCTCCCTCTCCGCAGTCCTGCTCACCGAGTCTGGACGACTTCGCTGCGCAAGCTGGAGGGATTTCTGGAGGCTTCTGCTCGCCATCTTCGTGGACAACCTCGGCTTCCACCAGCTCCACCTCCTGATCCGTGTCATCGGCACATTCCAGTATGTCTTCGGTCGGCGAGACCTCGGACTTGCCATGGAACGTATGAACCATCACTCCACTCCCGCATGATCACAAAACCCACCAACTCACTTTACGAAGTGGCCGTCGTCGGCTTGGGCTACGTCGGCATTCCCTTGGCCGTCGGATTTTCCGAGGCCGGGTGCCGGACACTCGGGTTTGATCTTGATCAGGATCGGATCGATGTCCTTCAGGACGGTCGCTCGCCGATCACGACGGTTTCCTCAGAACGGATTGCCCGTGCAATGGGAAGAAACCGTCTGGATTTCACCACGGACAGGACCCTTCTCAGCAAGAGCGAGTCAATCATCATCTGCGTTCCGACGCCGCTCCGGAGACACCTTGATCCCGACCTCTGCTTCATCATCCGTGCAGGAGAGGAGATCGCCCCCTCGTTACGACCAGGCATGCTTGTCTCTCTCGAATCAAGCACCTACCCGGGTACGACAAGGGTCGAACTTAAAAAGGTTCTCGAGAAAGGATCGGGACTCAAGGCGGGGGTCGACTTCGCATTGGCCTTCTCCCCCGAGCGCGAGGATCCCGGAAACGAAAAAAGCGTGTTCAAGGAGATGCCAAAGGTGATCGGGGGACTTACTCCAGCCTGCAGGGAACGTGCCGTCGAGTTGTACTCACGCGCCGTTCGCCAAGTGGTTCCCGTCAGCAGTTGCGACACCGCGGAAGCGGTGAAGCTTACGGAGAACATTTTCCGCTTCATCAACATCGCTCTCGTCAACGAACTCAAGCGGATCTACACCCCCATGGGGATCGACATCTGGGAGGTCATCGACGCCGCCAAGACAAAACCCTTCGGCTTCATGCCCTTCTACCCCGGACCCGGCGTGGGCGGTCACTGTATCCCGATTGATCCCTTCTACCTGACCTGGAAGGCCCGTGAGTACAACCTCGATACCAAGTTCATCGACCTTGCGGGGCAGATCAACCGTGGCATGCCCTACTACGTGGTCAACCGCCTGATGGATGCCTTGAATAAGGAGGGGAGATCGATTCTGGGAAGCAGGATTCTTATCCTTGGCGTTGCCTACAAGCCGGGGATTCCTGACGATCGTGAATCCCCCTCCTACGAGATCATGGATCTGATCCGCGACAAGGGAGGAATTGTGGACTATCACGACCCGTTCGTTCCCGACATCACCGAACACTCCGGCGGGAAGGAATGGGCTGGTCAACAATCCATTTCGTGGTCACCCGAGAGCCTCTCACTCTACGACGCCGCCGTGGTATGCACCCCTCACCACGGAATAAACTACGGCGAACTCGCTGAACTTATTCCCCTGATCATCGATGCCTGCAACATCGTCCCCAAGGATCGGATAGCCCGCGTCATCCCCGCCTAATTGGAAAGAGGGAGAGACACTCCCGCTGAGGCGCTGAGGCGCAGAGGCGCAGAGGAGCTGTTATCAGCAGAGCTGATCACAGCTATTATCATGTGATGAAGGACAACCACAGATTACTTCTCCCGTGATCACTTCATTTCCATCACTCTCTCCACGCCTCTGCGCCTCTGCGGGAAAACTATTTGAACGGGTACTTCTCATGGCGATTGCGACCACATCACTCATCGCAGGGGAATACTTCGAGGGGTTTGAATTGCCGGGGAAGCCTCCCGCACGAGACGGGATCAGTTGGGGATATACCGACGAGCTCACCCCGGTCGAGGGATGGAAGAGCATCATTCCCGGTGACGGATACGCCCATCTCACCGTCACATCACGCGCACTGCAGAAACCTCCCGGCAAGAAGAATCCATGGCCCTTCCAGACACTCTCCCTTGGGCCTGTCGGAAGCAATCACCGGATCAGCATACGCGCAAAGAATGCCGCCATCCCCGGTGTCGCGTGCCTTCTCTTCACCTATCGGGAGAAATCGCATGTCGATGAGATCGACATTGAGATCGTCGCGCAGGATACCCAGTCACCCGAAGCAGGCCATGCGACCGGCACCGATGGTGGATGGACCGACGTGAGACTCAACACATGGGCCAATGCAACGGAACAATCCGGCAACTCACCCGGGACACTTTCACCCTCAAGCAGCATCCGCACACCGATCCTCGATGCCAAGGGCAGGAAGGTCTCGCACCGCGACGGCTGCTTCCATACCTACACGATCGAATGGAGGCCTAAGTCGGCGCGATTCCTGATCGACGGGGTCCTGCAGAAGGTCATTGATGATGTCGTTCCCGACTACCCTTCTCAGGTCAACATCGGCATGAGACGGATGCCTTGGGCCGGAACTCCCGACTGGACCGGATCCCAGACCATGCTGATCGACTGGGTCGACATCGAGCCACTGGCTCCGTGAAGGAGCGGTAGACCGAACTCTCGTTCAGTCTATCCCAACACGTTCCACCGGCTACGTGTTCGCCGGTCGCTGATTTGTTGCAACTGAGCTGAAATATCGTTCATCCCCATCCTAACAGCCTTCAGCCTTCAGTCTAAAAGCCTCTGAGTCCTTCATTCTAAAATCCTCTGCATCCCTCATCCCTCATCCTTCATAATTGACGGCACTTTGCCCCCGCAAAGCGGTGCCGCCCTCTTTCAGGGCTACCTACGGTAGTCTACCGCGCCCGTTCTCACAGGCTTGGTTCATCATTTTCCATTTTTCATTTTTCATTCTCCCCATCCTCTCTCCACCCAATCTAAGCAGATTCACTACCGGCAGGATCTTTCTCGGGGAGTGTGTGGAGCTTAGGTTGAGCTCATGAAGTCAGAAGATAGGTCCGTGAATCCCCCAAAAGATACTCCGCCACCACCAATATCATCAGTAGCAGCGGACCCCGGATCACCTCCCAAGAATGCCCCTGCATTGAATGCAACGTCCGATTCGAAATCCACGGAGACAGAACCTCCGGCACCTCTTCCCGCCGGGACGGCATCGGAGAGCAAGGAAAGTTCCCCGGCAGAGGAGATGGTGTGCACCCCGAGTGCGTTATTCGTAAGTCAGGAGAAGCACACCTCGAATGGAACTCCATTCGCCCCCATGCCGATCCCTCCATCAGAGGAGCAGCGGATCGCCCGGTTGCTGGGATTCGAGATTCTCGACACGGGGAATGACCCCAAGCTCGACCGACTGACCAGATTGGCTTCCATCATCTGCGATGTTCCCGCCGCAATGATCTCACTGGTCGATCGCAACCGTCAGTGGTTCAAGTCGGTCTACGGACTTCCCATCCGCGAGACCCCTAGGGACATTTCCTTCTGCGCCCATGCCATCATCGATCCCGACAGGATCTTCGTTGTGCCCGATACAACCAAGGATCCCCGCTTCGCCACGAACCCGCTCGTCACGGACTCCCCATACATCCGCTTCTATGCGGGTGCACCCTTGGTCACCGAGGACAGGATACCGATCGGCACCTTCTGCGTTGTTGATTACAAACCGAAGCACCTGACCGATCATCAACTGGAAGCACTTCAGAAGCTTTCAGAGATCGCGATGGACATGATCGACGTCCACCGGTCGAATACCAAACTCTCACGCCTCCTGCACCTCGAGAAGGAGGTCTACGGCAGGCTGCTACGATCCTCGGCCGACCTCGTCACGACGGCACCGACCTTCGACGAGGCGCTGAACTTCCTGATGAGTCATCTGGATGAGAATCTCGGATGGCTCACCGCCAGGATCCGAAACATGCAGACGGGAGGAACCACGGGGATCTCCTATAACAAATCATTACCCATCGATCCCGAGCTACCCATGATCTGGCAGAAGATCGACAGCGATCCGCAGGGAGCTGCTGAGGTTCACAGTCATACCCGCTTCGTGAGCACCGCACCTCTACGGCCGGAATACAGCTACCTGGCTGTCCCGATCCGTATCCGGGGCCGTCTGGTCGCCCTGATCGAGCTGATCTATCCCGACCACCGGAAGGTGGAAAAGAGAATCCAGGAGATCTTCGACCTGATGGCCTCGAATCTCGCGATCGTCGCGGAGAGGGAACTCGTCCTGATCGATCTCCAGCATCAGGCCACCCATGACAACCTTACCGGAGCGGCCAACAGGCCGGTGATCATGAAGGGACTGGAGAAGGCTATCAGGGAGAGTGAATCGATCTCTCCCGACTCGATCCTCCTCTTCTTTGACATCGACGGGTTCAAGGAAGTGAATGACAACTTCGGTCATGACACCGGAGACCGCCTCCTGATCGAGATCACGAAGCGTTTGAACGGGATCTGCAGGAGCAACGACCTGCTGGGCCGCCTGAGCGGCGATGAGTTTGTCCTCCTGGCCCGCGGGATCGATGTGGAGGATGGCCTCGGCCAACTCCTCGACCGGATCCAGAAGACACTCTCCACATCATTCATGATCGGTGAACTCGAGATCCACGTGAACGCCAGCATCGGCTGCGCTGTGCTCGCCGATCCCGACCTGACCGCCAACGAACTTCTGCGCCGCGCCGAAGAGGCGATGTATCTGGTCAAGTCAGGGGAGCGAAAAGGCTTCTGCATCGCCGACGAGGAGGTGATCAGGATTTTCTCGATCAAGAGGGCCCTCGATCGGAAGGTGAAGGATGCCTTCCAGAACAACAGGTTCTTCGCCATGTTTCAGCCGATCGTTGACCTGCGAACCGATGGAATCTCGGGGTTTGAGGCACTGATGAGGATTCTGGACAGGAACGGGAAAGTGATGGAGGCCTCGGAGTTCATGCCGACGATCCAGAGAACCCGCTACCTACCCCAACTCGACGACTACGTCCTTGCGGAGACACTGAGGACATTCCGATCCGACTCAACAAAACATTTCCTTGAGACCGAGGGATTCCGTTTCTCGGTGAATATCGGACCCGCCATCCTCTCCTCCAAGGGGTATGCCTCCAATTGCCTCTCACAACTCAGCAAGAACAACCTCTCCCCGCATAACCTGATGCTAGAGATCATCGAGAGCAGCATGCTGCAGCCAAGCCCCACGGTGATCAGCAATCTCACGACCCTGCGTGAGCATGGTGTCGCCATCGCCCTGGATGACTTCGGGACGGGCTACAGTAACCTCCAGCAACTCTCCACACTTCCCGTCGACATCATCAAGATCGACAAGGAGTTCATCCACGGGATCGCCAAGGGTGACATCACGAGAAACAGTCTCCTCGGAGCCATCATGGATATCGGCAGGAACCTGGGCTACGAGATCATCGCCGAGGGGGTTGAGGAGAAGACCGAGGCGGACTATCTGAAGTCGATCGGGTGTCACTACGCGCAGGGTTACTATTTCGGCAAACCGATGCCGATCGCCGAATGGATCAAGGATCGCAAAGTGCCTACGGACAATGATGCGGTCACGGCATCCGTCGGAAGTGGATCGTCGAAAAAGTCGACGAGGCATCCGGGAGAACTCCTCCATCAGGAGCACTGCTGATCCTGAGAGATGTGGAATCAAGGAGATGAACAGTCGCCATCGCAACCTGCGATCCAGGATCAGAATCCTATCGGCTGCGTCGCTCCTGACGCTCCTTCTGGGCTTTACCGTGGCACTCTACATCTCATGGCAGACCCTGATCAGAAATACCACGGGAGAACTTAAGAGGGAGGCCTGCACGACCTCCACATTGGTGAGAGGAACGCTCATCGATGCGAGCAAGATCCTCGATACGGCCAGAACCAGACTTGAGGAGGCCCTCCGGGATGCTCCACTCGAACCGAAGCAGTCTCATGACATCCTCCGATCGGTGGTCGAGGCATTCAGTATCTACAACTCGGCCGATTCCTTCGGACTGCTGCTCTTGCTCAACCAGAACGGCAAACTGATCGCCCGGAGCGGGGAGTATCCCTCGACACCCATCGATCTCTCCGATCGCTACTACTACCGAAGCCTCCGGGATGACCCTTCGCGGAAATACTCAATCGGCAAACTCCGCAATGCGGCAACGACGGGCAAGATGGTTTTCCACCTTTCCATGCCTTTGCACGAACGCGACGGGAGCTTTGCAGGGGTGGTGGCCGTGCAGATCGATGAAATCGAACTCACCGGCACGATCAAGGAAACACTCAACGGCGAGCAAAGCGCCATCCGCGTCCAGGATCCATCCGGACAGACCATCCTCCTCTATCCTCCGCCCGAGAGAGCTCCCACCAAGGATGATCCGGCGAACATGACACTCGATCGACTGATCAAGGAATCCCCTGCACACCGAGACTCGATGCGCATCAGGGGAGGTGCGGCGGGATTTCCCAAGACAGTCTATGTCGGATACGAGCGAGACCCACTCTTCGGCTTCTGCTCCTGGTCAAGTGTCACCAAGGCAAGGATGTGCCGTCTCTTCCTGAGCCGGAACCACATCCTGATCATCTCTTCCCTGCTGGCCATCGCGGCCATCGGCATCCTCTTCCTCGGCCTATACAGGCAGGCCGCACGACTCGAGAATGCCCTGGAGGATGCAAATCTGGATCCCATGACACTCATCGGCAACCGCCGCTCCATGGAAGCGGAGACCGAGCGGCTCTGGCGCGACGCAGCCCGCAGCGGAAATCCGATCAGCCTGCTCTTCATCGACATCGATCATTTCAAGGACTTCAACGACATTCACGGCCATGAGGTGGGCGATCGCGCGCTCAAAGCCGTAGCCAGGTTCATCCAACTCTCGCTTCAACGCCCTCTTGATCTCTGCTGCAGGTGGGGAGGTGAGGAGTTCGTGGCGATTCTCCCGGACACAAGGCAGGAACAAGCCGTAATCGTCGCCGAGCGGATCAGGGAACGGGTCAGTCAGATGACGCTGAATGTGAACGGTGTCCTGATCCCCAAGATCACCCTCAGCGTCGGCATCGCCTCCTCGGATCGGGCCGACCGGACAACAGCCGACGAACTTATCAGACAGGCAGACCAAGCGATGCTCAGGGCAAAGGCCGAGGGACGCGACCGGACGGTGGTTGCAGAGGGGAGCTAGGGAAAACTGAAAACCATATTTTCAAACAGATCAGCATTAATAAGTGTGGATTGTTCACCCGTATGGTGAGTCCTCATAGAGTTAAAAATGTTGAAGCGTTAAATGGGTTACAAGGTGCCGATTGGAAACCATGACCCGACTGTTTGACCCGGACTGCTGAGACGCGTTTTCTGAATTCGCCATCACGATTCTCAGATCAGGGCTGTTTGGATCCACTTTGTAACGCTTCAACTTTCTAACTTTTTTAACTCCTTCCCCGCTCACGACATCCAGTCCCTCTTGAGGTTAGCTTGCCCGGCCGTTGCTACGCAGCCGTTACGGCAGGTTTCATCCCTTCCCCACCCCTTCTTCTTAAGCGTTTTGACCAATTGAGGGATTGCTTCCGGAGGGGCGATCCTTGGGTCATGAAATTGGAAGAACCCATCACACGACACGAATGGTTTGCAAAAACCGTCCATATAGATGCGAATGGCGCTGATCTGACGGCAGATTGGGTCATGCCGCCGAACCCCCTTGGCATCGTCCTCTTCGCGCATGGCAGCGGAAGCAGTCGTCATAGTTCCCGCAACAAGGCTGTGGCACGTCATCTGGTTGATCGGGGCATCGGGACCTTCCTTCTGGATCTCCTCACACTTGGGGAGGAGCAGATTGATGCGGTCACACGTCACCTGCGGTTCAACATTCCCTTCCTCGGGAAGCGTCTCGTGGAGGCAACCCGCTGGATCAGCGATCAGTATGAAGCCCGCGGTCTCTCCTTGGGCTATTTCGGTGCTAGCACAGGATCGGCAGCAGCCTTGGTCGCGGCGGCCGGCATGAAGCATTCGATCTCGGCGGTCGTTTCCCGCGGCGGTCGTCCCGATCTGGCGGGTCGCGCCCTGTCACTCGTTACCGCCCCCACCCTCCTCCTGGTCGGAGGAAACGACACCGAGGTGGAGCAACTCAACAGGCAGGCGATGACACAGATGCACTGCGAGAAGAAACTGGTGATCATTCCCGGGGCGACACACCTCTTCGAGGAACCGGGAACGCTGGATCAGGTTGCGGTGGATGCAGCCGACTGGTTTGCCCTTCATTTCAACCACCACGGAAACCCGGCACTGAAGCCTTCAGAAGCTGGGAAGAAAGGAGGTTTGAGATGAGACGTTTCAGAAACAGACAGGAGGCCGGCCAACTGCTGGCCCTGGAGCTGGGACACTACGCGGACAGGAAGGACTGCGTGGTCCTGGCGCTCCCTCGTGGAGGTGTTCCGGTGGCCCATGAACTCTCACAGGCTCTGCGACTCCCGCTTGATATCCTGGTCGTGAGGAAGCTCGGCGTCCCGGGTCATGAGGAACTGGCCATGGGTGCGATTGCATCCGGGGGAATCCGGATCATCAATCCCCACACGCTCTCTGCACTGGGAATCAGTTCCGGAGCCCTCGCCGAGGCGGAACGCCGTGAACTCATCGAGATGGAGCGTCGTGAACGGATCTACCGTGGCAACAAGGCGCCTCTCGAGGTGAGTGAAAAGACCGTGATCCTTGTGGATGACGGAATCGCCACCGGGGCAACGATCCGCGCCGCGATCGCCTCCCTGCGTCAACGTGGTGCGCGCAAGATCGTGGTCGCCTCACCCGTGGCACCGGAATCCGTGGTGATCTCACTAAGCAATGTCGCCGAAGAGATTGTCTGCGTCCTGAAACCTAAGGATTTCGGCGGAGTCGGGTGGTGGTATGAGGATTTCTCGCAGACCAGTGATGAGGAGGTCCACCACATCCTCAACCTGGAATCCGAACCACAATCAGCCTCCTCCGACTATGAACTCTGACGCCACACTTCTCAGGAACGCAATCCTGCCACTCACCGGCGGCCCTTCCGACTTCGATGCCCTGATCGACCGGGCAAAGGGTAAGGAAGTGGTGTTGCTCGGGGAAGCATCGCACGGAACCCATGAGTTTTACAGGATCAGGGCCGAGATCACCAAGCGCCTGATCCGGGAGTCGGGCTTCCATGCCGTGGCGGTCGAGGCCGACTGGCCGGATGCCCACCGCATCAACCGTTATGTGCGGGGAACGGGACGCGATTCCGAGGCGATCGAGGCACTGGCAGGGTTCCGAAGATTCCCGCAGTGGATGTGGAGAAACACGGATGTGCTCGATTTCGTGGGATGGCTCCGGAACTGGAACGAATCGGTCGCCGATCACGAAAGAAAGGGGATACCGATCCAAGGCGCGGCCGCGGGATTTTACGGACTCGACCTCTACAGCCTCAACGCCTCCATCGAGGCCGTGCTCGACTACCTTCATGAGAACGACCCTGAGGCGGCAAAACGGATCGCCGAACGATACGGCTGTTTTGAACAGTTCGGCGGTGACACACGCCGCTACGGACTGCTTGCCGGATCGGGGATGTCAGGCGACTGCCAGCGCGAGGTGATCGCGGCACTGGTGGAACTGCACGGCAGAAAGAGCGCAATACTCGGGAAGGATGGAGCCAAGGCTTCGGATGAATTCTTCGATGCCGACCAGAATGCCCGTCTCATCCGCAACGCCGAGGAGTACTACAGGACCATGTTCCGCCAGGATGTCTCCTCATGGAATCTGCGCGACCAACACATGATGCAGACGCTGCTCCTGCTCAGGGAGCATCTGACCAAGAATCATTCCTCGGCCAGGATCGTCGTCTGGGCTCATAATTCCCACTTGGGAAATGCTGCGGCCACCTCAATGGGTGCCAGAGGGGAATTCAATATCGGCCAACTGGTGCGGGAACACTTCGGAAGCAAGGCCCTTGCGGTGGGATTCACCACTCACCACGGGACGGTCACGGCCTCCTCTGACTGGGACGGCCCGGCCGAGCGGAAGCGTGTGCGACCGGGACTGGAAGGGAGTTATGAGAAACTCTTCCATGAAACCGGGGTACCCAACTTCTGGCTCGATTGCCATTCCGACCCGGAGATCACCGCCCTCCTGCGTCAGACGCGGATGGAACGGGCGATCGGCGTCATCTACCGACCGGACACGGAGCTTCAGAGCCACTACTTCCGGTCGTCGCTACCCGATCAGTTCGACGCGATCCTCCACTATGACGAGACACGCGCGGTGGAACCGCTCGAGCGGACAGTCGATTGGGAGGCCGGTGAAGTCGACGAAACCTACCCCAGCGGTTTGTAGAGGGAACGGCGGGGAGATTCTTTCATCAGGAACTCAGGAAATCAGGAAGTACGGAAAGGGGAAAAGTCACGAACCGCTGAGGTGATCAGGGCGGAAGATGCTTGTGCAGTTTCCTTAGTGGTAAGAATCCTATCCTATTCGTTTCTTTTCCTGATTTCCTGATTTCCTGATTACTTCATTCAGCTTACGGATTTCTCATTTTCCTTCAATGGGAGCAGCCATGAGAAGAACCCGGACAGGAAAAGCGCCCCCACAATGATCCCCAGGGACCAGGCGGTCGGGAAGTGTCCCTCGTAGTGTCTGTCCAGCCAGGACATCTTCAATCCCACGAAGCAGAGGATGAACCCGAGGCCGTACTTGAGGTAGTGGAACTTGGAGGCCATCCCTGCAAGGACGAAGAAAAGGGCGCGCAGACCCAGGATCGCAAAGATGTTCGAGGTGAAGACGATGAACGGTTCACTGGTGATGGCGAAGATTGCAGGGACGCTGTCGACCGCGAAAACAATGTCGGTGAACTCGATGAAGACGAGGGTAAGAAGAAGCGGAGTCCCCATCCATCGGCCTGATTCATGGATAAGGAACTTCCCGTCCCTCAGCGTCGGGGTGATCGGAAGCACCTTCCTGAGAAGGCGAAGGAGGATGTTGTGCGCCGGATCGGGATGCGACTCGGGGCCGAATGCCACCTTGAGCCCCGTGAAGGCCAGGAAAACGCCGAAAAACATCGGTACCCAGGAGATCTGCATCAGCACCGAACCGAGTGCGATGAAGAGGGCGCGGAAGATGAGGGCACCAAGAATGCCGTAGAAGAGGATCCTGTGTCGGTACTTCGGCGGGATGGCGAAGAAGTCAAAGACCACCAGGAAGATGAAGAGGTTGTCGACCGAGAGGCTCTTCTCGACGAGCCATCCCGAGAGAAACTCAAGACTGCACTGACGTGCCAAAGCATGGGCGTCAAAACCGGCAAGCCTCGGATCCGAGGGAAAGAATTTTACTCCGTAGAAATAAAGACCGGCGCAGAAGAGCAGGGCGAGACTGACCCACAAAAGGACATTGGAGAGCGCCTCGCGATGACCGATCGCGTGTTCCTTGCCTTCCCGTCTCCTCATGTCGAGGAAGAGGCTCCCGAGGATCATCAGGCAGAAGATTCCATAGAGCCACCAGTACTTCTCGATGGGAAAGAGTTCGGGATGATGAATATGGGGAGTGGACATGGATTCTTGGACTCAGGGGATCAGGGGAAAATATTGAATAGGGAAATCAGGAAAACAGGAAGAGTCTTAAGCCCGGATTTGCATTGTAGCGGCATCAATAGGTGTGGATGGTTCACCCGTATGGTGGGGCCTCAGGGGAGTTAAAATGTTGAAGCGTTAAAAGGGTTACAAGGGACTGAATTGGAAACCTTGATTCGACTCTTCGGCCCACGCTGCCGGGACGTTTTCTCTGAAATCGCCATCACGATTATCAGATCAGGGCTGTTTTGATCCACTTTGTAACGTTTCAACTTTCTAACTTTTTAACCCGTTCCCCGCTCCCGGAATCCTGTCCCTAATGCATAATCCGGGTTAAAGTGTTAAAAGGGTTGCAAGGGATTTGTATCAATCCCTCGCATCTCATACGCCAACCGGGACAAGCCCGTTGGGGACAACCCTTCAACCATCCACCATGCCATCAGCCCGGGTGGAATTTCCATCCGCGGGCACCACACGCGAGACAAGCAGCTTGTCGATGCGCTGGCGGTCCATGTCGACGATCTCGAAGCGGTAGGAGTTCCAGACGAGCTTCTCCCCCTCTTCGGGAATGTGACCGAGATGATGGAGGACAAATCCGCCAACGGTCTGGAACCTGTTCTCCCCGGGTTCCTCCGAGGAGTACTCGAGGCCGATCTCGCGGGCGGTCTCCTCGAAATCAAACTGTGCATCCACAAGCCAGCTTCCATCCTCCCGAAGGATGATCTCCGGATAATGCTGGCGGACGCCACGCTCGGGAAGGCGGCCGACGATGGCCTCCACGACATCCTTGAGCGTCACCATCCCCTCCACGACGCCGAATTCATCGACGACGAGGGCCACGTGGCGGCGGGTCTTGCGAAACTCCTCGATCAAGCGCGTGGCGGTCATGGTGGCCGGCACGAAGAGCGGCGCATTGAGCACGTCGGGAAGTCGCACGGAACCGGTCAAGGAGATGTTCCCCCAGAGTGACTTCACGGAGACGATGCCGCGGATGTTGTCATGGGTTCCCTGAAAGACGGGGTAGTCCGAATGACCGGCCCCCGCAATGCGGCGCCAGTTCACCTCGTCGGGTTCGTCCAGATCGAGCCATGTGACGCGTGAGCGGGGGGTCATCAACTCGGCTGCGGACTGCTCGTCGAGATCGAGCACACCCTCAACCATCTCCTTCTCGACAGGATCGAAGGCTCCGCTTTCCAGTCCCTCATCCATGAGTTGGAGGACCTCCTCCTCGCTTTGCTCCGCGGTCCTGACCCTGTCGATCCCAAGAATCCGCAGGACGGAGGCCACGGCGGTCCAACCCAGTTCGGCAAGGGGATCGAGCCAGATGGTGAGCCAATGGGCCAGCTTGGAGAGGGCACGGATCGGCAGCGACTCGTGAAGGGCCTCTCCAAGGGCGCGGGGAAGAAGAATGCCGAAGAGCAGGATCAGGAAGGCAAGGATCGTGGAGGTGATCCCGATGCCGAGGGAAAGCGCGATCGGAGGAGCCGTCCGGAGCAACTCAAGGAGATCGCGGGCTGTCAGGATCGAGGCGAGCGTGAAGAAGAAGACCGAAGCAAGACGCAGCCCCGGACGAGGGCGGCTTCCGGAACCGATGTAGGAGTTGACGCCGTCGGCGTCACCCCGGCGCTTGAGAAGGACGACATCGGCCATCACGAAGAGCCCCCCTGTTAAGATGAGTGCGATGGGAAGGAGGAGGGAAATCGCGAATTCCTCCAGGAGACGAAGCAGATCGAGCGGGGGTGTCATGGGGCGGTCAGCAGCTTTCCAAGAATGAGTGGGGTGACTTCCAGGAGGGAGGTCACGGCAAGATCACAATCCTTCAGCGCCTCGACGGGATGGGTCGTGGCGACTCCGACCACTTTCATCCCTCCCCGCCGTGCGGCCTCGATCCCGGCAAAGGCATCCTCGATGACGACGGCATGATCACGGTCGAGACCGAGAGCGGCGGATGCCTTGAGAAACACTTCGGGGTCGGGCTTCCCATGGGAGACATCATCACCGCAAACAACCGCATCGAAGAGGGTGTCCAATCCGGTTGCGGCGAAGAGGGCCTCGAGATTCCTGCGCGGGGTCGAGGAGGCCACCGATCGTGGGATCCCCTCCTCTTTCAGGGCCTCCAGAAGCTCGCGGGCTCCGGGAAGGATGTTCACCCCACGCTCGGCCACCAGGCCACGGTAGAGCTGCTCCTTGCGGTCGGCCAGTTCACGAACCAGGACAGGATCATTCGCCCAACCAAGGGATGGAATGATGACCTCGTTCTTCTTGCCGAATCCGGCCTTGAAGTGTCCCTCGGGAAGGGGCAACCCCCGTTCCCCGGCCAGCAACTCCCAGGAATGCTCATGCTCAGGGGAGGAGTCGATCACGACCCCGTCCCAGTCAAAGAGCACTCCCCATCGCTTGTTCATCGGATTCTTCAGAGGAGGCATTACATCCGATAGATGGCGCGGCGGCAAGATTTCGCCACAGATGGCGGCCCGGGTTACCTCTTTTGACACTCGACGATTTCCGCTTCTCGGCTAACGTTTTCATCTTATCTCCAACCTTTAATCCTTTCCATGTCCGAACGCATTCTCGTCGTCGTCCCCACCTACAATGAGCGGGATAATCTCCCCAAGATGGTGGAGCGACTGCTGGCATTGCCCGACGGGGTGGAGATTCTGGTCGTCGACGACGGCTCACCTGACGGAACCGGCAAGTGGGTGGAGGAAACTTCGGCAGGTCAACCACGCCTGCATCTTCTCTCCCGGACAGCCAAGAACGGACTTGGCAGGGCCTATGTGGCGGGATTCGAGTGGGCCCTTTCCCATGGATACGACCTGATTGTCCAGATGGATGCAGATTTCTCCCACTCCCCGGAGGATGTTCCGAAACTGATCGCGGGGATCCGTGATTCGGGTGCCGACCTTGCCATCGGATCGCGTTATGCGGGTGGCATCCGTGTGATTAACTGGCCCCTGAACCGACTCGTGCTGAGCGTCGGAGCCTCCTACTACGTCAAGTGGATCACCGGGATGCCGGTCTGGGATCCCACAGGCGGCTTCAAATGCTGGCGTCGCGCCACCCTCGGATCAATCGACCTCCCGAGCGTGAAATCCAATGGGTACGGCTTCCAGATCGAGATGAACCACCGGTCATGGATCCGTGGCCTGCGCATCGTCGAGGTGCCGATCATCTTCGCCGACCGCGTCGAGGGTACCTCCAAGATGTCGAAGAAGATCGTCATCGAGGCCTTGCTGATGGTCTGGGGCCTCCTTTTCGCGAGCGGCCTGCGCCGCTCTCCCAAAACGAAGAAGACTCCCTGATTGTCCTCAATCAACTCCCCCCACCCTGCACAATGAGCACCGACATCACCACGAATCCGGGGATTAACGAATCCGCAAGCCAAACAGAGGAGAGGATCCATCCCTTCCGCATCTTCGACCGACATGAGCGTCTGACGGCGCTCATTTGCTTCCTGGTCGCACTCGTGACCTACTGGTCGACCGTGATGCCGAACATCGGCCTCAACGACGACGGGGAAATGGCCACCGCCGCCCTTCATTGGGGAGTGATGCATCCTTCGGGGTATCCACTCTGGACGATCCTGGCCGGGCTCTGGAGCCATATCATCCCCTTCGGAAACGGCTCTTGGAAGATCAACCTCTTCTCGGGTCTCTGCACGGCCATCAGTGCCGGAGTCTTCTCACTGATCTCGCTGAATGCAACCCGCTGGCTCGGTGTGGCGCGCTTATCCGCCACCGTCCTCTCCGTTGCCGCCACTCTGACCTTCATCTGGGTCACACCGATCTGGTCCCATGCCGTTGTCGGAAAGGGGCTCTACGCACTCCATGTCTGCCTGATGATGGTGTTCCTGATGCTCACTTACGTCTGGATCAGGAGGCCCTACTGGAAGAATGCCTTTGTCTGGCTGCTCTTCACTTTCTGCCTCGGAATGAGCAACCATCACATGACCCTTGCGATGGCTTTCCTGCCGCTACTGGTCATCCTGCTCCTTCATGCCGAACTGTTCTGGGAATACGCCCTCTACAGCATCTTCACGGCGGCACTCCTTTACCTCGGTTTCGCCTACCTCTCGACCGATCAATACCACGCTTTGGCGATGAAGGCTGCTGTCCGCCTCCTCTACACGGTGGGCGCGGGCTTCATTCTTCTCCTGGTGATTCGCCGGAAGCTTACGGAATGGCGTCAGGGTCTCCTGATCCTCGTGGCGGTCTTTGCGGGCCTGCTCCCTTACGCCTACATGCCCCTCGCCTCCTCCACCAATCCCCCGATGAACTGGAGCTACTGCAGCACCCCGGAGGGATTCTTCTACGCGATCAACCGCTCCCAGTACTGGGGAACGCTGGCCGACCAGCTTCAGGGAACAGTTGGGAAACTCGTCGGCGTGCCACCCGTTGAGAAGCAGAAGGGGCCGAAAGCGCCGGACGAAGAGTCAACCCTCCAATCCTTCAACGGATTCTGCAAGGTCTTCTGGCGGGTCATGGCTCAGAATATCTCCCCCATCCCGTTGATCTTCGCGCTGGCGGGATTCCTCCTTTTCTGGCGACTCCCCAAAGAACAACGCATCTGGTTCTACCTTCTCGTCATCGGTTTCTGTCTCTCGGCATTCCTGCAACCTCTCTCCTGGAACAACGGCTACGACAATGCCGGGTGGGACATGCAGTACCAGTATCAGAGTCTCTGCTACGCGTTCTTCATCATGCTGGCGAGCTTCGGCGCCGCCGCTCTCTTCTCACGAATCGAAGCTCGCTTCCCTGACAGAAGCTGGGTCCGATGGATCATTCCCTCCGTCGCGATCGTGGCGGCGATCTACACCTTTGTGGTTTCACTCCCGAACAGTTCCCAACGCGGTCACTGGTTCGGCTGGATGTACGGGCACGACATGCTGGTCGATCTGCCCAAGGACAGCTTTGTCTTCGGCGGGACGGATCCGGGCCGTTTCGTCCCCACCTACATGGTCTTCGGGGAGAGTTTCGAGAAGTACAAGCGTGATCCGAATTTCGACAGGCGCGATCTCTACATCGTCACCCAAAATGCGCTGGCTGACACCTTCTACAACCGCTACATCCGCTCCCATTACACCGCGGAGCGGCCGACAACCTTCTCGTGGATCGAGAAATTGATCGGGCGGGACAAGACTTATCCCGAGGAGCGCCTGACCTTCCCTCACCGCGAGGACATCATGGCCCTCTTCGAAGTGCTGATGCGCCAGTATCAGGCCAACCCGGCCGCGATGCCCAATCCCCAGAGTGACCCCGTGGCCCTCAACTCCGCCGTGGCCGAATGGATCTTCCTACGCAATAGGGACAAGAAAGACGGGACGCCGCGCCATTTCTACGTCGAGGAGAGCTTCCCGATGCAGTGGTCCTATCCCTACGCCATCCCTCACGGGCTCTGCTACGAGATAGCCCATGACAAGATGAACGCCCTTCCACCCGGCACAGCGGAGAAGGATCTCGCCTGGTGGGATGATTACATCAGGAAGCTGGATGCCGTTCCCGGATTCCGCCACGACGACCTCGCCATGCACTCCTTTGCTAAACTGCGCAACACCGGAGGCAACATTTACTCCTTCCGGAACATGAACGATGCCGCCGAGAAAGCCTACAAGCAGGCCCTTTCGATGTGGCCTGCCAATACTGAGACGACCAGCAATCTGGTGAATCTCTACACCAGGATCGGTCGCTTCAAGGATGCCAGGGATCTTGTCGCCGGATACCTCCCCCTGGATCCCAACAGCAAGGTTCTCCAGCGTCTTGCCGTCGCCACGGAGGCCCGCCTGAAGGCATCGCAGGAGCTTCCTCTTCAGATGATGAACCTGCAAGCCAACCCGAACAACCGTCAGGCTCTTGCACCGGTTCTTCAGAGCCTGATGATCCTGGGCCGCGTGGACGACACGGACCGGATCATTTCCAACTCCATCGCCGCAACTCCCAAGGACGTCCCATTCCTGCGGGACATGATCAACTTCTACGCAACCCAGAGTCGCCTTCCCCAGGCTCTCGAGGTGGCCAGAAAACTTGAAAAGGCCCAACCTGACCAGTGGGATGTCCCCTACACGATCGCCAAGTACGAACTCATCACCGGACAGCGTGAGGCCGCTTACGCCAACATCCGCAAATCCGTTCAACTCGGGGGCAACACCGCCCTCCAGCAGATATCACGCGAACAACTCTTCCAGCAGGTGGCCGGTGATCCGGCCTTCCAGCAGGCCCTCCGGAACCAGGATCCCGTGCCGGCAAGCAATGCCCTTCCGGGTGTCTTGAATTCCATTCCGGGCGCTGGGACAAAACAAAATCCGAAGGGACAGAAAAAATAACCGGGGTGAGTCGTCTCAGGCCGCCGGTTTCTCCTTGCGAAGGAACCGCCCCGACGCTTCATTACTCTGCTCCGCCGGTTCATCCGGCAGCCATCAACGGGCCGTAGCTCAGCTTGGTAGAGCGCCACGTTCGGGTCGTGGAGGCCCAGGGTTCGAATCCCTGCGGCCCGAGTTGATGGGATGAGGCAGGGAAGAAATCTCGCGCAGAGGCGCAGAGTTTTTATGACTAATGGCAACGCTTCTTTAGAAATATCTCCCTTGGTAGGAGTCATCAGCCCCAATTGATCGCCCAAGGAACGACAGACTCAACGCAAGAAGCTCTAGTAAACTAGCGGGGGATTCCCCTCGAAATCCTGAATCGCCGTTCCTGAAGTCTTCTCAGCCGATGCTTTCCGGGCCTCCTCTTCCTCGACTTTCTCATGGAGGAAGGATTTCAGTTCCGGGATCCCCTCGCCCAGTTCGGCGCAGATGGGGAGGATGGTCACTCCCTTGTATTTCTTCTTGAAGAGTTTCAGGTTCGCCTCCGCCTCGGGCATGTCCATCTTGTTGGCAACGATGCACCAGGGACGGGCGGCAAGTTCAGGATTGTAGAGCTCCAGTTCCCTGCGAAGCGCCTTGAGGTCATCCAGGGGACTGCGG